>JACIWM010000170.1 GCA_014360945.1 Candidatus Bipolaricaulota bacterium
CCAGGATCCCGCGCAGCTTCGGGAGGGCCTGCGCGCCGTGCACAGCCTTTTTGCGGAGATTTTGGAGCGACTGGGGTGCAAACCCATTCCCGCTGTGGGTGAGGATTTCGACCCCCTTTATCACGAGGCCGTGTTGGCCGAGGAATCGGACCAACCCAAAAATAAAATACTTGCGGAGCTGGAGCGGGGCTGGACCCGTCAGGGCCGGGTCCTCCGGCCGGCCAAGGTCAAGGTAAGCCTCGGCCCGAAAGGAGGTGAGGCGCAATGAGCGAGAAAGAGAAGGTCGTAGGCATCGACCTTGGGACCACTAACTCCTGTATTGCCATCGTGCGGGGTGGCCGGCCCGAGGTGCTCCTCAACGCCGAGGGCGAACGCATCACCCCCTCCGCGGTGGCCTTCACCGAGAACGGCGAGATCCTGGTGGGACAGCTCGCCAAACGCCAGGCCATCCTCAACCCCACCCGCACCGTCCTCTCCGTGAAAAGGAAAATGGGCACGGACTGGCGGTTCCGGGTGGAAATGGGTGGCCAGGTGAAGGAGTTCACCCCCGAACAGATCTCCGCGTTCATCCTCCAAAAGCTTAAGAGGGACGCGGAGGAGCTTTTGGGCACAAAGATCCAAAAGGCAGTGATCACCTGCCCCGCCTACTTCAACAACCTCCAGCGTCAGGCCACGAAGGACGCGGGCATCATCGCGGGTTTCGAGGTTCTGCGCATCTTGAACGAGCCCACCGCCGCGGCCCTTGCCTACGGTCTCGATAAGGAGGGCGAACAAAAGGTTCTCGTCTACGACCTAGGCGGCGGAACTTTCGACGTCTCCATCCTCGACATCGGCGAAGGTGTCTTTGAGGTCATCGCCACCGACGGTGACACTCAGCTCGGTGGAGACGATTTCGACCGCCGCATCATGGATTGGCTCATCGAGGAGTTCAAGAAGGAGACGGGAAT
>JACIWM010000171.1 GCA_014360945.1 Candidatus Bipolaricaulota bacterium
ACCGCATAATGGGTGGGAAAAATCCCGCCCTCGCCCTGCCAATCGAAAAGAAGCACCGCAGGAATACCTTGTTGGATCAATCTGACCGCCCGAAAGAAAACCTCGCCAAGGCCGCCGGTGAAGCTTTTGATCTGCACAGGCGACGAATATCGGGCTTCGATATAAGCCCGAAGGCCAGAACGGAACGCCCAAGGCCAGGTTAGCCCCTGCTTTGTGCCCTGCCATTCCACGGTGAGCGTCCCCATGAGCCGATGAAGCTCAGAGATCGCGGATTCCGGATCCTTCCGCACGAAGGAGGTCCCAAGGACAACGTCATAGTAGAGGAGGAGAAGCCGCGCCGCTTCCGGCCCACATCCCGCGAGAATTTCCTCCCCTTCGGGAGTGCGCAGGACAGTGGGCCCCCAAGCCGGAAGCCCAAAAATCAACATTTTCTCCGGCTGGGAATCCCGCTCCTTTGTGTTTACGGTGGCTCCAACGCTTGCCAGGACCAAGATCGCAAGCAAAAACAAAAAACTTCTCATTCCTAGGGGGCTAGAAATTCCGTTTCCAGAAAGTCCGCAACAAGCTCGGGATCAGGGGAAAGCACGGGGATTCCATCGGGAATGCGGGCAGGTTTTTCCGCGATCACCGCCACCACGGGAATCCTTCCGGCCAAGGGCTCGCCGAATCGGTAAACCTCGATCTTCGGAAAAGCTGAGTCCTTAAAGCCTTCGAGGATGACGAGATCCAGATCGGCCATGTAGCGCGCGATATATTCCTCAACAGGCGTACCCTCGTGATCCCAAAAGAGAGCGGCTCGCACATCGGAATAGAGAAGGACCCGCGCGGCTCCGGCCTCGCGATGGCGAAACGTGTCCTTTCCGGGCGTATCAGGCTCAACCTCCGGGCCCACGTGCTTCACCGTCCCCACCCGATATCCCCGCGCTACCAAGACGGGAA
>JACIWM010000172.1 GCA_014360945.1 Candidatus Bipolaricaulota bacterium
AAGGGGTGGGCGTGGATGGCGCCCACTATGGCCTGGCCCAAGCGGAGGAAAGCGACTGGGTCCTTCTTCCTGACTTAAACGCTGTTTATTTGGATCCCTTGAGCGATCCCCCGGCCGCGTTGATCCTGTGCGATTTAGGCCGGCCTGGAGAAGGGCCGAGTCCATTGAGTCCACGCACCGTGGCCGCCGCGGCCGAGCGGTTCCTCCGTGATGCCGGCATCGCCAACGAGGCCAGGTTCGCCGTGGAACTCGAGTTCTACCTTTTCACGGAGATCCACGTAGCCGACGGCCCCCTGGGCCAGGGAGTGGAAATCCTTCCTTTAGAAGGCCAGCCGGACCTATGGGGCGACGTTCTTCCCGGAGTGCGCTCCGGCTATCACGCCACCGGCGTCGCAGATTCCGGAAAGACTGTGCGCGACCGTGTCGTGGAAATCCTCACCCGCTGGGGCATTCCCGTGCGCTACCACCACCATGAGAGCGGAAGCCTCGGAGAAATGGAAATCGAACTCGGCCTTGGCACGATCAAGACGGCGGCGGATTGGACGGTGCTCGCCAAGGATCTCATCAGCCGCGTTGCCGCAGAAGAAGGTCTTGTGGCTTGTTTTCTTCCTAAACCCCTTTACAATCAGCCAGGAAACGGACTTCATTTACATCAGCTTTTGCTTGGCCCAAACGGGAACATCTTCGCCGGGGAAGAAGGCCTTTCCGAGACGGGGCTCGCCTATATCGGCGGGCTTCTTCTCCATAGCCGGGCTCTCTCCGCTTTTGTTTCGCCATCCACCAATTCCTATCGACGGCTGCGGCCGGGATTTGAGGCTCCGGTGGAGCTTTTCTTCGGCACCGCGGACCGCACCGCGGCCGTGCGCATCCCCGGATACATCACAAAGCCCGAGAAAATGAGAATCGAATACCGCCCGCCAGA
>JACIWM010000173.1 GCA_014360945.1 Candidatus Bipolaricaulota bacterium
GGATCGAGAGATCGCCGTTCTTAAGCGCATGGGCATAGAGTTCCGTACCGGGGTAGCCCTCGGCCGGGATATCACCCTGGATGAATTGGAGCGCCAATTCCATGCCGTCTTTTTGGGGCTAGGCGCCTGGAAGTCCCGTAGGCTCGGGGTTCCCGGTGAAGATCATCCCGCGGTCTTTCAGGGCATTGAATTTTTGGCTCAGGTGAAAACAGGGAGGCCTCCCAAGCTTCCTGCGCAGGTGGCGGTGATCGGGGGAGGGAACACCGCCATCGACGCGGCCCGCACGGCCCGTCGCCTCGGCGCGGAGGTGGTGATCGTTTACCGCCGCAGCCGGAAGGAAATGCCGGCTGAGCCCGAGGAAATCCAGGAAGCCGAGGAAGAAGGGGTCAAGTTCGAATTCCTCGCCCAACCTCTTGCCTTTTTAACCGAGGGAGAAAAACTGCGCGGGATTCACTGTCAGCGCATGCAGCTTTCCGAGCCCGATGCCTCCGGCCGGCGCCGGCCAGTGCCCATCCCTGGAGCGGAGTTCGTGGTGGAGGTAGAGGCCGCGATTGTGGCCGTCGGTCAGGAACCCCATTTTTCCTTCCTCGGGGAGATGGGCGTGGCCCTGAATAAGGATGGGACAATCCAAGCGGATCCGGAAACTGGCCAGACGAGCCGGCCGAAAGTTTTTGCCGGCGGGGACGCGGTGACCGGACCAGCCATCGCCATCGAGGCCATCGCCGCCGGACGCCGCGCGGCCCTGGCCATCGACCGCTTCCTTCGCGGCCTCCCCCTGAAAGGCCCGGAGGCCTACGCGCACAAAAAGCCCGAGGTCACCCGCAAGGACCTGGGCGAGGTTTCTGAGGCCAAACGCGTTCATCCTCGGGTCCTCCCTCCGGAAGAACGCGTTAAGAGCTTCAAGCCCT
>JACIWM010000174.1 GCA_014360945.1 Candidatus Bipolaricaulota bacterium
CCCTTGGGCCGAATGATTGCCAATAAGGCCCGGGAACAGGGAGTTGACACGTCTCATATCGTTTGGACCGATGGCGATCGCGTTGGCCTCTATTTCGTGGAGTTTGGAGCTAGCCCCCGGGCAAGCTCCGTTCTTTACGATCGCCGAGACTCAGCTATGGCTAAAATCCAGCCCGGGGAAGTGGATTGGGACAAAATCTTTTCGCAAACAAAGGCCTTCCACACTACCGGAATCACCCCAGCCCTCTCCCCCTCCGCGGCAGAAGCTACAAAGGAAGCAGTGAAAAAAGCCAAAGAACATGGAGTTTTCGTTTCCATAGATCTCAACTACCGTGCCCGCCTCTGGAGCCAAGAAGAGGCACGACGAGTCATGACTAAACTAGTTTCTCAGGCAGACATCCTCATCACCACTGAAGAGGACGCGGAACGGGTGTTCGGGGTGAAAGAAGAATCCTTCGAGAAGGTAGCCGAGCGCCTGAACCAGATGTTCAGGAACCTGAAGGCGGTGGCCATCACGATCCGCGAAACCCCTTCCGTTTGGCGCAACACTTGGACCGCTTTGGCCTATAGCGACGGCCAGATCTTCCGCGCTCCAGTATTTGACCTGGAAATCGTTGATCGGGTTGGCGCAGGCGACGCCTTTGCCGGTGGCTTCCTCTTTGGTTACCTCACGAAAGATGTGCAGACCGGGCTCAACTACGGCGTGGCTATCTCCGCCCTCAAGCAGACCAACCCCGGCGATTTTGTGTGGGCGACAAAAGAGGAGTGCGATCGAATTCTGGCCGGAGGAGGGCTTCGTATCGTACGCTAAAA
>JACIWM010000175.1 GCA_014360945.1 Candidatus Bipolaricaulota bacterium
TTCTGGACGGACGAGGAAATCCACGCCCTCCTTTCCGGCTTTTCCGTGGAGGAGTTCTGGGTGCAGCCCAACGGCAAACGCAAGCTTTGGGCCAGAAAAGCGAACTAAGAAGCTAACGCGCGCACGGCCTGGACTAAAAGGCGAACTCGATCCGGATCCACGGGCTCGTCCACGATTCCGCGGCGCTTAAGCCAAGTCCCCACGATGAATCCGTCAGCATTCGCAAATTTCCCGATGTTTTCGGGAGTTACCCCGCTTCCCACGAGGACGGGAAGCCCGCTTTCTTTCTTGACCGTCTCCACATCTTCGGGAAGAGGGGGAAGGCCCGTGGCCTTTCCGGTGACAATGAGGGCGTCGGCACCATTCCGGGCCGCGTCCCGCGCGGCATCGGAGAGATCCCCGAAATGAAAGGCGTGTTTCACGTGCACATCGGCAAAGATCGCGACCTTTGCTCCCAAGGCTTTGCGCAAGAGGAGAACCTCGCGGGCACAGCCCTCGATCACCCCTTGATCGGTGAAGGCCACACCGGAGAAAACGTTCACCCGAATGAAGGAAGCCCCGGCGGCGAAGGCCACGGAAAGGGCGGCCACACCATCGGAACGCAAAATATTTACGCCGATCGGAATCTTTGCGGCGCGCACGAGCTCCCGGGCGATCACGGCCATCTGGGCTACCGTGGCTTTATCCGCAAGCTTTGCGAATGGCCGGTCCCCAAAATTCTCAAGGATCGCGGCGTCCGCTCCGCCCTCTTCCAGGGAGGAAAGGTCCCGCAGGGCTCGCTCCAAAATCTT
>JACIWM010000176.1 GCA_014360945.1 Candidatus Bipolaricaulota bacterium
TCCTCCGCAGGGAGGATGGGTTCACCGCGCTGGAAACGTGCGAATGCACGGGCCACGGGAGCCGCTCCCGCAGCTTGGACTCCGAAGACCTTGGGAATCCGCGAGGTTATCTCCGACCAGGCCAGCTCAAGAAAACCCTTGCAAACCCCGGCGATCACGGCGCCGTCGCCCACGGCCACCACCACCGCATCCGGCACCTCCCCCAGCTCCTCCCAGATCTCAAAGGCTACGGTTTTGTTTCCCTCCACCACCATGGGGTTCAGGCCGTCGGAGCGGTTGTACCATCCGAATTTCTGCGAGGCCTCCAAGGCCAGGGAGAAGGCCTGGTCATAAGTTCCGTCCACGCGAAAGACACGGGCGCCAAAAGCCACAAGCTGGGAGATCTTTGGAGCCGGCGCAGCCTTGGGGACGAAGATGTAGCAGGGAAGACGGCTGGCCGCGCAAAAACCGGCCAGGGAAGCGGCGGCGTTCCCCGTGGAGGCGCAGGAGAGGGCGGACCGGCCCAGCTTCCGCGCCACGGCCACCGTCACCGCCGTCCCCCGATCCTTGCAGGACGCCGTGGGTTGGAGGGTGTCATCCTTGATCCACAAGGCTTTTATTCCCACGCTTTTTGCGAGATGGGGCACGAAATAAAGGGGGGTGAGGCCGGCCCGAAGGGGTGGACTATGTTTCTCCTCCACCGGCAAAAACGCCTCGTAACGCCAAATGGAACGCCTTTCCTCGTTGGGAAAAGGCTCAGAAAGGTAGCGGTAGTTGTAAAGGACCTCCAG
>JACIWM010000177.1 GCA_014360945.1 Candidatus Bipolaricaulota bacterium
GGCCTTGTCCGCGGAGAACGCCAGCTCTTTGGCAGCCTCAGCCTTGATGCCAATGGCCAGGTTGTGCCAGAACCCCGGCCCTTGGGGGTAGTACGGGAACCAGGTGGTCACGATCCACTCCGCGTCCAGGTACCAGAGGTCGGAATAGGTCTCGATCACCAGGGGATCAGTGGAGATGATCCGCACGCCCTTGAAGTACTCCATGAAGCTCTCAAATTCCGGAACAGCAGCCTCGTCATAAATGGGGGATTCAGGCTTGGCCCGGTCAAACCACCGGAGGATTATATACATGATGAAGTCGCCCAGGGAGAGGGTGCTTCCGTCATGGAGGGGCACGGACCAAAGGTCCTCGGGATAGTAGACCACGCACTTGGTGAGGGCGGTGAGGCCCTCGGGATACTTCTCAGCAGCGGTGATGAACCTCTGGTTTGCCGCGTCCCAGTCCACCCAAGCGTCCTCGGGGACTTTGATCTCCGGAGCGAACTTCAGGTCCACCCAGTCCAAGGTCTTGCCGACCGGGAGGCCTTCCTGCACGGTGACCTCGGCCCGCTCGATCCGCTGCGGCCGATAGAGCCCGGTGTACGGATCGAACACGACGCCCCAGTCACCTGTGGCCCGGATGGGCGTCATATCGAAGATCCAGTTCGAACCGTCGATGGGGTTCCACGGATCCACAAGGAGGTTGGAGCTGGCTGTGCGCAGAGTGCCACCTACAAGACGCTCGCCTGTGGCGGGATCAACAAACCCCACGGTCAG
>JACIWM010000178.1 GCA_014360945.1 Candidatus Bipolaricaulota bacterium
GATGAGGGCAGGATCACATGCCCGTTCTCGCGAAAGTACTCCAAAAAAGCCCGGCGAAGTTCCGCGCTTTTCATGACCCGGAATTCTAGTGGCCGGGGGCCTTCCCTGCGACCCGCCAAAGCTTTCGCAAAAGGAGCCAGCTTCCGAAGCCAAAAATGAGGAGGACGCTCGCCACCTGGGCCGCCCGGAACGGACCAAGCCAGAGAGCGTCACCCCGCACGAACTCGCAAGGAAAACGAACAAGCCCGTAGAGAACGAAGTAGAGGGCAGCGAGGAAGCCCGGCTTAGCTGGCCGCCGCGACAGCCGCCAAAGGGCTAAGAAGATAAGGAGATTCCCGAACGCTTCATAAAGCATGGCCGGATGGAGGGGCTGGCCGGGGTAGGCCATTCCTGCCGGTGAATCCAACGGAAACACAATTCCCCACGGCAGGCTTGTAGGCGTTCCGAACGCGTCCCCATTGAGAAAATTCCCGATCCTTCCCAGGGTCTGACCCAGGGCCAGGGCCGGCGCCACCGCATCCGCCAGGGACCAAAACGGAAGCTTCTTCCAGCGAGCGGAAATGAAGAGGCCCAAGGCCCCGCCTATTAATCCGCCATGAATGGCCAATCCTCCGTGCCAAACCGCCGGGATTTCCCAAGGATTGTGGCGGTAAAACTCCCAATTGAAGGCCACGTAGTAGAGGCGGGCGAAAACGAGGGCCAACGGGATGGTCACAAGGAAGGCATCGAGGATGTCCTCGCTTTTCAGG
>JACIWM010000018.1 GCA_014360945.1 Candidatus Bipolaricaulota bacterium
ATTAGGTGTGCTATGACTTCAGTGTCTGTCTCTGATGCGAAATTGTGCCCTTCACTTTTGAGTTCATTTTTTAGTTCCATGTAATTTTCGATTATCCCATTGTGTACTATCGCTATCTTTCCATCGCAGTCTAGGTGTGGGTGCGCATTTTCTCTTGTTGGGGGGCCGTGTGTTGCCCAGCGCACGTGGCCAATGCCTATTCTACCCTGGAACTTGGAAAGATCTAGGCTTTCTTCGAAATCATTTATTTTACCTTCATCTTTTTCGACTATTATACTTGAATTGAGTGTTGCGATGCCAACAGAGTCATAACCTCTATACTCCAACCTTTTAACACATCCTAGTAATATTGGAGCGGCTTTACCATTTTCTAGTATGCAAGCAGCTATGCCACACATTATTTCACCTGGAGAAGCTTCATAGTCTTATACTCTTGGATTATAGTGGATAATCATAAAGGGATGTATATAAACTTTGTTAATAATATATCACAATAATGGTTCTAACACCTATATAAGGTTCTCCCCCTATAAGAGAGATGTGATAATCATGAAACTGGGAAAACTTCTCTACACTGGCAAGGCAAAGGACATATACAAGACAGACAATCCAGATGAGGTTATAATCAGATTCCGGGATGATATAACTGCAGGTGATGGTGAAAAACATGACAAGATCCCTATGAAGGGATACTACAATTCCATAATCTCAGCTAAGTTTTTCGAGGTTCTTGAAGCTGCCGGTATAAAAACCCATTATATAGCGTTGGTGAAACCAGGGTACATTCTCGCCAGGAAACTTGAAATGATACCTATTGAGGTCATAGCAAGGAACATAGCAACCGGAAGCCTCACAAAAAGGTACCCGTTCAAGGAAGGCCAAGAATTCAAGGAACCTATAATACAAATAGACTACAAAAGTGATGAGTATGGGGATCCAATGCTCAATGATGACATAGCTGTCGCCCTTGGCCTCACAACCCGGGATGAACTAGAGAAGATGAGAAAGATAACATTAAAGGTTAACAACACCCTAAAGGGGTTCCTCAAGGAGAGGGGTCTGCTGCTACCAGACTTTAAACTAGAATTTGGACGATACAATAGCAGACTATTAGTAGGTGATGAGATAAGCCCGGACACTTGCCGATTATGGGAGATGAAAACCAGGAAAACCCTAGACAAGGATCTTTTCAGGAGAGGTGAAGGTGGAGTTATAGATGCCTATAGGATAGTTGCCTCCCTAATCCTCGATGATAGGGATAAAAAAAGATGGAAACTAGAGGATGATCTGTTATGAAATTCAATGTTGAAGTCAGAATAAAACTAAAAAAGGGTATGTTAAACCCTGAGGCGGCCACAATACAAAGAGCCTTGGCACTGCTAGGATACGAGGTTGAAAATACTAACACAATGGATATCATAACCTTTACAATGGAAGAGGATAACATGAAGAAGGTTGAAGAGGAGGTTGAGGATATGTGTCAGCGCCTCCTCTGCAATCCAGTGATACACGACTATCAAATTACTATAAAACCTGAGGATTAAATATGAGGGTTGGAGTTATAAGATTCCCAGGCTCAAATTGTGACAGGGACGTCTACCACGCCCTGAAATTAGTGGGGGCCAAGCCAGAATACATATGGTGGGACTTGGAGGATTTAAGTTATTTAGATGCTGTTATAATCCCTGGCGGGTTCTCATATGGGGATTATCTCAGGGCAGGGGCGATAGCGGCCATAACACCAGTTATGGATGGTGTAAGAGAGCTCGTGAAAGAAGAAAAACCCGTCCTAGGTATATGTAATGGGGCTCAGATACTCGCAGAGGTCGGCCTAGTACCCGGCGTTTTCACAGTCAACCAATACCCAAAATTCAATTGTAAATGGACAAAACTCAAGGTTAAAACTACTAGAACGCCATTCACCTCACTCTATAAGAAGGATGAGATTATTAGGATGCCAATCGCCCACGCAGAGGGAAGATACTACACCGACAACATCCAGGAACTCTGGGACAATGATCAAGTAGTTTTACAATTCTATTCAGAAAATCCTAACGGGTCCATAGATGGGATAACAGGGGTCTGTGACAAATCAGGGCTCGTATGCGCTGTGATGCCCCACCCAGAAAGGGCCTCAGAGGCCATACTAGGATCAGATGATGGTATAAAATTCTTCAAGGGTATAATAGAATACATTAACAGAGGTTAGAATATGGTAGTATATCTTATCGGCGCAGGACCCGGAGACCCTGAACTCATCACACTAAAAGCACTAAAAATCATAAAAAAGGCTGATGTTATAATATATGATCGTTTAATCAACAATAAAATCCTAGAACATGCTTCAGAGGATGCTAAACTCATATACGTGGGTAAAAAACCTGGAGAGCACAGTAAAACCCAAGATGAGATAAATAGGATAATAGTCGAAGAAGCAGAGAAAAACAATATAGTGGTCAGATTAAAAGGGGGAGACCCATTCATATTCGGCCGCGGAGGAGAAGAACTCCTAGCACTAAAATCCCACGGCATAAAAACAAAGATAATACCAGGTATAACATCTGCAATAGGCGTTCCCACAGCAGCAGGCCTACCCATCACCCACCGCGGCATAGCAACATCATTCACAGTTGTAACAGGCCATGAAGATCCTACAAAAGAGAAAAGACAAGTACACTGGGATTACAAGGCAGACACCCTCATCATACTAATGGGCGTGGGCAACCTCAAAAAGAACACAAAGAAATTGATGAAATATCGTCCAGCTGACACACCAGTCTGCGCAATAGAAAATGGGACAACAAAAAATGAAAGGATAACCTTCGCAACACTAGAAGACATACACACAAAGGATATAAAACCCCCCGCAATAATCATCATAGGACACATAGTAGACCTATACAAGAAAATAATAGAAGAGGATCCATAATGGATTTGAAAGGCAAAGTAATAGCCATCACAAGACCAGAAGAAAGATGCGAAGAAGCCATAAAACTCATAGAAGAAGCAGGTGGAATACCATTCATCGCCCCCACCCTCCAAATCCAAACACCCAAGACAAAAACCCTCAAAAGATTATGCGAAAACCTCAAAAAATTCGATTGGATAATCTTCACATCACCAGCAGCCATAAAATCCATAAAAAAACACTGCAAAAAAATAAAATTAAAACCAGACTGTAAAATCGCGGTCATAGGCCCTAAAACCCGAGAAGCCCTTGAAAAGATAGGATTAAAAGCTGATGTCATACCCTCAAACTACACAGCAGAGGGCTTGCTCGAAACATTATCATCCCATGATATGAAAAACAAGAATGTTGCCATACCAAGGACGCTCGCAGCCAGAAATGTGCTACCCGAAGGCCTGGAAAAGATGGGGGCCAAGGTTTATATAGCAGAAGCCTACAAATCCGCCAAACCCAAAGATGATAGGATAAAAAGGCTCATAGAAAAAATACTAAAAGAGGAGATAGACGCGATAACATTCACAAGTCCATTGACAGTGGAAAACCTCCTCACCACAAAAAAGGACAAAAAAGATGATATAATAAAAAAACTATCCAATGGTAGGATAACAGTAGCCGCTATCGGCCCCATAACCGCGGCAAAGCTCAAAGAATATGGTATAAAAGCTATAACCCCAGAAAATTACACCATAAAAGACATGCTAATAAAATTATTCCACGAACTCTCAGAGGATTGAAAAACATGGAAACAATCATATGGCCCGCTTATCTAGATGCTAAAAAAACAAAAAAAGAAGGAAGAAAAATCCCCCGAAAACATGCAGTAGAATCCCCAACTTTAAATGAGATCAAAGAGGCTGCTGAAAGATTAAAATTCAAGGCAAGGGTAGAAGCGGATAAAGCATATCCACCATCATGGTGGGAACGCAGCGGAAGAGTCATAATAGAACACAACAACCTAAAAAAGAGAAAACTACTCCTCAGGATCAGTAAAATGATAAAAGCCTCCCGAAAGAGATGATAAGATGAAAACACCCCCAGGACTTGATAAAGGCCTCCTAAAGGCTAAAGAGATTATAGAATCCTCAGAGGATATTAAAGTTTACAGTCACCGCGACTGTGACGGTATAACAGCCGGGGCCATCATCTCAACCCTCCTCGAAAGAACAGAAAAAGACTATGAAATAGAATTCATAAACCTCAACCAAGTCGAAGACATCAAAATAGAAAACGAGCTCACAATATTCACAGACATGGGCTCAGGCCAACAAATAGAAAAAATCACCACATCCAACTCCAAGATAATAATCCTGGATCACCATCCACCACTACCAAGAAAAAACCCAAAAGGACAACTACTAGAACTGAACCCAATAAAACATGGGATAGACGGTTCAACCCAAGTCTCAGGCGGTGGAATGGCATACCTCCTCTCAAAAAAATTCAACCATAATGACCTAAGCTGGATGGGCGTATTATCAGCCATAGGAGACCTTCAAAATTCGTTAACGGGCAAACTAACAGGCCTAAACGCTCAAATACTAAAAGATAGCAGGAAACTAGGACAAATAGATATCATAGAAGACCTATCAATATATGGCAGACAAACAAGACCCATATTCGTAGCCCTATCATACTTCAGCGACGTCAACCTGCCAATCACCAACAACAGGACAGAATCTATACTACTCCTGAAAAAATTAGGGATACCATATAAGGAAGGGGAAAGATACCGTTGCCTATGCGACCTAACCATGGAAGAGAAAAGAAAACTATTCTCAGAACTTGTTAAGATGCTATCAAGGAAAGTACCCCCAAAATACGTGAAATATATTCCACAATTAGTATCCGCAGAGGCATATGACCTCCTAGGAGAAGAAAAATACACACCACTCCGCGACTTGGCAGAATTCTCCACGGCTATAAACGCTTGCAATCGAAACAACGACATCAAACTAGCCCTCAAAATACTAAGAGGAGAAAGAGGCAAGGCACTAGACGAACTGGAAACAGTTACAAGAGCCCACAGAAGATACCTAGCAGAAAAAATAGAACTAATAGAAACAGAGGAGCTCCTCCAACAAAAAAAGAACCTACAATACTTCAAAACCACTGAGATAAGAAATAACGTGATAGGCACCATAGCAGGGATGATAATAGGCTACGGTGACTGGAAAAAACCCATAATAGGCCTAGGAGTCAAAGAACATGGCACAAAGGTTTCCCTGCGCTGTTCAAGGCTCCTCGCATTAGATGGGATACACTTCGGATCCATAATAGGTAAAATAGCAGAAAAAGTCGGGGGAAGCGGCGGAGGACATGCAATGGCCTGCGGAGCCTACATACCCCACGGAACCGAAGAAAAATTCCTAGAATTACTCGATAATGCACTTAATGACAAGATAGGGTGAAACAGCATGCGAGTATTCAAAAAGAAAGGCGAACTGACAAGATTCCAGATACTAGCCGAGATAGCGGAAAACCAACCCCACATAAGGCAAAGAGACATCGCCGAAAAACTAGGCATAACAGTACAAGCCGTCTCCGAAAACATAAAAACACTAACAGACCAAGGCTACATAGAACCCGGAGACGGAAGATCATACTATAAACTAACAAAAAGGGGAATGGAAAAACTAAAAAGAGAAGCCATAACACTCAGAAAATACGCAGACACCGTACTAGAGACAATGAGCACCTACAAGTCAATATGGCCTGCCATAGCAAAAGAAAACCTCAAAAGGGGCGAAGAAGTCGAACTATTCATGGAAAAAGGAATACTCTACGCAAAAAAGAGAACAGACGGCCAAGCCCACGGAAAAGTCCTCCACGATGCCAAAAAGGGAGAAGACGTGGCACTAACAGAACTCAGCGGACTAATAAACCTCAGAAAAGGCAAAGTAACCATACTAGTACTCCCAAGAATAAACGAAGGAGGATCCAGAGCCGCCAACCTCCAAAAAGTAAAGAAAATATACGAAAAAGACTATGACAAGGTCGGTATAATGGGTACAGTAGCTCGGGCGGTAGCAAACAAACTAAACCTAAAAGTCGACTTCGAATTCGCAACACCAGAAGCAACCCTAGCCGCAGCAAAAAGAGGCCTAAACATCCTCGTACTCGCAGTAGGTAAAATGAGCAAAACCATAGCAAGAAAACTCGAAGAAGAAAACATAGAATACAAAATAGAAAATGTAACCAAAAAATAATTTTTCAATCCCATTTTGGCCTGATTTTAATACAATGAGCATGTATAATAGTGCACTTAAGAAGTATGATTTCAATCCCATTTTGGTCTGATTTTAATTAAATGTGGGGGTGTGGCCCCGTCGAGTATATAGCCAATTTCAATCCCATTTTGGTCTGATTTTAATGAGAATGGGCCGCTGGATCTTTGGATGGCGTTCGAATTTCAATCCCATTTTGGTCTGATTTTAATATATGATGATGACAATAGATAGACATGGGTGAGATTTCAATCCCATTTTGGTCTGATTTTAATTCAGCGTCCACGTACAGCGTATCTCTCACGAGCTTCGTATTTCAATCCCATTTTGGTCTGATTTTAATAAGAATAGAAAATCTTCCATTCCAAGAGCAAATACAATTTCAATCCCATTTTGGTCTGATTTTAATAAAGCTTCTGAAGAGCCTCAGTCTTCATGAGTATAGATTTCAATCCCATTTTGGTCTGATTTTAATAAGCAGGAGGCCCTGATAATACCCTACAAGTACATATTTCAATCCCATTTTGGTCTGATTTTAATTCGAAGCCCGGCTCTGTCATGATATCCAGAGGTGCCATTTCAATCCCATTTTGGTCTGATTTTAATACATTATAATAGTTGATGGGGGGCTTGTACTTGACACATTTCAATCCCATTTTGGTCTGATTTTAATCTTGGAAACAGTACCCGAGTGCGATGATTCAGAAAGATTTCAATCCCATTTTGGTCTGATTTTAATTACTTTTTAAGAAGATTGGATGAAGAATACGGCAGATATTTCAATCCCATTTTGGTCTGATTTTAATACGCAGAGTGAGAACGGTTGGAAGATCCTCGGAGTGAGAAATTTCAATCCCATTTTGGTCTGATTTTAATACAGCCACACGCCCTTCTTCGCCTACCTCGAATCACATTTCAATCCCATTTTGGTCTGATTTTAATTCTCAAAATCTTCCACTTTAAGATTACAAACCTCCGATTTCAATCCCATTTTGGTCTGATTTTAATTATATGAGAGGGTTCATAATACCACATGGTGGTATATGTATTTCAATCCCATTTTGGTCTGATTTTAATTCTTTGATAACTTCTTCATCTTGGAGCATCTTTGCTTCAAATTTCAATCCCATTTTGGTCTGATTTTAATCTTTCTTCGCTAAACTCAACTATAACGAACAAACCATATTTCAATCCCATTTTGGTCTGATTTTAATGCCTCGCTACTGTCAGCCTGAACAGCTCCCGGGGCTATTTCAATCCCATTTTGGTCTGATTTTAATTTAAACTGGCGGGTTACAATAAGAGTTCCGCAGTTAATTTCAATCCCATTTTGGTCTGATTTTAATAGGATTACGGGACTTTCGAATAGAGCCACAATTTGCCATTTCAATCCCATTTTGGTCTGATTTTAATCATGTATTACCCCCACAAGCAAAGTTCGAATTTTATTATATTTCAATCCCATTTTGGTCTGATTTTAATGGAAAAACTAATACAAACGAATATGAGTGCTCAGCTATTTCAATCCCATTTTGGTCTGATTTTAATGGTTTCCTATGCACGCTGACACAATATACCTTTTTATATTTCAATCCCATTTTGGTCTGATTTTAATACTGACGTATTTGACTGCCTCATACGCTTGCTAAGCATTTCAATCCCATTTTGGTCTGATTTTAATCCCTTATCACTTCATTTACACTGATTATATTTCGAATAAGATTTCAATCCCATTTTGGTCTGATTTTAATCCGGAGATCAGAATGATATACCTTGGCCCAGAGAAAATTTCAATCCCATTTTGGTCTGATTTTAATAATGGAAAAAGAACAAAAAAACTAAAGAAGAAATATTATTTCAATCCCATTTTGGTCTGATTTTAATGTTTATCTAATGGGGGATCTCATCGAAGTAGCTGACAAGAAATATTTCAATCCCATTTTGGTCTGATTTTAATGATGAGCTCATTGATGAGCTCATCTTCAAGGTATCAAATTTCAATCCCATTTTGGTCTGATTTTAATCTATAACTTTAGCCACGGGGGAGGCACAGCCCAGTCATTTCAATCCCATTTTGGTCTGATTTTAATACTCTTTGTATATCCTTTTCATTTCTTCAGTAGATAGATTTCAATCCCATTTTGGTCTGATTTTAATCCTGCTGTCATGACATGTGCGACGACTCCAACTTTATTTCAATCCCATTTTGGTCTGATTTTAATCTGTTTTCGTGTATGAATGCTCTGATAGGGATTTCAGATTTCAATCCCATTTTGGTCTGATTTTAATAATCTAATCCAGAGTGATTGCATCATCCCAGGCAAATCATTTCAATCCCATTTTGGTCTGATTTTAATCCATAATTGAAGAAACCCCAACGATCCCAGCACCAACATTTCAATCCCATTTTGGTCTGATTTTAATTTCATACTCAAAACAGATACCAGCGAAATCATAGTCCTATTTCAATCCCATTTTGGTCTGATTTTAATCAAAATAGTGGGAAGTTCAGGAACGTGATCATCTCATTTCAATCCCATTTTGGTCTGATTTTAATACTTCGTAATCTACCCTGTCTATGGTTCCTCTATAATAATTTCAATCCCATTTTGGTCTGATTTTAATTATGAATTCCCCCATTTGGGGGCTAATGGTTTGAAATTTCAATCCCATTTTGGTCTGATTTTAATACATATAATAAAAAACAAAAATGTGAGGTGGTGGAAGATATTTCAATCCCATTTTGGTCTGATTTTAATTCTTCCAACGAAGTCGAGGAACTCGTCCACTATTATCTATTTCAATCCCATTTTGGTCTGATTTTAATAGGCTTGATTTTTTCTTTATTTTTGTTTTTTCTTTTTTTGGTTGTTTGTATTTAATGTTTTGTGTCGGCGATCCCCAATAATGCAATCTATTTATAAGGATAGACGACTCGATAAGAAGGATTGAAATTTACAAAACAAAATTAAAAAGCATTAAATTGTAATAAAAAGTCACAAGCACAAGGAAAGTAAAAAATTAAATGCTTTAAATGTTTTACAGGTTGAAAAAAAGAATTATAATATTATAGTGTCAGAAATTAATACTAATTTTGTAGAGATAGACGACGCCAGGAGAGCATGTGAGGAGATGGTAAAAGGGATTTGAATACGTTTTTATCACTTCAATGTGATTAAAACAAGATCCGTTACAAAAGACAGAAATAAGTTTTATATTTTTATCATAGGCCAACCTGATCCACTATTTTTTACTAATCTCAAAGAATACAAGAGATAGATAATGTATCCTTTATAAAGAAGAGTCCAATAAAAAACTAGTATCTGGAGTAAATATATACTTTGGTAAAAGGGATCGTCAAGTATTTTTTTATCAGGAATGGCGCAGCAAACACCAATAGAATCGAAAATATGAATATCATACTTACCGGGGTGAGCATCCGCTTTAGCTCCGTTTTTGGCACGTTCACGATCTTCCATTTGCATCCTTGAAAAGTGTGGGTAGACCGGTTAATAGGTGATACGAATCCTTAGAGGGCTCTTGTTATGTGTTCTGCCATAGCATACTATTCCGATGTGGCATTATCGAGAAGTAAATTGAATAGGATGTTTGATGTTGTGTAGAAATTTGTTTCAAAATTGATATGAGCAGATGCTTCATCGATTAGTTGTCTTTCAATGTCTTGGAACGTTGGCATGAAGATATGTTAGCTGTTAGACTGTTACACCCTCAGCGAGTATTACCCCGTAATCTTTGTTGGCATGAAGATATGTTAGCTGTTAGACCCTCACACAATTATAAAATCCTAGAATTTATAGAGGGCATGTAAAGATAATCCTTGGGGCTTTTCACAATGCAGAATATGAATACTTTATGAATGAACGAACCTAAAATCCATAAATACTAATGTATCTCATTTTTTCAACGCTTTGGAAAAATCAGACCGGAAAAAGAGCATTATCAACCACAGACCAAAAGTGAAAATATAAAGCAGAAGATCCCCCCCTTAAAATCTTTCAAAGAATGATTTTACCCTGGTATTAGGAGCCGGGTGTCAACGGCGATCACACAACCTTGAAATCTTTCAAAGAATGATTTTACCTTATATCCAACCACTCTTACCCCCTTATAAATGATTGTATTATTCTAAAAATCTTTTTTCCTTTTGTAAACTCTGTAGAATACTACAATCAATACTTCTGAAAAGTACCATAAGAGTGGGGGACAGGTAAAATAGTGTTACTTTTTTGTGGCTTGGAATGTGTACTTATAAAGAAAAATTTACAAAGGAACAGTTAGTGGTACATATTCTAATACTTGTCATACTTACATTAATCTGCAATAGATGTTACCATTGCAGTTGTCATAAAAGACTCATGAGCTTAAAAGAACTTGAAGTATAAGGTGAATAGTCGTTCTTTATGGTGGGGCTGGTCTTGCAGTTACAGTGATGGCGGAAAGAATGGCTAGCATATTATGAAGGAGGAAGGTGCTGGTTATTGAGCGCAGAAATATTGAAGGCAACTGATATGATAAAAGACACAAAACATGCTTACTCCATAGGTCCGCACAATTTTCTTACATGATTAGGAATCTAGATGAAAATTTTACAAGGCGTGTGCCCATACTATTTTCAGGGGATGACAAATATCTCCAAGACCGTTACCATCCATTGCCTAAGGAGAGATATACTAAGATGGTAAAATAATATTCTAGACCATGAAAAATATGCTAAACACAAGTCACTGGAGAGTGTTCAATAAAGGATGATAAGATATTCGCTGGGGTGGGTAAAGATAAATGGCAAATTAATATTTACCGGGAAAATCGACGAAATATTCAATTAATAGTATGGTAAACTACCATACCTTTCACTGGATTTCGAATTTGAGATGCTGGACAAGGAATGGCACTAGCTCGCTGCAAAATAAATCATCTTTCACAATGGAATCAACATATACACTTTTATTAGCACCAAGAAGGCGATCATACTCAGAGAATACCAACAAGGGTGTATAAAAGGAAACCCGTGCTCCTTATACCGAGTTATAGGAAATTCGAGAGAAAACGTGAAAGTTACTGGGAACATTACCATAACATTGGATAAGGTTGTGGAAAGGGCTCTTATATTCAAAGGGTGATATATGATGAGAATAGCTGCGGTAGTCGTGACTTATAATCGTAAAAAGTTGTTAATTGAATGTTTAGAGGCTTTAAGGAGGCAGACAAGATCTCCAGACGCTATTTATATTATTGATAATGCCTCAACAGATGGAACACCTCAACTATTGCAAGAGAAGGGATATATAGAAGTCTTGGAAGGTGGGATTTCAAGGATAAATAATTTGAATGATGGCAGGCCGATGAAAGTGATTTATGTTCGCATGAAAGAAAATACTGGAGGGGCTGGGGGGTTTCACGAAGGCGTCAGGAGAGCCTACAATGACGGCTACGATTGGATTTGGCTTATGGACGACGACGTGGAACCGGAAGATGATGCTCTTGAAATGCTCCTTAAATGGCATGGAAGGATAAAGGGAAAGAAATCGGCTCTCGTACCTGTCAGATATTTCAATCGATCCTTTTTTAATTTGGAAACGAAAAAATTCAATTTTAGAAACCCCTTTAGGCACTTTACATATGATATTGTGACGGAAGATGATCTTAAATGTAATTATTTTCAGGTTTCTGGCATCTCGTTCGAAGGACCGCTTATTAAAAGAGAGGCCATAAGTTCCGTGGGTTTTCCTAATAAGGATTTTTTTATTATTGGAGATGATACGGATTATGCTATTCGTTTACAAGATTATGGACCACTATACATGGTCTCTGATGCCCATTTAATAAAAAAGGTAGTTACTAGTGGGGAATTCAACTGGAAAGCATATTATTATATCCGAAACATAATTTATTTAGACAGAAAATATGGTGAAAATATCTTTGTAAGATATTTAAGGCCATTCATCACACTTATTAAATATATTCCCTACTTTTTCATAAAGAAGCCTAGGAATGTGAAACACATTCTAAAAGCTTTCAAAGATGGCTATCAGTTAAGAATGGGAATGACTCTTCCACCTGGCGAATTTTAACAAATAAAGTATTGGCTTGGGAATTTGAACATGTCATCCACAATTATTGTACGAAACACACTAAAAAGCACATATTCAAGGATCCCCCCTTGAAATGGATTAAAAAGAGAAGAAGGGAAAATGTAAAATTTATCCAAATATGGAAAATGTGGACATGATAAACCCAGGGTGGGCTATCCTAAAGGATAAAAATGGGCTCATACATTAACTTTGATAGATAAGAGTAGGTTGGCGGTTAAAAAATGAATATTCTAATAATACCTCATGTACCACCCACGATCAGTAAAATACCTGGCAGATTTGATTTCTTTATTGAAAATCTAAAAGCTAGAAATCAAGTACATTTTTTAACTTGGGACATGCCATATCCATTTACATTCGAAAATATAAAAAATTTCAAAAGGTTAAGAGAAAGTTTCACATTAGAATTGGAGGAAAATTTAATCCTCCATCATGTGTCAAGGCCTTTGATTTTCCCACCCTTTAATAAAAATGCGGTCACTTCTCAATTAACCGATATTATAATGGAATATGATATCGATGTTGTACTTTCAGAATCGTTTATATGGGATATCATCCCTCCCTTCGATTATGTTCCAGTAATTTACGACCTAGTTGATGATCATATGGCCTCTTTTGAAAACGCTTCCTTATCAATGAAGTTTATGAGCAAATTCCTCAGGATAGAGAGGGCGGTTATCCATCAAATAGAAAATTCACAGCACACCCTTTTTGTTTCATCTGTTTTAAAGGATAGATATGGGGGATTATCAGGAGATTCCTCTGTTCTCCCAAATGGTGTAGACTTTAATAGATTCAAAGCTGCAAATCCAGATGAATATATTGAAAAATTCCAGTTGGAGGATTATGATCATATACTTGGATATGTGGGCTATTTTGGTAAATGGTCAAACCTTTATAAAACCGTGGCCAATCTTTATGAATTCTTGGAAAAAAACAATGGGGTTCTTATCATAGCTGGGAATGGGCCCGATGTCGAATACTGTAAAAGAACCATAGAAGATAAAAGGAGGTTAATATTTACGGGAATGGTTGAATATCAGAAAATACCATCACTGATAAAAGCATTTGATATAGGGCTCTTACCATTCAAAAAATGCCCGTTTACGGATGCTGCAAGTCCTATAAAATATTTTGAATATTCTGCAGCTGGTTTGAAGGTGGTCTCCTCTAATCTTGAAGAAGTGAAAAAGATAAAATTTAATAATACTATCTTTTTTAATGATATTAAGGATATTGGAGATGCAGTAGAAAAAGCTATTGATACGGATTTTAACAAGTCTAAATTGATAAAATCGGTGAAAAAATATGATTGGAGTATATTATCAAGAAAAGTTGAAATTATTTCTAGAAAATTAGGGGAAGTATCCCTTTGATCAATCTGAGATGGATTTAAAGTCCTGTTCTAACAAGGTCATTGACCATCAAATTTTGAGGGGGAAAATTTTTTTCGATCCCCACAATAGGAAGAGAGAATAATCAAGTATAATGTTAGGACTCTGCATATGTTTTCATGATCTTTTCTATGATTTTGTCCCAGTTGAATTTTTCCTCAACCATTCTTCTTCCTTTTCTCCCCATACGCTCCTGTAATTTATCATCTAATAGTAGAGTTTTTATTTTTTCCCTTAGGGATTCCAGATTTAAAGGTTCGACTAGAAACCCGTTTTCACCATCTTTTATAACCTCCACAACTCCTCCACTCTTATATGCGATAACCGGCCTGTAGCATGCGTTAGCCTCGGCGAGAACCATCCCAAAACCCTCTCTTGTTGATGGAAGAACAAGTATAGAAGATCTCTTCATGTGATATATAACATCAGAGTATTTAAGGTTCATGTAAAATGATACTCTGTCCTCTATTTTATAATCTTTCACAAGCTTTAGCAGTCTATTTTTTTCAACACCATCGCCTATGACCTTCAATCTTATATTGGGGATTTCATCTTTTAATTCTTTCACTATCTTTAAGAGGTGGTCAACATGTTTATGTGGTGCCAGCCTACCGACAAATATTAAAGTCCCAGGGACTTTAGATGCCCTTATAGAATCTATCAATGACAAATCAACACCATTATAGATAACCTCAACTCTTCTAGGATCTATCCCATAATCCTTGACAAGAGCATCCCTAGTCGTGTTACTCACAGTGATTATCCTATCATATGGCAACCTTAAAAGTATTTTCTCGGCCATTTTGGCCAGTTTCGATGATTGTATCCACTGGTCGGGGTAAGTGGAACTTACATCATGGATCGTTGCGATCATTGGCGTTCCTTTAATTCTTGACGCTATAAAAGCGGGTAATAATGGAGCATAGGTTTGGGCATCGATAATATCATAATCATGGCCAAGGATCCAGAGGATAACAGCTAAGATAAAATGTGCAAAATTTATCAAACTCCTCTTGGGAGGATCATCTATCACAGGGCCGATATGATGGACCTTGATACCATTTATATCTTCTTTCTCTTTGACGCCCTTGATTTTCATGCATACTAAATCGACTTCCCAGCCCCTTTCAATTAGTCTTTTTCCTATCTCAAGGTATCTTCTCTCCCCACCACCCGGATAGTGAGGCACGAAGAAATCAGAAACTATTAATATTCTCATAGTAAATCCTAAATAGGACTATACATATAACCATTTGGGAGTTTCCAATTGAAATATTTTTTTAGAATGGTGAGAAGACTCCGATGAAAACCAGCCAAGCGAGTATTGTTTTGGCTGTGAGACTGAGGATAATATAAACCCTTTCACCATATAGGTAGTCTTTCCATTTGCCAACGCCTTTGTATTGTAGTAGCATGTTCACAGAGAATGTGTTGAACATTATAAAGTAGATGAGTAGTGCAAGGTAGACGAATGCTGGCGGATTAGTTTCTGTTGATCCCAGGGCCGCGACAAAATAGGCTGCTATAACAATGGACGATGCTAAAGAAAGACTATGACATCGTCGCCGGGGCCGCGACAAAATAGGCTGCTATAACAATCCATGGTGTGAAGCCTGCTATGCACCCGCATATATATGGTGACCAGTCAATCTTTTCAGTATATTGGTTCAGTTTCTCCATCAGATAACCGAACATTATCATCGAGGCATTTAAAACGAAGATCATTACAAGTGACCAAAGTTCCCAGACTCCTACAAAGGTTGCGAGTATCACGATCATGATCGAACTTGAAAGTGCATACTCGTACCAACGATATGGATTCATACCCTTCTTCAGGTAATTTTCATATCCCTTGTTTTGAGGAATCCTATGATGAAATGTGCAACTGCAGATATAAGGAGGAAAGAAGCTAATATAACACCAAGATAGCTTATGGTGAATGCGACTTGTGGTTCGGGCATAACCTGAAATGATGGTGGATTCATTGAAATTATCTTGAACTTCAAATAGAATGTGTATATATCACGTTCCCATGTTAAAAGAAACCCCAGAACAACCATTATGATTCCTTGGATAAAATGTAACGATCCAGCGATTATGTTCAATCTTCTAAGTCCTTCAAAATTTATAGGGGGATCTTTCAATCGCCTTAAGCCTTTCAATATTATCCATTAAAGCACCACCAGCTGATATGATATTAAAGTGAATAGATATTAACATGGGGATTTAAAAGCTTATTTTAGCGGCAAAAAGAAGAAATTTGTTATGATGGAAATTTTCACATTGAACTTTTCATGGTTTCTATGAGCACCCTATTGTAGGATCCACTTATCTGGTGTGAGTCATGTACAAGCCTTTAACAGTAGATGATGAAATCATAGCACTTATAAGAGAATATTTGGACAGGGAACGTCTTGGAGAAAATGTAAGGGAAGAGGCTTCAAGGGAACTTAGAAGATATCTGGTCAGGACTTGTGATGGTTCATATACACTTCCTTCACAGAAGGTTTCGGGAAAAAGTGAAACCATGCACACAGTTCATGGTGCCATAAGTGAGGCCTATGAAAAATTTGTTAAGCCATTACAACTAGAAAACAGAGACACTATTAAGGTTCTTGATATCTGCTCCGGACTTGGATACAATTCAGCAGCTCTCATAGACCATATAAGAGCCGATAATATCGTTATACATATGATAGAGGTTTCGCCAGAGGTTATATTTGCGGGGGTTCTTGTTCCAAGTCCAATATCAACCCATAGGATCATAAAAAGGGCATATGAAGAATGGCTATTCGAAAATGGATGGGTCCATTTCCAGATGATCTCAACCAAGATCCCTGAGAATATCTCCATCAAGGTTTTCTGTGAAGATGCAAGACAAATACTACCCTCACTCCCCCGAGGATACTATAATGCCATATTCTTGGACGCCTTCAGCCCCGATAAAACTCCCGAACTCTACACTCTAGAGTTCATAATGGAACTTGCAAGGGTTATAAAAGATGATGGGATACTTACAACTTATACTTCAGCCGCCCCAGTAAGATCTGCCATGATAGAAGCTGGTTTCCATGTGGGTGAAGGTCCAAGTTTTGGTAGAAGAGGTGGTACTATCGCATCACCGTCAAAGGTGATAAAGGATTTGTCATGGACTGATGAAAGAATGATAGCCTTATCCGACGTTGGAATACCATACACTGATCCTAGTCTAGCTGATAGTAGAGATAGAATAATAGAAAGGAGAAAAAAGGAAAGAAGAACAGTTAGGAATACAAGAAGGTTGTCCTCAACTGTTCGAACACCATTATACCTTGGTAAGGATCTTAAAGGTGGTAAATATGATCATAGGGTCTTGAAAAATCTTAGAAAGTTTGGGATCAAAGATGGACTTTCAAAAGAAGCACTTTATGTTATCTGCCCACAATATTCTGATTGTATATGTGGATGTGGACTTTCAAGATTATCATCTTCACGAGACAGAATACTTGAAATGAGAAATAGGCTCGAATCCTTGTCAACGGGGAAATTATATGTTCGAAATAAAGAGTAAAGATAACCTTGGCAGGACAGGTATATTCAAGATAGGAGACTCCAAAGTTAAAACACCCGCTTTAATGCCCGTAATACACCCCGGGAAAGTTTCATTAGATGTTAAATCTTTCGGCGCCGAAATCGTGATAACAAACGCATACATAATCTATAAAAACGAGGAATTGAAAGATTTAGCTGTTCGTAGAGGAGTTCATAAGCTTATAGGCTTTGAAGGTCCTGTTGTAACAGATTCTGGTTCGTTTCAATTAGCAGAATACGGTGACATCGACGTGACTAACCAAGAAATCGTCGAATTCCAAGAAGAGATCAGAGCCGATATCGGAACCTCCCTTGATATCCCAACACCCCCATATGCTCCTTATAAGAAAGCCGAGGAAGATCTTAAAATAACCTTAAAAAGGGCTGAAGAAGCCCTAGCCCATAAAAAAAAGATGATGCTAAATTCTGTTGTCCAAGGATCAACATATCCCGATCTTAGGAGTAAATGCGCCAAAGAACTTTCAAAGATGGACTTCGATGTTCACCCTATTGGCGCGGTAGTACCCCTCCTCGAATCCTATGACTATAATAGTCTTGTCAAGGTTGTGATGGCCTCAGTAGAATATCTCCCACCCTCCAGGCCTCGACATCTTATGGGTGCTGGACATCCTATGCTATTTGCACTCGCAGTCGCCATGGGCTGCGACCTATTCGATTCAGCAGCTTATATGTTATATGCTAATGATGACAGGCTCCTAACACCATCTGGGACATATAAACTAGACGAACTTAAGGAGATGCCATGTTCCTGTAATGTGTGTGTTGAACACACTCCACAGGAATTACAGACCATGGATAAAGATGAGAGAAGAGATCTTATAGCAGCCCACAATCTTTATGTGAGTTTTGCCGAAATTAGGAGGGTGAGGCAAGCCATAAGTGATGGTAGTCTGATGGAGCTTGTTGATCAGAGGTGTAGAGCACATCCACGATTATTGGACGCCTATCGAAGGCTGCTTAATTATCAGGAACTGATCGAAAAATATGATCCAGTATCTAAAAAATCCGCTTTTTTTTATACTGGTCCAGAGTCGCTTAAAAGAGTTGAAGTTTATCGCCACCATAGGAGATTGAACCGACTCCCCAAGAAAAGGGGGCTTGTGCTTTTATCAGCATCTAATAAGCCCTATTCAAGGCATATCCCAGAAGATCTTGGGGAATTTTTTTCTCAAGCCCCCGTTGAAGTTGATGAGTGGCAGTTCATGGTAGTTGACATCCCCTTCGGGATAATACCATTGGAGTTGGATGAGTTTTATCCTTTCTCCCAGAACGAGTCCCCATCCACATTAGATGTTGAATCAGAGAATTTCATCAGTTCAATAATAAAAAAGCTTGAGGAAGAATATGAAACTATAATAGTCAGCGAGAATCTTAATAGAAGATTTAACCTCGGGTTCAAGTTTAGGGTCGAGCCTCCCCATATTAAACTTTCTGATAGGGATCGTCTAGTTGCTGTGGCAGATTATCAGTTTGGTAGGGGTGCTGGTAAAGCACTCTTCAATGGAAATCTCCAAATAATAAAGAGTAAAAAGACTGGGAGAATACGTTATGTTTACGCTGATGACGAGCTTATCGCGAGTATAAGGACATCTGATGGTTTCATAATCCCATCATGGAA
>JACIWM010000179.1 GCA_014360945.1 Candidatus Bipolaricaulota bacterium
GGCCACCGCCGTCTCGTCGCAAGAGGTCTCAATCCCCAAAACGATCATCAGCCCTGCGGCTCCCGAATGTACTCCGGTTTGAGAACCCCAATGAAGGGAAGGTTTCGGTAAAGCTCGGCGTAGTCTAGACCATAGCCCACGACGAAGACGTTTTCAGGAAGAACGAACCCCACGTAGTCCACGGGGACTTCCACCTCCCGGCGGTGCGGTTTATCGAGGAGGGTGCAGACGCGGAGGCTGGCCGGCTCGCGGGCTTGTAGGCTCCGGAGGATGTGGCGGAGGGTGTGGCCGGTGTCCACGATGTCTTCCACGATGAGGACATCGCGCCGGCCGATGGCGCAATCGAGGTCCTTTAGAACCCGCACTTCTCCGGGGCTTGTGCCGTTGCGGTAGCTGGAGACGGCCATGAAGTCGTAGTGGATGGGGATATCCATGGCTCGGATCAAGTCGGCCATGAAGGGGAGGGCCCCTTTAAGGAGGCCCACCACCAAAAGTGGGCGGCCATAGGGATCCTTTTTCCCGCCGTTTCGGTAGTCATGGGCGATCTGTCGGGCCAACTCCCGCACACGTTCCTGGATCTTCTCCGCGGGAAAAATCACGCGCTCTATATGCTCGTACATCTGGCTTTCACCCCGGCACGAAAAAGGGAATAAAGCATACCCCCAAAGGAAGGAGGCGGCTAGGGCCGAGTCCCCAGGACCCAGTCTTTCCTATCCACGCCCTAAGTCCTAACCTGCGCCGATAC
>JACIWM010000180.1 GCA_014360945.1 Candidatus Bipolaricaulota bacterium
GCAGGGTTAGCGGTTGAGAGCGGTGTGGGAAGGAGCTCGGAAGTGTTCAAGGTCGGGCGCCGACGTTCCGGTAAAGTTCAGGAAGATCTGAAATTTCTTTTTGAGCGGTATCGGCTTTCCTTCGACTATACCGCATTCCAGCGGGAGATCGAAAATCTAGCCAAGGCTTACAATTACACCGTGCGTTGGGAAATCCTCGCTAAGTGAGAAATCCATACCGCTCACGGTTTCCCATTCCATTAATCCTCATGGTATGGACGCTGACTTGGCTACATTCCTTTGTCTTTTGCGAGCTCATCAGCGTGCGATGAGACATTTGACAGGCGAATGTAACAAAGGTTACACTGGCTTCATGGCCAAGACGGAAGTTCCTCCGGTGTTCCTCGCGGAAGAGAGGGAGCTGGAGGAAATTTTGCGGGAGCTCCGGGCTCAGCTCGACGCTAACCCGGAAAAGGGCGTGGAAATCCTTACCCGTTGCCTATCCCAAGCATATGCTGTCCTCTTTCCCGCGTTGCAAAAACTTGCTTCGGAGGCCACGGAAGAAGAGGGATTGGCTTTGGTGCGGGCGGTGAGCGCCGCGGCCGACCCTGCGGATCCGTTTCGGGCTCAATTCCTCCTGGGAATCCTTTCTCCCTTTCTTTTCGCGCCCTCCCCCGGTCTTCGCCGCGCCAGCCGACGCGTCCTGCGCACCAGATTCCTCGCGGTTTATCCGGAAGAAACTGTGGAATTT
>JACIWM010000181.1 GCA_014360945.1 Candidatus Bipolaricaulota bacterium
AAAAACGGAGTGGAAGCGAAAGTTGGGCCGGAACGGCTGCCCCTTTCCGATCCTCTGGCCCAGGTGGGCGGGGTTCTGAACGCCCTCACCTTGGAACTTGATCCTCTTGGGTCGATCACCATCGTGGGGCCTGGCGCCGGGCCGGAGGTGACCGGCCACGCCGTCCTTTCCGACCTTTTGGCCATCCATAGAGAACTGGAAAGGACAAATGTTGTACGCGACCGCGGTTTATAATGCGCTTCGTCCCCCTCATCCCAGCCTTCTCCCCCTTGGGGGGAGAAGAGGCAAGCTACTTGCTCCTTAAGGAGGGGGCCGAGGTGAGGGGAGGCTGAAAGGTGGTTAGGATGGCTTATAAAGGCTATTTCCACCGGATCCTCGTGGTGGACCTTTCCCAAAAAGTCTTAAAGATTTGGGAACCGCCGGAGGAGCTTTGGACGCTCTTTTTGGGCGGAAAAGGCGCGGGATTGAAGATCCTCTATGACCTCGGCCTTGAACCCGATCCCTTCTCTCCGGAAAACCCCCTCATCTTCATGACCGGGCCGGTGACGGGAAGTCCCATTCCCACTTCAGCCCGCTCGTGTGCCGTGTTCCTTTCACCCCT
>JACIWM010000182.1 GCA_014360945.1 Candidatus Bipolaricaulota bacterium
GTTCCGGAGCTGAGTCTGGGGCAGCTCATCTTCGACGTGGAACGGATCGTGGCCGGCCACACCAAAGTGCTTGGCTTTTCCAAGGTGGGCGGGGGAGTTCCCATTTATCCCGAGGAGCTGGCCCGGAAAATCTTGGAGGTTTTGCAGTGAAGGCGCATCCGCTATTCCAATTCCTGCGACAAGAAGCATTGCCCACCGCGTTCTGTCCCGGGTGCGGAAACGGCCTTGTCGCCGGGGCCCTCTTACGTGCCATTTCCAAATCGGGGGTCGATTTTCAGAAAGTCGTGTTTGTGGCAGGGATCGGCTGTGCCGCGTGGATCCCCAGCCCCCATTTTTCCGCGGACAGCCTCCATGTGGCCCATGGCCGGGCCATTCCCACAGCCTTGGGGGTGAAGCTTCGTCGGCCGGAACTCACGGTGATCGTGGTCGGCGGCGATGGCGACATCGCGGGAATTGGGGGCAATCACCTCCTCCATGCGGCCCGAAGAAACGCGGACCTTTTGGTGGTGATGGTGAATAACCTCGTATACGCCATGACCGGGGGCCAAGTGGGGCCCACCACGCCAAAAGATCTTCCCACGCCCACTACACCGT
>JACIWM010000183.1 GCA_014360945.1 Candidatus Bipolaricaulota bacterium
TCACCTGCAAGCATCATGGTTTCCGGCGTGACTTCCATTCCCGTAAGAGCTGAGAAAAGCGAAGCTAAACGATCAAATCCAAATGGAAGAAAATCGCAAACGATGAGAGAGTTTCGCGCGGCTACCTCGTCCTGGCCTTCTTTCACGAACTTTGGGACAGAATCCACGGTGAGAGCCCCTTGCATTTCCGCGGTTGCCGACCAAAACCGCGTGTGGGAGGCGAAATCTGCGGTGGCCAAGGAAAGCCCCATGGAGGCACATCCTTTGGGATTCACCCCGGAAAGCTCCATCCCGCCCACCTGGATCGCGAAGTATTTCGCCTGGGGACCAAGCTTCTCCGCGGCGATCCTCGTTCCTTCCGCCAGAAAATCGCCCATGCCCTCCCGGGAAGCGATCATGCGGATGAGCTGGAAGATTCCCTCCGAGTCGCCGAAGCGTTGCGGAAGCGGAAGAAGGCCGCGCTCCGCGGCCTCTAAAGCGAACGAGATCACCACTCCCGTGGAGATCGTGTCCAGTCCAAGATCGTCGCAAAGATAATTGGCGTAGGCCACGGCTTTGGC
>JACIWM010000184.1 GCA_014360945.1 Candidatus Bipolaricaulota bacterium
TTGGCCATAAACGGGGAGATCAAGGTGAGCGGGCATGTGCCAAGTGTGGAGGAGATCAAGCAACTCCTCCGGGGCTGAGCGATGAAAAAGGATAGATGCTGCGATCTTAGTGGGCTTGGGTTCATCGAAGTGGGCGGCCGGCGCGTGGGCCTGCTCGGGCTTGAGGAGGCCTTCGCGGCCGCCGCGGCCTGCCCGGAACAATCCCGGGAGAAACTCGCCGCCCTGCTCTTGGAGAAAGTGGGCGGAGAAAAATTGGATCCCCGCGGAGAGCCGGGAGGCCTATGCCCAGGCGCTGGTACGCGCGTACGAACGCTGGCGCAAAACCTCGGTCGGGTCTTTTGTCCGTGGGGAAACCCGGAGCCCCGGCGAAGTGTAACTTTGCATAAAAGGAGGAGAAATGCGAAGCGTTCTTTTGGCAACGGTGCTTTTAGGAGCAGCATGGGTAGGGTTTTCTGCCCCAAAAATCCAGGTGGACTTGGAGCTTTACGACTTCGGCGTGGCCGTGGATGGCGAGGTGGTGGAGTTCTTCGTGACCATCACCAACGCCGG
>JACIWM010000185.1 GCA_014360945.1 Candidatus Bipolaricaulota bacterium
GGTGGTGAGAACCGGGAGCCCGGCGGCCATGGCCTCCATCATGGTGAGGCCGTAGCTTTCATGACGAGAGGGGAAAACGTAGAGGTCGGCAAGCCGGAAAAACGCGTGTTTTCGCGCCCCACCCACATGTCCCGGGAAAACCACCTCCGCCTTTTTTAGCTCGGCCGCGAGACTTTGAAGCTTCCGGAGAAAACTTTTTCCGTGCATGAAAGCAGCCTCGCCGCAGATGAAAAGGAGAACCTTCTCTTTTTCGCGCTTTTCCCAAATTCGCAGGGCACGAAGGAGAAGATCCTGTCCTTTTTCCGGAGAGATGCGGGAAAGGGTGAGCAGAACCGGGCGCCCACCAGGATCATAGCGTTTTTGTAGTTCCGCCAAGATTTCGTCCACTCCCTCTGGCTCAGGCTGGGCTAAAGCTCCCCAGGGAATGACCACCACGTCCTCCCTTCTCCGCCAGGGGTACGAGGCGCGAAGGATCTCCGCCATCCCCGTGGAGGGCACGATGAGAAGGTCACAAAAGCGCGCGCAAAGTTCCTGCTTTCGAAA
>JACIWM010000186.1 GCA_014360945.1 Candidatus Bipolaricaulota bacterium
AGGTCACCATAACGCAAATTGGTTTGCTCTCTTCCATGGACATGTTCGGCCGCACCTACACCACGGTGGATGTGGGCACAGTCTGTCTTCAGCCCACGGCTCCGCCGGTGACTCCTCCGCCCGTCGCCCCGACTGGCCCGATCAGCGGGACCACCGACAGCAACGGAAAGTTCAGCGCTCCCCTTCCCTGGCCGGGAGTGGTGGCGTCCGGAAAGCTCCTCAACGCAAAGGGTCAGCCCCTCGCCAATCACCCGTTCTCCCTCCGCCTCATCCCCAAGGGCCCTTCCCTCGCTTCCCCCGGTGACATCGGGGAATTTGAGCTCACCGTTCCCGGCTTCCTCGTAACGAGGATCACCCACTTTTCGGTCTTCTCCCTGTTTGGCCTGACGAGTTTCCTCCTTGGGGATATACCTCTTGAGGAAGACGAGCTTCCCTGGAGCGCGAATCGGCCCCTCACCTGGAACGATTTCAAAGGGAACCCGCCAGAAGGCGCGGACGAGGAAGAGGAAGCGGCCAAGATCGTGATGTGGCTCGGCTAC
>JACIWM010000187.1 GCA_014360945.1 Candidatus Bipolaricaulota bacterium
TTGCATTTGAGGCCCTGGTCTTTTACCTCATCCTTTTTTAGGTTGATGGTGTACTGTTTTGTCTTGTATTCTTTCCCTTTGCGTTTGTACCTGCGCTCATAACACCTGACAATAGACTCCAAAAATCTCATATTGTAGTCTATTGTAGATTCTACAATATAATATTGTAGTCTATCGATATCATGTCTTCGTGCTACAATAGTCTATTAACTTATCACCTAATTCTATTGTAGTCTATTGTAAATTACAGATAATCTACTAGATGATTCCCTTGTGTCTATTGTAATCTATTGTAAATCAACGATAGTCTATTGTAGAATATCGGTGCCACAAATTGATTAGAATTTTTTATACTGTAGGACATAAAATAATTTTTGGGGGGTTTTTATGCCCTATCTTATTTGTGATAGGTGCAATGTTTATTATGAAATAGATGAAATGGAGGATGAAGAGGAATATTTCTGCGAGTGTGGTAACAAACTAAAATACTACGAAACCCTCGAAGAATATGTTGG
>JACIWM010000019.1 GCA_014360945.1 Candidatus Bipolaricaulota bacterium
CCCTATCTTATTTGTGATAGGTGCAATGTTTATTATGAAATAGATGAAATGGAGGATGAAGAGGAATATTTCTGCGAGTGTGGTAACAAACTAAAATACTACGAAACCCTCGAAGAATATGTTGGGGGGCCGATAAGAGAAACTTTTGGAGACAGAACCCACGCCGAAAAAATGGCCCAAAAATATAATATGGTAAGGTTCACAAGCCTATTCCTTGCAATCATCGGACTATTATTCCTACCTGTTTCTATACTTGTTTTCATCATTGGAGTATCTATGTTCCTTCATGGTCACAAAAATTATAGGAATTGGAAAATGGGAGCTGAAGGGGAAGAGATTGTAGCCACCTACCTAGATGAATTGCCCGAGGACTATTTCATCTTTAATGATGTGCACTTGCCAATAAGCCAAGGAAATATCGACCATATCGTAGCAGGGCCCACAGGAATTTTCGTAATCGAAACAAAAAACCAGGATGGACAATTTGAAGTTAGAGGAGATCACTGGATCAAACATGGAACAAGCATAAAAGGTAAGCATTACACTTTAGACCTTACTAAAGATCCTGGTAAGCAAGCAAAAAAGAACGCCATAGCACTAAGAAATTTCTTGAAATCCGAGGGATTTAATGTTAGGAATCTATGGATAGAAGCCATCGTAACCTTCGTAAACGAAAACGTCATCATAAAAGAGAAACCAAGAAACTACAAAATCCTAAACCCACCAGAAATACCAGATTTCATCCTCAACAACAAAGCGAACATCGACCAGGATCTCCTAATAAAAACAACTGAACTAATCATGCCATATGCCAGCCAATTCTCATCTACTCTTGTATAGAGGTGGTTTGGATGGATAAAACAACAAAGGCCCTTATCATAGCCTGTTTTATCTTGGTTGGGGCCTTGGGATTCACAATCGGAGCACTAGTACAGATTCAGGAGAAAATCCCAGGCCTACACATTCCCCACAACATAAAGAATTCAGTCAATAATACAACAGGGACGACCAACAAGGAAGATAACACGACAAGCCCTTCTAAAGGAGAATGGGATCCGAGCTATTGCCCATACTGTGGCGCCCCATTCGCATACTACTATTATGAACCATATTGGATCGACTCCAATGGAATCCTACATAAACGCACTCACCGAGTCTACAAGTGTGGCCACGAGATAATTGGAGAAGAATTAACAGATCTGAAAGGTATGGATCCAGAAGCCGTAGAGATGTGGAGGCAAGATGTAAGGGAACGTGGTGGAACAGTAGAATACTAAAGATGATAATCCCCTTTTTTTAGGGGGCGAAAATCCCAAGCATTTCTGTCATTTCCACTATTTCCTTTTTTACAGCTTATTTAAGCGCCAATGAATTGCGTATCCTCTCAAGAGAGTATTTGAAGTTTCCAGGGCGAATTTGGTGAAGTGCTGAAGGGCACGGAATCAGAAGGTGGGGTATGAGAAAGGGAGCCATTGGCGGCGGATGGATTCCCATCTCCTGAAAATAGATTCCTCCACTTTTTCTGGCTCAAAACCCAATTCTTCTATTAAAAAACATGTTTCTAAACATATTTTCAGTTTTTGGATTAAATGATAGAATCCTTTTCCAGTAGTTTCTCTTTTATCTTTTTTTATGCTTTTATCATAATGTGTCAAATAATTTCTGGTATTAACCGCTTTATCGATGAATTCATCTTTATTCTTGTATTTATCTTTTATGAATCTATCTTCTATATTTATAGAACGTTCTTTAAAAATATCAAAAATTTGTTTTAGTCTTTTTCTCAAAGAAAATTGGTTACCGTACTCTAAATGGTGTATAAGCCTATTTCTCAAGTTAGCACTAATGTTTTCTTTTTTAATTACATCTTCAAGCTTATCACGTAACTTTTTGTATTTTTCTGGTTCATATCTATCTTTTCTATCGCTGATACTCCTATGGAATGCTTCTATAGCCTTTGTTAAAGTTAAAAACTCATCCTCAAAATCCATGGAGGGATTATATAAAGTCATACAATATAAATTGTAGGCAGGTTCTCCCATTTTTTCAAACCATCTTCTCATGACATGCTCAAATTCTTTGGAAATATCTTCAAAAGTAAAAAGCATATCTCGAGGTAATGGCGTATATCCTATAATATCTTGCGGCACTTTGTAAAATACTTTAACCTTTTTCTCTTTGTTTACTTCTGTTGATCCTGTAATAGTTAATGGATATGTAGGCCCTCCAATTCCAAGAGATAAAAAATTCCGAAGGTGACGTATGATCTTTCGGTAATATTCAAAAGATTTAGCTTTGAAAGTTTCTATACCTATCTCTGTCGCCTTATGCTTAATGCATCTTTCAACGCGAGAATAATGGTATTCTGATCGGAAATTAATTGATATTTTGAGCTCGTCATTAATATCTGCCTGAAAGGGTTCAAGCCTATATTTTATTATTCTTTCCTTTTCATTTATTTTTTCATCAAGGGGATTTGCCCATTCCTCTAAGTGCAGATAACGAACAGAGGCATTTTTAAACTTTATATCCTCCGGCTTCTGAAAGTGAGCACCTATAAAAACATACTTAACGTCAAATGAAGAAAATGTATCTTCAAAACATTTGTACAAAGTAATCTCCTTTCCATCGTTAGAAGAACCCAATATAATTTCTTCAGGTTCTTTCAGTTTTTCCAAACCTCTCAAGGAACCATTTAATTCTAAAATTGCCCCTTTATCAGAAGTAAACCTAAGTGTACCTGGAACCCCATCTGGTTTGTCGGGAAGCCACCATATACCGTCGCATTCAAATTCTTTAATCATCTTTTTACCTCCGAGAGCACATATAACGTTCCGTGAATAAAGTCTTCAAAGGCAATAGGCGAAGCCTTTTATCTGCTGTTAAGCGACCGAGGCAAAGCACAAAGTGTCGTAGAGTACCAAACCATGGCAATTAAAACAACGCAAACACCACCGAACAAAACTTGAAGATTTCCCAATTTAAGACTATATTAAAAATTCTTATATAAATGTTATTCTCTTGATTATTTCATATATTTCATAAAATAAAAAGAATAACTGTGTATTTTCCTTGGGGGAATCTTTGGCTATTTTCCAAGGTCTCGTTTCTTTTTTTTGAAAGTGGGGGGTTCAGCGAGAGATTGTGAGTCTTTCTTGTAGTTGTTCGGATACTATTGTGCTGAATGAGAACATTAGGCCCTGTGCTTTTTCCAAGTCTAGGATGAAGTGTTTTCCTGAGTCTTCGAGTGCATGTAATGGATAGAATGCTGCTATGATATCATATGTTACAAGGTATGGTTGTGCTTTGAGTTTGTAGGCGAGTGTTTTGAATTTCCAAATGAGTCGCTTATGTATCTTGAATTTTTCTTGGTAGGGTAGTAGTAGGTATAGTAGGTAGACTGCTTCGCCGTCCCCTGCAATTGCAATATATGATTCAGCATCTCGGATAAGTCTCGTTTCAAAGTCATATTCCTTCAGCTCATTTTTAATTTTTGTAATGTTTGTTACTATTTTGAAATTTTCAACACCTGTCACTTTATCCTCCCCCTGAAGGAATATAAAAAAAATTAATAATCCCGCGCCCCGGAGCGTAAGCGGAGGGGCGCGGACTATTCATAGGGTGGGCAGGGTGGGGTGGTCTATTTTCTTTATTTTTTCGTTATATATTTGCATAACGAACTATGTGTAAACTATCTGGAACAAGTCGTTGATCATGGCTCTTGTGATTCTTTTTATTGCTTGTCTCTGTCGGCCTCTGACGTTTTGTACGGTTGTGGTTTTAACCTTCTCATCTGTCATGCTTTTCAGTTTTTGGTTGTATTGTATTGTTTTGCTGGTGCGTTCGGCGTTGTATGTGTATTGTTTGATTTTGATCTGGGCGTTGCGGTGTAAGTTTCCTAGTGTGATTGTCCTGGTGGCGCCTGATCCGAGGTAGAAGTTGTATGATCGTTTTATTGTTTGTGATCCGTCGGTGATGGTTATGTAGATTACGTGGCGTTGTCTTACACCTGTTGGATTTGCTATGATTAGTTGTATTTTGTTGGTGTCTGTTACTCTGAGTGCGGTTGTGGGGCTGGCCTGGAATACGGATAGTAGTGATAGGTCACAGTTTGTGAGTGTTGTGATGTTGTATGTGCCCGCTGCAGAATCTGGTTTAACTTTTAGTGTGAGTACCAATGTTGCGTTTTCACCGAGTGGATCGTCGTTTTCGTTGTCATCGTCCTCGTATGTTAGTGTTCCTATCGTCCAAATACCGGTTTGTGGGTTGAATGTTCCTTTGGTGGCTGTGTAGGATTGGTATTCTACCGTGGACGGTAGGTTTATTTGCATTTGCGTGTTTGTTGCGTTTTCAACTCCCATGTTCACGACCGTAACAGTGTAATTAAACACTTGGCCAGGTGATAATCTGCTGGGTACTCTTGCTGTGCTTTTCAGGTCTGTGAATGGTACGTCTATGTCGATTCTTTGGTAGTTGTTTGTTCTGTCGTCGTCATTGTTTGCGCGGATGTAGAAATGTCCTGTGAGTGTTCCTGTCCCGTTTACGAGACAATTCAAGGTTAGTGTGGCTGCGCCGTAGTAGCCGTCTCCTAGGTACCATGTTCCGTTTTCGTATGTTCCATAGTCTGCTTGGGCTTGTTCTATTTTGAGTCGTGGTGTGATGTATGCCTGTACTGTCATGTTGTCTACACTGTAGCTTTCGTTGCTTGGCGTGGTATCTACCGTAATTTCTATTTTGACATGGTCACCGACTTTTGCGGTCGTTTGGTTCGCATTTGCCTGGTAGAAGTAGGCATCTGCTGCCGATGCCGATCCTGCCACGACAAATAGCAGGACAAGACCTAAAAGTATGGGTATATATCTCATATTTTTCTTCACCTCCCAATTTCTTACGATAATATATTTTACAAAAATAGTATTATATGATTTCGGGCCCAAAAACGGCTCAAATCTTGAAAAAAACAACAAATTATCTCCCATACCTCGGATAAAAATTAAAGAAATAAAATGTGTAAATAAAAGTTTCAGATATCAAACTTGGCAAGTGCTAGGCCACTGAGTGTCATGAAAACAGAAAGTATTGCATATGTCATTGGAACTCCAGTAGGTTGCATTGGCACAGACCCTGCAACCACATCCCCACCAGATTGATCAAGACTCGTTTTTTCCACTTCCCCATCATCTTCAAAACTTTCATCAAAATCTTCTCCATCATCTACGTTGTCTTCGAAGTCTTCATCAAGGTCTATTAACTCTATATCCTCGTCGCTCTCTTGTGCCGATACTGTCCCCACACCAATGGCCGCGCCAAGTACACACAACAATAACAATGCGACCAACGCATTCTTTACCCTCAAAGCTTCCACCTCCAAAAAAATTTTGCAGTAATATATTATCATAAAATAGTATTATATGATTTTGGGCCTAAAATGAAGAGAACTCCACAAAAAAGGAGATAATCCCCGCGCCCCGGAGCGAAAGCGAAGGGGCGCGGACTATCCATAGGGGTGGGCAGGGTGGGGATGGAATATTGTTTATATTATGTTCCAGGGAAGGCCCGCAGTTGTATGGGCAAGGCCCTTCAAAAGACTGGATTTTTCTTATGTAACAATTTACATCTATATACATGTTACATAAGACAAGTAGATGATGCAAAAGAGCTGGCCATTGGCGGTCAAATTCCCTTGAACTGGAAAACACAATTTCTGCTTTAACAAGAAACTGCACTTTTAATAGGGGACCGAGTCGTTCACGGCCTCTTTTGTGCTTATTGCAAAAATTGATGCTTTACAATTTTCAGAAAAGGAGAAAATGCTAAAATTGTGAACAACATTACTTTACTTGCAAGCGGTTACGAGCTCGTTGTGAAAAAACAGGGAGGCTTTTGGCTATCCTTTCCAACAGATTTAAATATTGAAGTTCATATTTTACCCATCTACTTTTTATTCTTATGTGAAAAATGGGCTCTCCAACTGGGTTCATTTTCAAATCCATTATTTTTTGTTATAGATCAGAATCGTCCATCGAATCGGAAAAAGTTTTATCTTAGAGTTTGGTTCATATCCTTATTGTAGGGTGGATAGCCCCTTATGGGGTGTTAGGATGAAGTATTGTTTTTGTGGTTGGTCAGATGAATCAAGTCATAATGTGGGGAGATTTAGAGCAGTTGGGATGATAAGCCATCCATACGATATGACAAATGAACTTGAGGAGAATATAAACGAAATTATTGCTAATTTCTGTGATGGAGAAGAATTGAAATGGGCCAAAATCAGCGAATTTAAACTCAAAGCATATAAAAATATTATAGATTATTTTTTGGAAGATTTAGATCCAAAACGAGTTCGCGTGGATGTTTTAAGGTGGGACACTGAAAACAGCCGTCATAACATACAGAAGCGCGACGATAACAAAAATTTGCAGATGATGTACTATAAACTTTTTAAAAACGTTGCATTTCGTTGGCCACATGGAAAATGGAACTTCTTTCTTGATGAAAACAGAATCATTAATCGTGATGAATTAAAACGTTATTTGGATAAAAGCAGGGTGAATATAAAAACCATCAAAAAAGTGAATTCTAAAGACAATCCTCTGATTCAGGTGGCAGATTTTTTTACAGGAATGAGTGTTTTTTCTAAAAAGAATTTCAAGAATCTCAACCAATATGAGGATCCCCATCAGACAAGATTGGTTCCTTTGGAAGATAATGACCTCTCTAAAAAGGATAATATGCGCTTTGAAATCCTTATTTATTTTGACAAAAAATGCAAGGATCTGAAAAAGGGCGTAAGCCTTAAAAGTGGGGAAGGACTATGGACACCAAATCCAAATAATACTAACCTAAACTTTTGGCATTATGAGCCACAGGTTGAAGAAGACAAAGCGCCCACAAAGTAGCTTATAATAATTTGCTATTGTAGTGGGAGGAACTATTCAAGAAGCAGCCCTTCCAAGGAAATTTTCAGAAATATTGACTTACAAACGGTTTAAATGTGATAATGCATTTGTAAGTAAGGGTGGGGGTTCTGATGCCCTATCAAGTATGTGATAGCTGTGACATTATTTATCCCATATCTGAGGATGAGGAAGTATTTGAATTTTGTAGGTGTGGGGGTAATCTCAAATATTATAGGAGTCTTCTTGAATATTCTGAGGATGGATCAGAGCCTGTGAGAAAGGTTATAAGGTTGCAAAGGACTTACACTGAAAACAAAGCTTATGATTATAGGTTAATAGAGATAATAGGGGCGTTTATGAGTATAATAGGCTTCATTTGGCTGATGAGCGGGTTTTTATTGGCCGTTCTTAGCGTCTTTGCAGGGATCATGATACTCTTGTATGGTATGAAGGAGGGGTATAGTTGGAAAAGAGGATTAAAAGGAGAAAAAGTGGTAAATAGAGTCCTAGAAAGGCTACCTCAAGATTATTTTGTTTTTTATGATGTGAAATTACCTGGGAGCAAAGGGAACATCGATCATGTGGTAATTGGACCAAACGGAATCTTCGTAATTGAAACTAAGAACTACAGCGGAAAATATGCTATAATAGCAGACGATTGGTACCCAAGAAGATATAGCACATCAAGACGAAAAAAGTTACCTAAAAGCCCAGGTAAACAGGCTAAATTCAACGCAATAAGCCTAAGAAACTTTTTAACAAAAAATATAAACACCAACAAACTTAAACCATGGGTCCATGCTATTGTCGTTCTTATAGGACAAAAACCACTAAAAATAATAACAAAATATTACACAGTCTTACAACCCCATGAAGTGATAGACTTTATTATAAAAAAGAAAGGAAAACTCACAAGAAGTTTCAAGGAAGAATCCATAGAACTAGTTGCCCATTACAGCACGGAAGTCTCATTCTATGCTCCTCAAAAACTTTCTCCAGTCTAATTTTTTAACAGAATTTTGTTTAGTAGGTTTCCGTTTTTGGATTCGTATGTTTTTATGTATATTTTGATGGCGTTACGTGATATTTCGCTTTTTGATTTGGATTCTAGGTAGCTTATGATTTCAAGTTTGCAGGCCGTTCTTGCGTCAATGTATACTTTTTGTGTGTATATTTTATTTCTGTTGTATATTGTGTCAAGCTTTTTAAGCATCTCATATATTCTATTTAATTCAGGTTTCCTCTTCGCCATCCTCACTCACCTGTGAAGAATTTGAAGTGTTAGGCGACGTTCTATACTGCGTTTTATACTGTGTTTTATAAACAGGGTAATAGACTGGCTGATAGTCTACTTGGCCATCATCTACAACATCGATGAATATGCTCCCATTTTGGAGTGGATGGATCCACATGTCCTGCTGTGGGTTGTTGAGGTTTATGCGGAGATCCAAACGCGTGGAATTTGTCGGGTCACCTTCTTTTTTGGTGTTGTTTGTCCAGGCTGTGATGGCTGACATGAATGGGCCCTGGGGTATGAGAACTAGAATCGTAAGTAGGCTGAGTAGTGTGACTGTTGCAAGTATTCTTTTTTCTCGTGCTTTATTATCGCCGTGTTTCCATGATATGTGGTAATGTCGCCGATACACTGGCCAGAATAGTGGGCAACCTGTAGGGGTTAAAGTGTCTAATATGATATGTGACATTGTCCCGGCGATTAAGGCCGCGCCCACTGTTATATCAAAGAATAAGTATGCAAGAATGCACGGTATTATGGTGAATATGTTGTGTAGTTGTCTTTTATGTTCTTCGTAGATTGCTTTTTCTGCAAAGTCGATCAAAAGGCTTGAAATGACTGTGATTATGAAAAACCGTATTGTAAGATCGGCGTTGAATAGGCAGCCTATCACCACACCCATAACAATTGCAAAAATGGCATGTGTGTACCATTTCAACTTGGATCACGTTTTGTAAGTTGCTGCATAAAACCAGAAGCTGTACCATATTATTCCAAGGCATATCATGAGCACAGCGTGTAATAGAAATAGGTATGTTATTCCTGTCATTTTTTCACTTTGCGATCCATAGTAGTGTTCTGGCGATTATGGTTCCAAACCATACCGATGCGAGAATAATATATGCTACTAGGCCTGACAGGCTCATCGCTATTTTCAAGTATAATAGAAATGCAAGCGTTCCTACAAAGATTATCATTGGGATTTTGATGTCTATGATTTCGTCTTCTGGGTCGCTGAGTATCACCATATTCCTTAGTAGTCTGGTGTGGTATTTTTCTGTTCTTCCTCGTATGCTGCAGAGTAGTTGTATGTTGTTTATGATATCGAGGAAGATTCGCATTGTACTCTTGGACATTTCTTGTAAGTCGTTGAAGACTATTAGCACTTTTCTGTCATTTGTTTTCTTTTTTATTTCTTCTATGATTTCGTTTGTGGTATATTTTTTGTATATTGTGTTTCTTGCTGTTTTTGTCAGTTTTGAGAGTATTTCTGATGCTACTTCTTTTGCTGGGTTTATATGTTTTAGGAATATTTTTTTGTGGCCTGTTTCCAGGCCCAGGTAATCTTTTATGTTTTTGTATCGGACTGCAACATGTTCGCCGTCCTGTATGTGCAAAAGTATTTTCTTTTTCAAAATGTGCCACCTCCGCACAAAGACTAAAAATAATACTATTTTATAATTTTATATTAAAATATTTTGGGCCCTAAAAATTAGAACTGGTATTACGGGTATTACTTTGGGGTGGGTGGTTTTAGGGTGACATTGGTTTTGACACCTTATGACACCGGTAAAATTAGCCTGCCTTAAAACGCGAATCATTAACCGTGATAGGGTGATTTTTTCTTCTTTTTTGTCACTTCTGCTTTAAACATTCACATTGACGCGATAAAGTATTCTGCGACCTTTTTGACTGGTGTCAATTTTCAAGTCTCACCAATATATATAATATTTTTTCACCACTAGTGCTTCCTTTCTTATTTCATACCCCTCACAGTCTGTGTGTATTAATACTATCTCCCTTTCGGGTAGGCGGGCAGGGTGGGGCGGTGTATCTTTCTCAAAGAATCTTATGTAACAAAATCATGAAAATATAATGTTACATAAGATAGTCCTATCCTAAAAAGAATCCCGCGCCCCGAAGCGTAAGCGAAGGGGCGCGGACTATTCATAGGGTGGGCGGGTTGGGTGGCCGTGTTCCATGAAAGGGGGAGAGACACCATCAGGGCCTGTTCCAGGAAATGGAAAAATATTATAGCATCATGGTAGGGGGGCCGGGGGGATGAAATCTCCCTATTTGAGACATGTGAAAGGAGAGCAGAGCGAGTGGGGGTGGCCCGGCCTTCCTCTTGGTAAAAAAAGAGTAAAAAAGAAGCTTTAATCACACTTTTTTTATTAATATTCTGTCATTGTCAATGAGTACCTTGAATCGGATTTCTTTTTCGTTTTCTGTGTCGATTGCTGATCCGTAGATCCATTCTTCGTCGAACAATGGCCAAAGGTTTATGTGTTCGATATAGTCAGGGTGTGTTTTCTGTATTCGTGCTAGTTCTTTTCTGATTTTTTCTTCCATTATATCCCCATTTTTCATGATTAAAAGTGTGGGGGGTTTTAGACCCCCATTGTTGCTTCTTCAAGTCTCCAGAGCGCCCATTTAGTCATGTACTTGTCTTTAATTTTCTTTCCTATTTTCACCATTCTTCTTAGAGCTGCTATATTTTTGGAATATATGTGTGCTCTTTGGTAGTAGTCGAGTGCTATGTGTGGGTCGGTAGGTTCGAAAAACCTGCCTATCGCATAAAGTCGGTTTGATTCGAGGGCTTTTAGACCGTTTTCCGCCATTTCAGGTTCGATTCCAAACATTTCAAACATTTGCGTCACCTCCGCGATATGTGGGTAATGGGGTAGTACCATATACCCACTACTATATAGTATATAGTACCCTATATATACTTTTCGGTTCTTGGGGGCCGTGCCAGGCCCATTAGAAAAAAGATCCCCTCGCAGGTGGTTGGCCGCGTTTTACGTAGCTATCCTTTCCCCTTTTGTTGTTGTTTTTTTGGGGGCGAGGTTTTAGGAGGGGGGCGAAAGCCCCCTCTCCCAAGGATAATTATATATAGGGTGTAGCCCATAATGGTGTATATCCATAAGTGTATAGTGGGGTGGTATTTGTGGATAAAATAGAAAGACTAAAAAAGGAGATAAGAGAGCTCGAGGAAGATTTGGAAAAAGTGAAAACCACAGCAGTGAAAAACGTGATTAAAAACATGATTATCAGAAAACAGGAAGCCCTAAGAAGGGCTATTGCCTTAAAAAAACTCGAACAAGGCAAATAAATCTTTTCCCAGAAAATAATAATTCCCGCGCCCGGAGCGAAAGCGGAGGGCGCGGCTAATCATAGGGTGGGTGGGCGGGTTGGCTTATTGTTGTAGCACCGAAGGGGCCTGACCCCCTTTTCTATTTTTTGCTTCCTTTGGGAGTTCCTTGCCAACATAAAAGCTTTTGAGTTTACCGCCCACTCGCTTATAACCATACCAGTATGGGCCATGCGGACACTTTTGACAATTGGGTTTCCCACATTTCACCCTTTCAAGCTGGTAGGTGACTTTCCCGGCCATTTCCACTTTTAATATTTCCCGGCCGGCCCTCACCACAGGACCGGGAGCCTTCTCCTGCTCTAGTTCCTGGATTCTTTTTTCAATGTATCTTTTCATTTCTTCAAGTTTCTTTATACTTTTTTGCCGGTCCACGATATCCCTGAAAGTCTTGATGACCATCCATGGTCACCTACCAGGTTTGGGTGGTCTTGATGCGAGGTTGGCGTCGTCGTCTTCGCTTGCGATGCCAAGTAGGGCGAGGATTTGGTATCTGCGGGCGTATGTTATCGCTGATCCTATAGCCTGTGGTGTGGGCTTCCCCTTCTCTTTATGCCTGGCCTCAGGTTTCATGTAAAGCGGACTTGTACTTAACGACTCCCCACTCTCATGTATGAGATGCGTCCTTACACAGACAGCACCATCCTTCGTAGAACCAACATCCTGGTAAAGTACAAGACCATTTTTTGCCAATAGTGGCCTTACAAGGTTTAAGATGTCGGGTAATGGAGCGTATTTGCTACGGTAGTAAGGGTTTATTTCTGTATTTTTAGGATTTTCTATTTCTTTCTGCACTTCAAGGAGTGCCTTGACAAGGTTTTTCTTATTTTCTTCCAATTTGTGTCACCTCCGCCTGTCTACACAATATCTTATGTAACACATACTATATATACTTTGTTACATAAGACACTTGGAAAAAAAAGAAAAACTCACCCCCGAAAAAAATAGTGGGGGGAGAAGAGAAAGTTCCCCATTTTTGCATCGCTTCGCGGAGGTGACGCAAAAACACGATACACTTTTCCCTTCTCCCAAATCATATCTTAGTCTCCCATCCCCTATATAAATTTAGGACCCCCCAGCGGGGATGAAAAAAAGAATATGGGGGGAAAAGAAGAGAGGGGAGGGGGGCCCGGGGGGAGGGGAGAGAAGAAAAGGGGGAGAAGACTACAAGGATCGGCGAATAGCCTCCAGCATAACATCATCATCTATGGTCGACGATGGTGTTACAAGCCATCTAACACCCTTCCCTCTGCCACGGCCGATGATCTCAATTTCCACAAGGCCATACAGTTCAAGCTCCCTAAGTAATTGCGATAATCTTCTTTGTGTGAGGCTGTTAATCCCATATTGTCTTGCAAGCTTATTATAGGCCCGGTATATTCGCGTTGGAGTCTTTTCATTGGATGTTAGAACGGCATATAACAGTAATTTTTGGTTTTCTCTTAGCTCTGCTATGCTCCTCCGTATAAACTCGACTTCGACTTCATCCTGTGCATATCTTACATTTTCTTCTGTGATTTTGTCCTGTTTGTTTCGTATTGCTATGTCCGCTGCGAAGCCGAGGAGATCCAGGGCGTATCTTGCATCACCATTTCTCTGAGCCGCTAATGCTGCGCATAATTCTATAACTCCATCCTCGAGCACTCCAGGATTGAATGCCTTTTCCGCCCTGTACGACAATATTTCTATTAATTGTGTTGCATTGTATGGTGGGAAGTTAATTTTTCTTGGCTTAAACGATGAAAGAACTCTGGGGTCATCGATCATGTCCATAACCGTGAGTCTGTTGGAAAGTGCTATGATACAAACGTTTGGCTCTCTCGAGAGGTGATAGAGTAGCCTGTCACCGTCTTTTCCCAACATCTTGTCGACTTCGTCAAGTACAAATATTGCTTTTCTATCTTGCACTTTTTCGCGTATTTTGTCTAATACGTCCATGAATCCGAAACCACGCCTTGGAGTGTCCGCTATACTAGTAGCAACCTGATATGCTGTTCCCTCAGCCGTCACATACTTGATTAAGGCCTTTGTATGCTTTTTAAGCTCAGCTATCACATACTTTGTTGTGACAGTTTTTCCTGAACCTGTAGGGCCCACTATTAATAAATGTGGGGGTGTGGCCCCGTCGAGTATATAGCCAAGGTACTGGCTTATGATTTCAACTTCTTCTTTTCGATCTTGCAGGTTGTCAGGTACAAAGAGGGGGCTGAGGACGTCCCTGTTTTTAAAGAGCTTGGGTCTTTTTTCAAACATTTTGTCACCTCCGCGAAGGGGTTACAAACCGAAATATGTTCTCATGTTCTTCTGTTTTTTCCTCTTGTATATATGTTTCGATTTGAAAACGAGTATTACTAGACACAGACACTAAATTTCGACTTGTAACGAGAATAAGCCCTGCACCAGGAGAAAATTTCGACTTGTAAAAACATCAACAAGATTTCGACTTGAACAACTTCTAAAACAAGACACAAAAAACAAACAAAAAAACAATAAAAAAACAAACAAAAAACAAAAAACCAATTTCACACTAAAATGACATAGTTAGGATATTATTTTTTGATTTAGAACTCGTAGAAGATATCTTATGTAATATGTATATACATATACATACATATATTGTTACATAAGATATATAATATTCCGCCCTGCGAAACCCACTTTCAAATCGAAATTTAGTCTCCCAAGCCAACCTAAACCAGGGGGTACATTTCCTGTTACAAATCGAAATTTGGTGTGTGTCACCCTATTTTATGAAAAAATAGCCTGTAAGTATTAAGTCACGTAGGGTACATTTCCTGTTACAAATCGAAATTTGGTGTGCGTCACCTGCATGAATTCAAAAAAATCTATTTAAAAGTCAACACTTATAGACCAACATACCGTAGGATGTGCTGGCCCGCAAAAAAATGATATAAATGGCCTGGTTCACTAATCGGATCAAATTATCTTAAAGCGTGACGGGGGGTGCTATGGAGTGGATATCAAGAAACTCAAAACTAACAAACTCAAGATCTTAGTTGCTATACTAGCGGTTGCAGTGATAATAGCTGACCTTTATGTATATGGACAATATAAAATGGCCCAAATGGATAACTATATGCATCAGGCTAGGCAATTACTTGAAGAATCAGATAAGTGCTCTCAAGAGGCTAATAATTACGTTTCAGCGGATAACATCGATGGTGCCAAGATAAAGGTTGATGAAGCCATAGAATTAACAAAAAAGGCTATCGAATTACAAGAGAGAGGATACCAGTACGCTGACGGCCCATACAAGGAAATAATAGAACTACTCATAGAAGAAAACCAACTATACCTAAAGACTCTGGAATCATGGAAGGAGAGACTAGAATGCATAAAGGAAGGTGATTATGCCAGCGCATTGGAACTTAAAGCCCAAGAAGAAGATATATATGCAGAAATAAATAAAATTGATGCCAGGAAAGAAACCATCAAGTCAAAACACCCAGATGTCAAAGAGCACATAGAAAAATACTGGTAAAGATGACAAAATAAAATGGGACTACTCTTTTTTTATATTCCTTTTTTTTGTTGTGTTAGCGCAGATTATTCGAGATGTGAATGGCGTTTCTAATCATGAGATAATTCATTTGTTATTGCATCATAGACCTTTGGGAGCCACTTATTAATCTCTTTATCTGGGATTCCAAGGATCTGCAACAATCTCCTATCCAATTCGACTCTAGCCCAATGTCTTTCCTTGAACTGTTCTGATAATGAAGGAAACTCGCACTTTTTCAATTTATCATATAATTCGAGTAACTTACTTTTTTGATCTTCAGTTAAAAGTCCTATATCTATTATGTCAAAGAGGATAAGATCTGGTTCCGCTATGTCGGTATAGGTTCCTGTAGTCTGTTTTCTTAACCTGATGATGTCAGCTATCCCAATCACCGAGTTTAAGCAAAGAGTATTTATTTTGGCGTCATCCCCTTTTAAGAATATACATTTAAATGCGCCGTCTGGTACTATGAATTTTTTATCTGAACAAAATGCAAATAGAAACGTGTTTTTTGAATGTGGATTGAATTTGCGTGCGGTGACCATTTGCGTCCATTTGCCTTTCATCTTCTTCCTGACGATGTTATAAGTGAATTTATCTTTTTCCTTGAATTTCGATAACTTTAAAACATTTTTCCATCCTTTAAATTCTTTTGTGATTATATAATCCCTGGTGTCTGTAATGTCAAATTTGTTGATATCTGTTAGTGTCCTTAATGCAGGTTTTAAGTATTCTTTTTTTATTTTAAATGTTTCTGCAGGCCAATTCTTGATATAAAATTCTACGGGGTCTTTTTCATCATCTTTTAGGATTAAAAATGCTCGTTTCGATCTATTTTCGCCAAATGGATTAGTTATAAATGACATTTGAGAAATGCCTGCAGGTGAAGTATGGAGACCTTCCCTAATTTCACTTCTTTTTAATTTTCGAAGAAGATGACCTATTTTCTCCTTTATTAAGGATTTGAATTCCATGATAACATGGGCTGATTTTGCACTTGAAAATCCAAAGAGAGGCATCAGATTGTTAATATTATCTTTAAGATGCCTATAATCATAGTCAATGATATCTAAGTTTTTTTCTGATGTGGAGGTTTCCCCTTTTTCTATATATTTAACAATATTTGCAGCATCCTGGGGAGTTAAATCATGAATATTCTCATTTAAAATAACAAATCTGGTTTTATCACCATCGGATGGCCTTTTCTTCCTTGCAACTAATAATATATCCTTAAACGCCGCCTTTTCTGAAAATGCAATGTTTTTCCCTGCTCTGATAACATATTCGATTTTATAGTTTTTGATTAAGTGTTTTCTTATCTTTTCTGTGGCCTTGCCTCGGAATATGTTTATTGGTAGGACAGCAGCTATCTTTCCACCTGGTTTGACAAGATAATCGCAAAGTGCTAAGAAATAGCCCCACAAGTTAATCCTATGGCCACATATATTTCCTAAAATTTTGTTCTCTTTTAATTTTTCTCTCATATCTTTTGGCATTTTTTCTCTATCGCTAAATGGAGGGTTCATTATCACGACGTCAGCTGGTTTTAAGTAAAATTCTTCTCCTTTTCCTTCAGGTGATACTGTTCCTTCAGCTTCTTTTTGCTTTGAAACTCCAAAGAGGGTTTTTTGCATGCTTACTGTATAAGGGGAAAGTTTTATGCCCTTATCCTTAAATTCTTCATTTCTTAGTTTTCTAGCTAGTTCTAGGGAATCTTTTGTCACAACTCTGACAATATTAGTTTCTTCCTCTATGTTTTGGGTTGCTAGGTTTATTGTGGTTATGTGAGCAGCAAAGGGCATTATATCGATTCCTGTGAGATCTTCCTCGAGAAATTTTTTATGCATTTTGCCAAAGTTTCTGTAACCATATAATTTCTTGTAAAGGTTTTGTTTTCTTTTATAGCTGGAAACTAGTAGGGTGCCGGATCCACAAGCAGGATCTATAACTTTTTCATCCCAAGAATCTATAGAAAGACCTGCTAGTATTTCCGCGGCTATAGGATGTGTGTAAAATGCAGCTAAGACCTTTCTAACTTCTTGAGGGATTAGATCATGGAAGAATCTGCCTGCTAGATCATGGGTTATGTGTTCTGCTCTCAAAGACTTTATTGCATTTATTAGCTCATTTAAAGTTTCAATGACTTCTTGTTTATTGGGGATATAGCCTAAAATATTGACTTTATAAATGGATTTGTAGTTTATGCTTGTAATCTTGTCAAAATAGTTTTGTAAGTCTTGGATTTTCTCTATTTCCTTTAGCTCAGGTAGAAAATCATGTTTGGTCTTTCTTTTGAAGATATGATAGAATAGAAGTTGATTAAACAGGAGATATGAAGCCAGGTTTATGATTTGTCTTTCAGCTTTTTCTTTATCTTTTATTTCACTTATCGCAGAAAACAAATCTAATTTATCTACAACTTCTGAAATTATCTGATCCGACTTTATTTGGTAGATTACACTGTTAAGATCTTTAACGTAACTCTCTATTAATTTAACCACTGTATTAAAATCAATTTTGGGTTTCTTGGCGATAATCCGTTCCTTCAAAGTCTTGAAAACTTGAGCTGGTGTTATAGTGTTGCTTTCCACCCAATAATCTGTGAAAATCCCAGCTTGCACTTCTTCCTCCAATGCAATTCTATGAAGATCAATGTCATCGAGGATTGCCTGTCCCTTAAACTTTTCAGGATAAACAAGTACTATCATGTTCTGGGTCTTTAGTCTTTTAGCATAGTCATAAGCTTGAGCCATAGCATCTAAGGTGATCCCTACCTTCCCTATTTTAACTTCAATTACAAAAGAAGTACTATTATATTTAAATAATATGTCAGGGTGTTTACCAGCAACTTGAGTTTCCCCTACCGCTTTAAAGCCAAGATCCTGTAAATAACTGATCAATGGAGGATAAAGAGTCCTCTCCTCTATCTTTGGTAATGTCATAATAACACTAACCTTCCTTTTTCTTTAAGGTTTACTGGGTAGGGTACAGCAGCTGTGTAAGTTGTGTTAACACATCATTTAAATTGATACTTTGATAAGAAATTATCATTTCGCAAACATATAAATTAATTAAATTCACTGGATAAAATTAAAAATATTGGAGCCATAACAAAGGAAGAATTTGAAAAAATAAAGGAAAAAATACTTTAAATTATATTCCATTGATGTCCTTTAATGCCAAGTCCTTCAAGCTATTCTTCTTTGGGTGATTCTATTGCTTTTCTTTTGGTTAATTTTTCTAGTATGATCTCAAGTATGCCCCTGTTCTGTAATCTTTCTACCTCGTTTTGCAGGTGGCTTACTTCTTTTTCCCTCTTTCTATAAACTTCTTCTAGGTGTCTGTATTCGCTTTTTAATTTGTCGTGCTCTGTTTGTAATTGGTCTAGTTGTTTGGTTAGTTGTTTTTTTTCTTCTATTATTTCTTCATATTTTTGGTGGATTTTTATTAGTTTTTGGAAGTTTTCTTTTGGGATTATGCATACTTCTTCGTTGCATTTGAGGCCCTGGTCTTTTACCTCATCCTTTTTTAGGTTGATGGTGTACTGTTTTGTCTTGTATTCTTTCCCTTTGCGTTTGTACCTGCGCTCATAACACCTGACAATAGACTCCAAAAA
>JACIWM010000002.1 GCA_014360945.1 Candidatus Bipolaricaulota bacterium
TGGCGGAGGGAGGGGGATTCGAACCCCCGGAGGCTCGTCGCCTCACCGGTTTTCAAGACCGGCGGTTTCGGCCGCTCACCCATCCCTCCGAGAAAATTTTGGGTGGCCCTCCGCCTCGCCGCAAGCGCGGGATATATAATGAACCTATGGTCGGGGGATGAGGAAGCGTTTTGGGCGGCTGATCCTGATGGTCGCGGCTATTCCCGCGCTCATCGGGTTCATCCCCGGTGTACCTCATCCCGGTATCCAGCTTTTCATGTGGTGGGTGCCCCTGCCTCCCCGCGTGGACGTTCCTGAGCCGAAAGAGGGGGTGGAGCGCGTCCTCGTCCTTGCTCCTCATCCGGACGACGAAGTTTTGGGTGCGGGCGGAGCCATTGTGGACTTCCTCAGCCAAGGCCATCAGGTACTTGTGGTTTTCCTCACCGCCGGGGATGCCAACACCGCGGCCAAGAGATTCCTCACCTGGAATCCTCTGAACAAGGCCGAGGACTTCCGAGCCTTGGGTTACCGCCGTATGAAGGAGGCCGGACAGGCCATGCATATTCTCGGCGTTCCCTGGGATCACCTCCTGTTCTTGGGCTATCCCGACCGCGGTCTCTATGCCCTTTACACCACCTACCGAGAGAAGATTTTCACAAGCCCATTTACAAAAATGGATCACCCGTTTTACACGAACAGCTTCAACCCCGAGGCCCGCTACACCGGTGCCGATCTTCTCCGGGATCTGTGCACCATCCTTGAGCGCTATCAGCCCACCATCGTTTACTGTCCGCACCCGGAGGACGCACACTCCGACCACCGGGCCACCGCGTATTTTTTGGCGGAGGCATTGGCGCAGGTCTCTTTGGCCCCGGAGGTCCGTTATTACTTGGTGCACGGCCATCGCTGGCCTCATCCCCTTCGGCTTGTTTTGGATGCGGAGCTTCCCAGCCCGGCGGATTTTTTGGCCGAATGGGATTGGTGTTCTCTTCCTTTGAGCGAGGAGGCGGTGGCGAAGAAGCTCGCGGCCATCCGGGCCTACAGCTCCCAGCGCCTCACCAACGGCCGATTCCTGGCAGCCTTTGTGCGCAAAAACGAGGTCTACACCTATCAAGCTATGGAACTCGTTCTAGACAAGTGATGGCATAAGGCCGGAAAGCATGGGGCTCCACATGCTCTGCCACCTTTTTAAATTGAGGGTGGGAAAGGAAGGGGCGATGGAAGAGGCGGGCGGCGGGCCAGGCGCTCACCAGCACCAGGTGCCCACCGGGCTCGATCTTTTCGGCCAGCATTTGAGCCAGCCTTTTCATGCGTTGATAGCCCAGGTAATAAATGACCTCTGAGCAGAAGACGAGGTCGAATTTTCCCGGGGGTAAGGACTGGCCGATATCAAGTTGGTGGTATTCCACGGGAAGGCCCCGGCTTTTTTCCCGGGCGCGGGCCAGGGCCCGGCTGGAAATATCCACGCCCACGGCCTCCTTGGCCACGCCTTCTTCTACTAATTTGCGGCTAAAAAGACCTTCCGCGCAGCCCAAGTCCAATGCCCGCCGATACGGTGGCTCCCCGCCCGCTTTTTTGCGCGGCAAAATGGCAAGTTTTAGGTCGTATTTGCGCACTTCATACGGGCTTTTCGCGTAGTCCCAGGGGTCCTCTCGGCGGAAGCGAAGGTCGAAAAAGCGCTGCAGGACCCTGGGTCGAAGGAGGATTCCGTATACTAGAAGATTCCCGACCTCTGCCAGGCCCCGGACGAAACCCAGAGCGTGCTTCGCCTTTTTTCCCGCGCCATACCAAGTCAAAACGGCGAAGCCCAAGCCCACGAGGGTGAGCTCGATGAACCTATAGGTGAGGGAAAAAGCGAGGGAAGCGGCTGGGGGCACTCCCAAAAGCCCGAGGATTCCGACTCTTCCGCTCTCCGCCGTGCCCACTCCCGCGGGGGTCAGCCACAAAAAGAGGGAGAGGAAGGCGTTGAGATTGAAATAAACGCCCATCTCTCGCCAGGAAAACCACCTCCCTTGGGCGAGCCCGAAGTAGAAAAACGGCCGGAAATAGTGGCAAAGGAAGCTCAAAAACTGGAAGAAAAACGCGGCGAAGAGGGCATGAAAATTGCGGCGGAAAAGAGAGCTCATGGACTCTTCCATTCCCCGAATTTTTTGCGCTAGCCTTAGAAGGGGTGGGAAAGGCCGGCCTAAAAAGGTCACGATTCGGCTGAGCCAGCCCCAGCCCAGGGCGAAGCTTACGGCGCCGAGGAAGATGGCGAGGCCCAGGATCACTAGTCCCAAAAGGGCCCAGAGGCGGGCTCGGTCGGAAAGGTAAGGGAGGACGAGGCCTGCGCCGGCCACGGCGAAGCCCAAAAGCACAATTCCCGCGATGACTCGGTCCCAAACCAAAGTCCCGGCCACAGTGGTTGGATCATGGCCGGTGCGGCGCACGACGATCCAGCCCCGCACGGGCTCTCCCCCAAGATAGGCCACGGGAGTGATGTAGGACACGGCATATCCGGCCAAAGCTGCGGCCCAGGTTGTGCGGGAAGAAACGGGGACCCCCGCGCCCCGTAGCAAAAACCACCAGCTTCCCGCCCAGAACGTGAGGCCAAGGATCTCCAGCCCAAACAGGAAAAACAGGGCCCAAAGGGGCAAACTTTGCGCAGCGGCCCAGATCTCTCGCGGCCCACTTACCGCCACAAGGAACGAAAAAGCGCCGAGCCCCAAAAGCAAAAGAACGAAGATGAAAAGCCGGCGCATGGTGCTGAGAGTCTACGGAAAGGGAGAGGAACAAGCAAAGTTGAGAAAGCCCTGATTAGCTCGTACCATTTGCGTGTTATGCCGGAGCGGATCGAGGTGGCCTTCATCGAAGAAGAGATGGAGCAGTCGTACATCGACTACGCCATCTCTGTGATCCGGGGTCGGGCCATTCCCGATGTGCGGGATGGCCTAAAACCCGTGCAGCGCCGCATCCTTTACGGAATGCGCGAGCTTGGCCTTACTCCCAACCGTCCCCATCGCAAGTCTGCCCGCATCGTGGGTGAGGTCCTGGGTAAATACCATCCCCACGGGGACATGGCCGTGTATGAAGCCATGGTGGGGCTGGCCCAACCCTTCACCACTCGCTACCCCCTCGTGGATGGGCAGGGCAACTTCGGCTCTGTAGATGGGGATGAGCCCGCGGCCATGCGGTACACGGAAGCACGCCTTGCCCCCATCGCCATGGAGTTCCTAGAGGAGCTGGATGAGGAGACCGTCGACTTCCTTCCAAACTTCGATGGCTCGCTCCAGGAACCCGAGGTTCTCCCTGTGCGCTTTCCTAATGTACTTGCTAACGGAGCCTGGGGTATTTCCGTGGGGATGACCACCCAGATTCCTCCGCACAACCTGCGGGAGCTCATCCAGGCCACCCTGTACGTTTTGGATCACCCTGAGGCTACGGTGGATGAACTGCTTCAATTCCTTCCCGGTCCGGACTTTCCCACCGGCGGGATCATCGTTGGTAAAGAGGGGATCCGCGAGGCCTACGCTACCGGGGAGGGAAGGTTCATTTTGCGCGGCCGGGCCTTCATCGAGGACGGGAAAATCGTGATCACCGAGATCCCCTACCAGGTACGAAAAAGCGCGATCATCGAGGCCATCGCCGAGAAGGTCAAAGCGGGCGATATCGAGGGAATCAGCGATCTCCGCGATGAATCGGACCGGGAGGGGCTGCGAGTGGTAGTGGAGCTGAAGAAGGGTGCGGATCCGGAGCGTGTTCTGGCCCAGCTTTATAAACTCACCCCTCTTGAGCGCACGTTTTCCTGCCACTTTTTGGTCGTCGATGGCGGGAATCCCCGTACCCTTTCCTTGCCCCAGATCCTTCAGGCCTTTTTGGCATTCCGGCGGGAGACGGTGCGGCGCCGGACGCAGTTCCGCCTGCGCCAAGCTCAAGAACGGGCCCACATCCTCGAAGGTTTCCAAAAGGCTTTGGCCCGGCTCTCCGAGGTGATCGAGATCGTACGGGGTGCGGCGGAGCCGGCCCAGGCCGAGGCCCTGTTGGCCGCGGAGATCGGCCTTACCCAAAAGCAGGCGGAAGCTGTGTTGCGCATGCGCCTCGCCCAGCTCACGAAGCTTGAGCGACAAAAAATCGACGAGGAACTGGCGGAGTTGCGCCGAAAGATCCAAGAGTATGAGGCGATCCTTGCCGATCCCAAAAAGCTCAATGACGTCATCCGCGAGGAACTCCGGAACGTGGCTGAACGCTACGGAGATCCTCGCCGCACCGCCATCCTCGAACGGGACGAGTTCGCCTTCGCTTTTTCCGCAGAGGTGCCGGCGGTGGATGTGATCCTTTGTGTGACGAGTAAAGGCTATGTGAATGTGACGGAACGGGAGGCGTTTCGGACCCAGGGCCGGGGTGGAAAAGGCGTGATTGGCATCCGTCCTAAAGAGGGAGATTTTCTGCGTCAGATCGTACCTGCCAGCACTCGCGAGGACCTCTTGGTGTTCACCGACCGGGGCCGGGTGTTCAAGTTGCCGTTGGCCCGCCTGGACGTGGGAGATCGGGATTCCCCGGGAAAGAACCTGCGCCAGTTCCTGGACATAGAGCTGGACGAGGAGGTGCGGGCGGTGTGCCCCGTGGCCGACTACTCCCAGGGCTATGCCCTTCTGGCCACGCGGATGGGCCTGGTCAATCGAAATTCCCTCTCTGATTACGCCAATGCCCGAGCATCGGGAATCATCGCCCATGATGCGGAGGAAGGAGACCGCCTGGTGGACGTGACCATCACCCACGGTGGAGGGGAAGTGATCCTGGCTAGCTCCCAGGGGCAGCTCATTCGCTTTTCAGAGGAGGAGATCCGCGTCACTCGCCGGCCCTCCAAAGGAGTGATCGGGATTAGGCTCAATCCCGGGGATCGGGTAGTGACCATGGTCTGGCTTCCGCCCGGGGTGACGGGAAAGAAGCTGCTTTTGGTGACGAGCCAGGGTTACGGGAAGCGTGTGGAGCTCGCGGATATTCCGGTTCAGGGGCGGGGAGGAAAAGGGGTGATCGGGATCAAGTTGGACGGGGAGGAATTGGTGGCCGCGGTCCTTGTGGGTGAGGAGGACGAGGTGGCCTTGTCCACGGCCCTGGGCAAGGTCATCCGATTTGCCGCCGCCCAAGTGAGCACCTTCTCCCGCTATGCGCGGGGGGTGAAACTTATTCAAGTCGATCCCGGCGACCGCGTGGTTTCCGCGGTGGTGGTGTGAATGGATATTGCCCAGGAAGTGGAGCGACAGCTCAGGATCATTGAGAAAAACGCGGAGACCCTCCTTCCCCGGGAGGAGTTGGCCCGAAAAATCGCGCGCTCGTTGGAGACAGGAAAGCCCTTGCGGGTGAAGCTCGGGATTGATCCATCTGCGCCGGAGCTCACCCTGGGCCATGCCGTGGTCCTGCGGAAACTCCGGCAGTTCCAGGATCTTGGGCACTTGGCGGTCCTGGTGGTGGGCGATTTCACCGCCCGCATCGGCGATCCCTCCGGCCGCTCCAAGGCCCGGGAGCCTCTCTCCCCGGAGACCATCGCCGAGAACATGAAAACCTATCGGGAACAAGCCTTCCGCATCCTCGACCCGGCTCGCACCGAGGTGCGCTATAACTCCGAATGGCTGGGCAACCTCACCTTCGCCGAGATCCTCGTTCTCACCTCCCACTACACCGTGGCGCGGATGCTGGAGCGCGAGGATTTTGCCCGTCGATTTCGGGAGGGATCGCCCATCTCCATCATGGAGTTCCTCTATCCTTTGGCCCAGGCTTACGACTCCGTGGCGGTGAAGGCTGACGTGGAGCTGGGTGGTTCCGATCAGCGCTTCAATCTCCTCGTGGGCCGGGATATCCAGGAGGCCTACGGGCAAGAGCCCCAGGTGATCCTCACCATGCCCCTTCTCATCGGGACGGATGGAGTACGAAAAATGTCCAAGTCCTGGGGAAACTACATCGGGATCACCGAGCCCCCAGAGGAGCAGTTCGGAAAAATCATGGCCATCCCCGATGAGATCATGCCCCAATACTTCCGGCTTCTTACAGACATCGAATGGGAGGACGTGGCCCATCTGCACCCCAAGGAGGCCAAGAAAAAGCTGGCCTGGACCATTGTGGCTCAGTTCTATGGAGTGGAGGAGGCGGATCGGGCCCAGGCCCATTTCGAGCGGGTGTTCGAGGAGGAGCGGCCGCCGGAGACCATGCCGGAGGTGGCGGTAGGGTCCCTTTTGGATCAGGAGGGCAAGGCCGCGGTGGTGGAGCTCTTGGTGGCCTCCGGTCTGGTCTCCTCCAAATCCGAGGCGCGCAGGCTTCTTGGGCAAGGTGGGGTGTGGCTGGACGGGGAGAAAGTCCCGGCGGATCGGGAGCGGGTGGAGGTGCGGCCGGGCATGATCCTGCGGGTAGGCCGGCGCCGCTTCGCCCGCCTCGTCCTATGAATTGCCCGTTTTGCCGCATTGCCCGCGGGGAACTCGCCGCACACCTTCTTTTCGCGGACGATGAGGTTTTGGCCTTTTTGGATGCGGCTCCCATGGCGCCCGGCCACACCTTGGTCGTGCCCAAAACCCATGTGGAACGGTTCACCGAGCTTTCCGAAGAGCAGGCTAGCCGCCTTTTTGCTGTGGCCGTGCGAATCAGCCGGGCTCTCCAGGAGATCCTGGGCGCATCAGGGTTCACCGTAGGAATAAACGATGGCCGTGTGGCCGGCCAGGGTGTCCCTCATGTGCACATCCACATCGTCCCCCGCTTTCCCGGGGACGGCGGAAAATCCCTGCACGCCCTTTTGCCATACCGCCCGCTTCGTCCTGATCCAGACCTAGCTGCTCAGGTGCGGGCTCGCCTCAGTCTTCAAGAAAGCTGAGGTCCGCCGGACAAACCGGGCCCTTGTAGTTTCCGGAAAACTTGTTGCCGTGCCCCATCACTTGCCCTCGGAATCCCCAGCCGGACCCGATACAGGTCCGTATCCCCAGCGCTACTCCGAAACCTTTGTTTGCGGAAAACTTATTCTCAAAAAGCTCGGCGCGGGCGAAATCCTGGAGCAAAACCCCGCCGAGCCAGCCATTTTCCGCCACCTCGCTCCTTTGAAGGAAAAGGTAGCTTTGCCCGCCTGCGCCAATCCCGCACATTTCGTTTTGGGAGACCGTGACTTCCACTAATTCGGCCGTGCTTTCGTCCCAAAGCCAAATTCCTCCTTGAGGATGGCGTAGGATCTGAACGTTTTTGGCCGCAAGATGTGCATCCTGCCAAAGCTTTATCCCGGCTGTGTTCTCCTCGATGATGCAGCGGGTAAGCTCGGCCTCCGCGCCGGCCCCAAGGGTCAACCCCTCCGATCCACCGGTGATCCTCCCCCCAACAAGGCGAAGCTTCGCTCCAGCCACCAGCGAAAGAACGGGAGCGTTGGACGAAACACCTCTGAGCGTCACCTCGTCCTGAGCCCGGATTTCTAAGGGCTTATCCACGGTGAGCCCGGCCACATAGCTTCCCGCCAAAATTTCCAAGATCCCGCCCGGAAGGACGGCATCCACGGCCGTCTGAAGATCGGGAAAGTCCGGACTAGGAAAACGCAAAAAGTCCAGACCGGGAGTGGCTCGTTTCCTTCGCAACTCCGGTTGGACGTTTCCCAAAAGATCCACACCGTTTTCCCAAAACTCGTTGTCTCCTCCGAGCACGGGAAACCGGGAGAACCCGGAGACACCCGGTCCGAGGAAGCCTTGGATCGTGCATTCCCGAAGTTCGACCATGGCCGAATCGGAGGAGGAAAGGGCTGCACCCTGTCCCCGGAAGAAATGCGTTTTTTCCGCAACCACCGTGGAATCGCCGCGGGCACTGATTCCGTTCCAGCGGTTTTCGTTGAAATGGCAGCCCTGGAGCCGCACTGTTCCCCCACGAACAGAAAGGCCGTCCCAATTCCCTTGGAATACAGTGCCATAGGCTATGAACGTGGCGTTTCCCAAGACCTCCGCCCCGACATCCTGGTTTTTTATGAGGCTTGAGCCGAGGAGGAGGGCGGTGGCCTCGTCCTGGACGCGCATCCCTGGACCCTTGGTTTCTCGGATCTCCGTGGCCCAAAATTTCAAGCGTGCGCTGTCGCGGATCCAAAGGGTTGGTCCGGGATTTTCGGCAAAAACGGAGTTTTCCGCTTCAAGGACGCTTTTCTCCGCCACCCAGGCGCCGCCCATTCCGTTTTGCTGTATTGCGCTTTGTATCAACATCGCTTTCGCTTCGCCCAAAAGTTCCAGTCCATAGCGCGCGTTTTCCGTAATCTCCGCGTTTTCCAAGATCAGAGTAGCTTGGTCTTTGGCGAACACCCCGGATGCCGCGTTTTGCACAATCCTTATGCTTCGCGCGGTCAGCGTGGCCTTTTCCGCGAGGAAGATCCCGGCGGAGGACAGATCTCGGTGCACATATCCTCCGCGACCGCCGCGGATGGTCAGGTTCTCCACGGTGATTTCTGCTTCCTTTCCGGCCCAAAGGACCGGCGGTCCGGCCACGCCGGCCTGAAGCACCGTGCGTTCCTTTCCCTCCCCCCGCAAGGTCACGGGCTTTTCCACCCGCACGTTCTCCGTCCAAATTCCCTTAGGGATGAGGATGATGCTATTGGGCAGGGCTGCATCCAGCACAGCCTGGATGGACTGGCCGGGTTTCACAGCGATGATGTTCTGGCCGGGTGGGGAGCGGGGGCTGCAGCCAAGAAGTCCCAGAACGGGAAGCAATATCCCCAAAAATGCCAATCTCTTTCGCATGGCCTCGGCCATTGTACAAAACAGAGGAAAAAGGTGGACAAGAACCGACCAATGCGTATAATTTTTGTGAGCCCTTCCGCCTGAGACCCACCCCATTCCACCTCACGCCTCACCTCCCCCGGGCGGAAGGGCTCCCTAATTTTGCGCGATAGTTGACAGAACTGTCAAGCTGCGGTATCAACTGGCCCGTGAAGATCGCGCTCGGTCAGATAAATCCGAAAGTCGGGGATCTTTCCGGAAACTTGGCGAAGATCCGGGCGGCGGTGAAGGACGCTCGGAAAGCAGGTGCTGATCTCCTTATCCTTCCGGAACTCGCCTTGTTGGGGTACCCCCCGCGGGACCTTCTTTTGCGTCGGGGTTTCGTGGAGGCCGCAGAAAGGGCGTTCCAAGAGGTGCAAAAGGAAAGCGAAGACTTGCCCATCGTCATCGGCCACATCGCTAAAGCTCCCAACTCTCCCCACAACTTTGCCGATCCATCCGCGTCCCGCTGGCTTCCTTACCATCTCCATAACGCCGTGTTCCTTTTGGCCCAAGGAGACATTGTTGGTTATCAGCCCAACCGGGAACTTCCCAATTTCGATGTGTTCGAGAAAAGCCGGTACTTTTTGCGGGGTGAGCGCACCGAGATCTTTGAGTTCTCCGGCCTCAGGCTGGGCCTTTCGGTTTGCGAGGATTTTTGGTACGAGGAAGGGGTGGTAGCGGAGCAAGCCGCGGCCGATGTGAATCTTATTGTGAACGTTTCCGCCTCGCCGTTTTTCCGAGGAAAGCCAGGGATCCGCTTTCGGCTTGGAAAAATGTGGGCGGCCAGAGCCAATGCCCCTGTGATTTACGTGAACATCGTGGGCGGCCAGGATGAGCTCATCTTCGATGGCCGATCCTTCGTGGTGCGGCCGGACGAGGAATTTTTGAGCGTTTGCCCGGCCTTTGAGGAGGGCCTCTTCGTGGTGGACCTTGCTGGGCCTCCCGTTTCGCCTCCCGAGGAAGAAGGAATAGAAGACGTGCATCGGGCTCTTGTTCTGGGGATCCGTGACTATTGCTGGAAAAACGAGCTTAAACGGGTGGTGATCGGGCTTTCTGGAGGAGTGGACTCCGCGGTGGTTGCGGCCCTGGCCGCGGAGGCCATTGGCAAAGAAAATGTCTTTCCTGCCTTCCTTCCCGGTCCGTACACCTCCGGGCTTTCCTGGACGGGCGCGAAAAAAGTCGCGGAGAATCTGGGCCTTGAGCTTTTGGTGATCCCCATTGATTCCGCATTGGATGGATTCAAACGTGCGCTAAATCGGGCGATTCCATTACAAGGTGTGGTGGTGGAAAACCTGCAGGCGCGGATCCGCGGGGTGATCCTCATGGCCCTGGCCAACGCCCTTGGGGCAATCGTTCTTTGCCCGGGGAACAAGGCGGAAATCGCCATGGGCTACAACACCCTCTACGGGGACACCGTGGGTGCCCTGGCGCCCATCGGCGATCTCCTCAAAGAGGAGGTTTACGCCCTGGCCCGGCACATAAACGAGGAGGCCGGAAGACCGGTGATCCCGGAGGAGGTTTTGACGCGGCCCCCTTCCGCAGAACTTCGACCCGATCAAAAGGACGAGGATGACCTTCCTCCTTATGCTCTCTTGGACCCGTTTCTGCGGGCTCTCATGGAGGAGAATCTCCACACTCAGGAATTGGAGAAACGTTTCGGAGCCGCTTTAGCCAGAGAGGTTCTTTCTCGGTTTTATCGGGCGGAATACAAAAGGCGCCAGCTTCCCATGGTGTTGAAGGTGAGTGCAAAATCGTTTGGGATGGGCTGGCGTTTTCCTGTCACCCACGGTTTTTTAGGCTAAACCAGGCCCTCCGGCTTGGTCCGCCGCAAGAACGCGGGGATGTCGTAGTCATCGCGCACGCCTTCCCGGCGAAGCTGCTCGATGAGGAGGGCGCGCTCCTCCTGGGCCGGCTCGGTGGAGGAGATCTGGGAAAATCCGGTGGCAATCACGGTGACTCTTGTGCGGGTAAAACCCTCCCAAATGGTGGCGCCGAAGAAGATATCAGCGCGGTCGGAGAGGGCTTCGCGCACCACACTGGCCGCGGCCACCACGTCCTCCAAGGTGAGGTCCTCACCGCCGGTGACATTGAGAATAGCTTTTTTCGCGTCCTTGAGGCTGAAATCCAGGAGTGGAGAGAAGATGGCGCGGCGGGCAGCCTCCCGGGTGCGGTTCTCGCCCTCGGCCTCGCCGATGCCCATGATGGCTGTGCCCGCTCCCCGGAGGACTGCTTCCAAATCGGCGAAATCGAGATTGATCAGCCCCGGAACGGTGACGAGCTCCGTCACTCCTTGCACCCCTTGGCGCAGGACCTCATCGGCGAGCTCGAAGGCCTTGGTGAGGGGCATCTCCGGCGGGGCGATCTTGAGGAGCTTGTCGTTGGAGATGGTGATGAGGGCGTCCACCGCTTTGGCCAAGCGTTGGATTCCCATTTCCGCTTTTTGGGCCCGGGCCGGGCCCTCGAAGCTGAAGGGCCGGGTGACGATGGCCACCGTGAGGATCCCCAGCTCCTTGGCGATCTCCGCCACCACCGGTGCTCCGCCGGTTCCCGTCCCCCCTCCCATCCCGGCGGTGATGAACACCATGTCCGCGCCCTCGAGGATGTCGGCGATATCTTCCCGGGACTCCTCCGCCGCCTTTTTGCCGATCTCCGGATCACCGCCGGCACCAAGGCCCTTGGTGAGTCGGGGCCCAAGCTGCAGGTGTTTGTGGGCCTGCACTAAAGAAAGGACCTGGACATCGGTGTTCATGGCCACAAGCTCCACGCCACGCATGCCGGCGCGGAACATGCGGCTCACGGCGTTCCCACCGCCTCCCCCTATCCCCACCACAAGGATCCGAGCCGGGCTTTCCCCGTTCATCATCCACCGCGCAAAAACTGCCGGAACCACCCGAAGAGGCGGGACATAAGGCCCCGCTGGCGGCGCCGTTGTATCTCCCGCACGAAATCCTTTCCTTCCACGGCGAACTTCAAAAGGCCCACTCCAGTGGCAAAGATCGGGGATTCCACGATCTCCTGAAAGCCGTGGACGTTCTTGGGAACGCTTCCCCGGCGCACGGGAATCCCATAGCGACGCTGGGCGAATTCCACGATCCCATGGAGGAGGGAGGTCCCGCCGGTGAGGACCATGCCGGCCGGGATGAGGTCACGATAGCCGGCGTCCTCCACCTCCTGCATGGCCAGATCCAGAATCTCCTCCACCCGCGGCTCGATGATCTTGGCCAGGCGCTTGCGGGGCACAAGCCTCGTTCCCTCTCCGCCCAGGGTGGCCACCTCGATCTTCTCGTCATCGCTCACGGAATCCACAAGGCATGTACCGTAAAGTTTTTTGATGCGCTCTGCTTCTTCAATGGGGGTCTGAAGGCCCACGGTGATGTCGTTGGTGATGTGCTCACCGGCGATAGGGATGGTCTTGGAAAACCAAATGTCTCCGCCGCGGAAGACGGAGATATCGGTGGTCCCGCCGCCGCAATCCAAAAGCACCACCCCGAGCTCCTTTTCCGCGGAGGAGAGGACGGCCATGGCCGAGGCCAGGGGCTCAAGGACGATCTGCTTCACCGCGATTCCCACAGCTTCCACACATCGCACAAGGTTGTGCACGGCGGTGACCGAGCCCAAAACGATGTGAACATCGGCTTCGAGACGGGTCCCGGTCATGCCGATGGGATCAGTGATGCCCTCCTGGCCATCCACGATGTATTGTCGGGGGATGATGTGAATGATCTGGAGGTCCGGGGAGATGGGAATGGTCTTGGCCGCCTCGATCACGCGACGCACGTCATCACGGGTGATGGTGCGGTCCGATCGGGTTATGGAGATGACCGCGGTGTTGTTCATGGAGCGGATGTGCTTCCCGGCGATGCCCACGTAGGCCTCGCGCACCTTGGCATCGGCCATGTTCTCCGCTTCCTCCACGGCCTTGCGGATGGACTGGATGGTGCGGCCGATGTCCACCACCACGCCCTTTTCCAGGCCGCGGGACGGGGCCACGCCGACGCCGATGATCTCGATGATGTCGTCCACAACACTGGCGATGAGACAGGCCACCTTGGTTGTGCCCACGTCCAGCCCCACCACCAACTGCTCCCGCTTCATGCCCTCACCGTCCTCATCGTTTTTTGAGGATCACCAAATCCCCAAAACGCATGTCCACAACTGAATACCCGTCCAATAACCCTGCTCGCCAAAGCTCTTTGAGGATACCGAGTTTCTTGGGAACTTGGCAAATTGCACCGAAAAGTAAGGCCGGGGTGCCGGGAGCCACCGCCTCCCCTTGGGATACGTCCAGGACTGGGTATTTCTCGCGAATCCCCAAGGGAAGACGCATCCAGGCCAACGCGGCCTCCACCACTTCTTGACTCACCCGTCCCTCTTCAGCCGCCACGCCCCGCACCCAACCCTCCTCCGCTTCCTCCAAAATCACCCCTTCCTGGTCCACCCATACCTTTCGACCGTCTTGCAAAACCACAGCCACAAGCGGAGAGCGCTCGCGGACCTCTATTTCCACGCGCAAACAAAAAATGTTCACGCGTATGACAACCCCCAAAACCCGCGGGTCCGCAAGCAACCTCTGCCGCAGCGGTTCAAGGTCTAACCGAAGTATATTGGCCCCAAGGATTTCTCCTGTCAACTTTTCCACGGCCACATACCGGGTGGGATGGATCCGGACCTCTCGAACGCGAAGGGCTCCGCTCCAACGCAGGCCTACAAAACTACAAATCAGGGGGAGCAAAAAAAGGACGAGGATGCGGAGGGCGCGGATCAAGTGCGGACGACCTCAAGCTCCAAGGTGAGCTGGACCCCGAAGACGCGCCGCACCGTGTTTTGCGCAAGCTCGATGAGGGAGAGGACGTGGGTGGCCATGGCTCCACCAAGGTTCACGATGAAGTTCGCGTGTTTTTCCGAAATTTTTGCGGCACCAACTACCGTTCCTTTCAGCCCGGCCCGATCCAAAAGCCATCCCGCGGACACTCCCTCCGGGTTGCGGAAAATGCACCCCGCTGAGGGAAACTCCAAAGGTTGGGTTCGCCGCCGCTCGGCCAAAATTTCCGTGACTAGCCTTTTTTCCTCGGGGAGGCGCAAGCCCACCCTTAAAACGGGAAGTCTTTTCTCCCGAAAAACGGAATTGCGGTAGGAAAAGCGACACTCTTCCGGAGGGAATGTGGCCACGGAACCATCGGGAAGCAAGGTTTGCACGGCGGTGACAAAAGATGAAATGGAGCCGTAGCGAGTTCCGGCGTTCATGACCACTGCTCCGCCAGCGGAGCCGGGGACGCCGGCGAGGACCCATAAACCCCGGCTCACCAAAGTAGAAATGGGAACACCCGGCTCTACCCAAAGACCATCCTCCCTCTCCTCTTCGCGGCGAAGAAAGCGGGTGTGGATGACGAGGCCCGGAAATCCTTGGTCGGGGAAAAGCACTTTTGCTCCTCCCCCGATGATTCGGGACGGAATTTTCTCGGCCTGCGCGCGGCGCACCGCCTCAATCAAGGCCTCCACTGTGGCCGGGAAGAACAAAACCCAGGCCGGGCCGCCGATGCGGAAGGTGGTGTAAGGTGCAAGCGGCTCGTGTATTCGGCGCTCGCCCGGCAGATCCTCTAGGAGCCGGAGGAGAGCGAGCGCGCCATCTCGCGGGTCAAGCGCCATATGTCCCCCGCTCCGAATCCCACCACGATGTCCCCGGGCCGGATGCGTTCGGCCGCAGCCTCCATGGCCCGGTTCAAATCGCGGCAAAACACGGCTTTCCCCCCAGCTCGGCGGACGGCGTCAGCCACAATGCGTCCGCTCACACCGGGGATCGGCTCCTCAAACGCCGGATATATCTCGGTCACCACCACCTCGTCGGCCCACGCCAGGACCTGGCCGAACTGCGGGGCAAGGAGGGCGGTGCGCGTGTAGCGGTGGGGCTGGAAGATGGCGACGATGCGCCTTCCGGGCCAGCCGGAGCGCAACGCGGAAATCCCGGCGGCAAGCTCCGTGGGATGGTGGGCGTAATCGTCCACCACGAGGTATCCGTTTTCTTCCAGAATTTCTAGGCGGCGGCGGGGCCGGGGGGCACAAGCCAGATCGTCCCGCAGGCGGGAAATGGGAATGCCCAGGATATGGGCGGCGGCTAAAGCGGCCAGAGCATTGCGCACGTTGTGCTTCCCCGGCCCAGGCACCACCACCTCTCCGCGGCGGCGACCGAAGGCCCAAAGCTCAAAAACCGCCTGCTCCCGGAAGAACCGGACTCCGCGGGCCCGGAAGTCCGCGCCCGCACTCAACCCAAAGGTCACAACATCGCGGTGATCGCGAACGATCTCCACAACGTGCGGGTCATCCACATTGGCCACGACTTTTTTGGCGTGTCCCAGAAACGCGGCGAACGCGGTTTTCAGGCCGAAAAAGCCGGCGTAGTTGTTGAGGTGGTCGCCATCAATGGAGGTGAGGACGCAGAGGTCCGGGGAAAGGCAAAGGAAGCGACCATCGGACTCATCCACCTCGGCCACCACCAATTTCTCCTTTCCCCAAGTGGCGGAGGGAAGGCCGGGGACCTGGCCACCGATGTAGTGTCCGGGCGAGGACTCGCGCATAAGCCAGGCGATCCATGTGGTGGTTGTGGTTTTCCCGTGCGTTCCCACCACGGCGGCCACGGACCTTTCACGCCAAAGCCAGCTCAAAGCACGGACGCGGGGAAGACGAAGGTCGGGATCAACGGCGCGGAGCTCGGGGTTGTCCGGGGCTACGGCGGAGGAGAAGACCACGGCGTCCAAGCCCGGCGGAAGATGCGCGGGATCGTGGCCCAGGTAGACTTCCGCCCACTCCGCCACCTCCCCAAGCCTGCGGGAGGCTTGGGCATCGGAGCCGGTGATGCTGGCCCCGCCCTGCCAAAGGAGCCGGGCCAGCCCGGACATGCCGTCCCCACCGATCCCCACCAGATGGACCTTCCGAAACTCCGGCCAGCGCATTTATTTCCCCCTTCCCACGCTCTTCACGATCTCCGCCACTTTTTTTGTCGCGTCGGGGCGAGCCCAGGCCCGCGCCGCCGCACCCAGCCTGACTAAGGTTTTCTCGTTTCGCCAAAGCTGAGAGATGAGAGAAGAAAACTTTGGGCTTCGAAGATCTCGGTCCTGGAGGAGGACACAGGCCCCTTTTTGCTGAAAAAAGGCCGCATTTTTCTTTTGGTGGGCATTGGCCGCGCCGTTCCAGGGGACGAGCACCGCGGGCCTTCCAGCGCAAGTCAATTCTGCAAGGGTGGAACCGCCGGCCCGGCTCAGGACCAGCCTGGCCTGGGCCAAAAGTTCGGCCAAGCCCTCGGTGAAGGGATGTACCGAGGCTTTGAGGCCGACGGAGCGGAGTTTCTTTTCGATTGTTGCGGGATCGCCGGCCCGGCCCACCACGAGCCTGAGGGAAATATCGAAAAGCTTGGCCAAGGCCGGGGCCGCCTCCAGAACCCCGTCTACAAGGGCCCGGGAGCCCAGGGAGCCTCCCAGGACCAGGAGCTCATCACCCAGTGTTTCGGGTATCTCCGTGAACTCCCGGCGCACCGGCGTTCCGGTGTACACAGTTTTTGCTCCGGTCGGGCAGCCCGAAGTGTTGGGGAATCCGAGGAGGACGAAGTCGGCGAAGCGCGCGAGGAACCGGTTGGCCAAGCCCATCACGGCGTTCTGTTCGTGGAGGACCACGGGGATGCCCAAGGATTTGGCGGCCAGGGCTGGAGCCACGGCCGGGTATCCGCCCATGGCCAGGACCACGTCCGGGGAAAAAGCCCATACCAGGCGCCTGGCCTGGGCCAGGGCTCGGAAATTTTTGGCCAGGGCCACGGGCCACGTCCATGGCCGATCCCGGGGAAGGCCGTAGGTTTTTAGGGGGAGGAACTCGATCCAGGGCCGATTTTTGGCGATCCTGGCTTCCAAGCCCTCCGGCCGGCCGATCCAACCTAGAGTGTGAATGCCTTCCCTGTGGAGTTCCTCCAGCACGGCCAATGCGGGGAAAACGTGCCCGCCGGATCCGCCCGCGGCCACAAGGATCCTCATGCCCACCCCTCCGGGATCACCACGGCTACCCGCGAAACGCGGGCCGACCGGGCCACGCCCAGGATGAGCCCCACCAAGGCCATGCTCACGAGAATCGAGGTTCCGCCGTAACTCAGGAAGGGGAGGGTGAGGCCGGTGACCGGGACCACCCCCACCACCACCCCGAGGTTGAGCACGGTTTGGAACGCCAAAAGGAAGGAAGCTCCCAAAGCGTAGAGGGCACCGAGCTTATCCGGGGCCTGACGGGCCGTACGCCATCCCAAAACCACCAGGGCCACATAAAGGCCAAGAAGCGCGGCAACGCCCAGAAAGCCGATCTCCTCGGCCACTACAGCGAAGACAAAGTCGTTGTGGGCGGAGGGAAGGTAAAACAGTTTTATTCGGGAACCGCCAAGGCCGCGGCCGAAAGGCCCGCCGGAGCCGATGGCCAAAAGAGCCTGATAAAGCTGGTAGCCTACGGTGTTTCGGTAGGCTTCGGGATTGAGGAAGGCCAGGAACCTCTCCAGCCGATAGCGAGCGGAAAAAAGGAGGGCTGTGCCCAAAGGCGCGGCCAAAAGGCCGCAAAGGAGGAGTTGGGCGGTGGGGACGCCTCCCACCCAGAGAAGAAAAAAGGTGAGGGTGGCGTACATGAGGAACATGCCGAAGTCGGGCTGGAGGAGGAGCACGCTGCCAAAGAGACCAAGGACCAAGAGGTGGGGAAGGAGGCCCTGGCGTGGATTCTCCACGGCCCGATTGCGGCGAACGAGGGAGCCGGATAAATACAAAAGGAGCGCGATTTTCCCGAGCTCCGAGGGCTGAAGGCTCAAAGGTCCGGCCTCCAACCACCGGCCGCCCCGGCTCAATGGAGGAACGAGAGTGAGAAGGGTGAGGAGGAATGAGCCGAGGAGGAGGATGTCGTCCACGGCGGCCCAGTGGTGGTAATCCACGCGCCAAAAGGTGAGGAGGGCAAGGAGGCCGAGGCCCACGGCCAATGCCTGGCGGCGCAGCATGGCCCAGGGGTCCCCATAGATCCGGGCCGAGATGGGAAAGGACGCTGTTCCCACGAAAACCAGCCCCGCCAGGACTAAGAAGGCCGCCACCACCAAGACCTTTCCCTCCAGGCCGAGCATCAAGGGGAGTGTCGTCCCACAATGCCCACGCACAAAGGAAAAGGATGGCCGCGGGGTTGGTCGTCAGTACTTTTGCACGGTGCGGAACGTCCGGAATCTACGGGACAGCCGGGGTCTCTTTTTGGAGGCGGCGGAAGGCCTCCTTGAACGCTTCGCCCCGATGGGCGTAATCCCGGAATTGATCGAAGCTGGCGCAGGCCGGGGAAAGAAGGACCGTGTCGCCCGGATGGGCCAGCCGAAAAGCTCGGCGCAGGGCATCAAGGGGATCGCCCGCAAGCTGGAAGGGAATGCCCCAGGTCCTGAGAAGCTCAGAGAAGAATTCCTGGGATTCGCCAATGAGGACGCAAGCCCGGACCTTTTCCCGAAGGGGAATCTCCAAAGCCTCGTAACCGCCGCGCTTGTGGCGTCCGCCCAGGATCAAAACCACCGGTCCTGGCACGGCCCGGAGGGCGGCACACGTGGCATGGGCGTTGGTTCCCTTGGAATCGTTGACGAAGGAAATCCCCCCGATTTGGCCCACCCACTCCAGCCGATGGGGACCATGAAGGATGGGCGAGAGGCTCTCGAAGGACGGCGGTTCTCGGCCGGGGAAGACGGTGGCCGTCGCGGCCCACGCCGCTTTCAAATTGAACACAAGGTGCGTAGGAAGCCCTTTTTCCCAGCCCGCAGGAAGTTTCACCTCTTCGATCACCATGGTCTTGGCTCGTGGGGAAAGAAACCCCAAGATTTCTCGGCCCAATACCGCAAGGTCTTCATCCGTTTGACGCCGGAAAATCTTGGCTTTAGCGGCAAAATATTCGGCTAAGCTTCGGTGATAATCGAGGTGGTCGGGCGCGAAATTGAGCCAGACCGCCACGTTTGGTCGAAATTCGTGAGTCCAAAGGAGCTGGAAGGAACTCACCTCCAGGACCCAGGGCCGGCCTTCCACTTCGTTTATGGTCTCGATGGCCGGATGACCAATGTTCCCTGCCACCACCGGTTCCAGCTCCCAGTGGCGGAGGATGGCACCGATGAGCTCGGTGGTTGTGGACTTCCCGTTAGTGCCAGTGACAGCGAAGATCAAGCTGGGTTTGGCCAGCCGAAACGCGAGTTCTATTTCTGACCAAATAGGGATTCCCCGCCGCACCGCCTCCCGCAGGACGGGAACGGTGGGCGGGACTCCGGGACTGGGCACGATTAACTCTGCTTCCAAAACTTTTGGGGAATGACCTCCCTCCTCGAAAGTCACGCCGTGCCGTTCCAAAAACTCCCGCTCCTCTGGGGAAAGGGACCGAGCTTCGGAAAGAAAAAGCCCGACTTTTTGCGCGAGAACCTCCACCAATGCCCGGCCGGTGCGACCCAGACCCAGAACGGCGATCTTCCCAGGAAGGATCATTCCCCCCGCAGGGCTTCTTCAATTCGGCGCTCGAGAACCTGACCTAGCGAGAATTTCTCCAGTTGCAGGTAGTACTCAGCGACCTGGACCAACGCCTCCTCGGGAATTAGGCCGACGATCTCCGTTCCCACCACGGGGACCCCGAACCTTTGGGCCTCTCGGCGCACAAGCTCCAAGACCCGGGGAAGCGGGGTCTTTCGAAAATTCGTGAGGTTCATGGAGACCTGGACGATACCCCGCTCCCGCAGCTCCATGCCGAGGGCCTTCACGTAGCGAAGGCCGCCGGAGGAGAAGCGTACGGCCTTGGCAATTTCCTTAGCCACGCGGAGATCGGAGGTGCCGAGGTTCACGTTGAAGGCGATGAGAAACTCCCGGGCACCCACGGCGGTAACCCCCGCGGTAGGATGCACAACGGGATCACCGAAATCCGGGTGCCAGTTAGGGTCTTTGATCTTCTCAAAAAAGCCCTCGAACTCGCCTTTGCGGATCTCGGAAAGGTCCTGCCGTTCGGGCCTGGTCGCGGACTCGGCATAAAGGTAAACGGGGACACGGAATTTTTTCCAGATTTCCTTTCCCACTTTGTGGGCCAGGGCCACACAGTCCTGCATCTTCACGCCGCGCACGGGCACGAACGGCACCACGTCCACGGCGCCCATGCGGGGATGCTCTCCGCGATGAACCCGGAGATCGATGCGGGGAAGGGCGGCGGCAAAAAGTTCCAAGACCGCCGTGGCCACCCCTTCCGGCGTCCCCACAAAAGTGAAAACACTGCGGTTGTGATCGGGATCGGATTGCACATCGAGGAGCCGTACCTCGGAAACGTTGCGAATGGCTTGGGCCATGGCCTCAATGGCCGCCTTGTCTCGGCCTTCGGAGACGTTAGGTACGCACTCAACGAGTTTCTCCCACATCACGCACCACCAGGGTTATTAAGGCTTCGGCGGCGAGATCGCCGTCCACCTCCGCCTGGACCTGAGCCTGAAGGACAGGCCCGCGGCGCCGGAGGGCTTTGGCCCGGAAGGTGAGGCGGTCGCCCGGGACCACCGGCCGGCGGAACCGGGCCCGCTCCACCTCCGCCAAAACCGCGAGCTTTCCCGCGCCCAAAAGGAGCCCGGCCGCCTGGGCCATGCCCTCCAGAATCATCGTCCCCGGCATGACCGAGGGAAAAGGCCGCCGAAAATGCCCCTGAAAATAGGGCTCGTTTATAGTCACGCACTTCTGGGCCACCACCTCCTCCTCGGTGCGGGAAAGAACCCGGTCCAAAAGGAGGTAGGGGTAGCCCAGGGGCAGCGCCCGTTTGAGCTCCTCGACATCCATCATCTCGTGGGGAACAGGTTCCAAAGGCGTTTCTCCACCTCTCCAGTGAGATCGGTGATGGTCCCGGCCCGGTAGTACATGACCACGTCCTTCGTGCGCAAAACGAGGTCATAGCCCTGCTCTTGGGCCACTTGCTGGGTGATCTCCAGGATTTTTGCCGCCGCCACCTGGGTGAGGAGCTGGTCCACCTGTTGGAAGGCGGTCTGCAGCTGCTGGACCTGGCTCAGGAACGCGGTGTAGTCGAGGATCACCACTTGGGCCTGCTCGACAAGGCTTTCCACCTGATCCGCCAGGGGCTTGGCCTGATCCCGCAAATTCTGCAAATCCGCGCGGAGGTTGGCGAACCCCGGGGAGGCGATCATCTTCTCCAGCATGGACATGTTCACCTGGACCTGGGCCTGGAGGTACTCCGCTTGGAGCTTGGCGTACTGCTGTTGGTAGGCGTCAGCGTTGATCTGGCCTTGGGAGTACTTCTCTTGCAAATCCCGGATGGCCTGGCTTTTGGCCTGAAGGGCGTTGCGTTCTGCGGCCACCTGGGGAAGGAACACCCGGGTGAACAAGGTTTCGGCATCCACCACTCCAATGCGGAAAGAGGCCCCGCCGCCGGCGGGAAGTGCTGCGACCTTTCCCTCTACGTCTCCGACGCGGGTCTGCAATGCGGTCACCTGGGCCTGCAATGCCCCCAAATCCTTGGCCAAACCCGCGGTGTCCGCACTTTTCGGGCCGAGGACCACGCTTCCCACCACGCCCCCGACGAGTCCCAAGACCACCGCGCCGACAACACCGATAACGATCCAAACCGCAAGTTTTCCGCTCATTTCTCCTCCTTAGAACATCGGGCTCATTCCAAACTCAAAGGCCGGGACCCACGTGGGCTCCCGGTCGTTTGGCCACGATGCGGAAAGGCGGACAAACATCCCGCCCAAATTGACGGCCACCTCCAGCCCCGGTGCGATCTTGATGGTTTTGGTGCGCAGATCGACCCCAACATCCAAGAACGGGGCGAACCAAGCTCCCTGTGCAAGTTCAATGCGAAACTCCGCGTTAAGGAGGGCCAGACGATCGGTGCTTACCTTTTTTGCGCCCCGTACGGAATCCACACCGCCCAAGCTGAACTGGTAATCCGCGGGCAAGTCCCAGCCCACTTGGGCTAAAGCGCGCACCGCCAGGGCGCAGCGGTAGTCCCCAAGATCTGCGGGCCAAAAGCGGCTCACCTCAAGACGAGTGGAGACATACTCCACGCCCGGGGCGAACGTGCCGGCTTTGTCAAGGGAGATTTGGCTGCGTTGGCCATGGCGGGGGAAGAAAGGACTGTCCCGATCATCCCACAAAAGCCCCACCGAGAGGACATTGCGGGGAGGAAGGGGCTCATCCGGAAGCTTCACGGGCGATTCATGGGTGAAGCTCAGGGTCAGGTTCAGGTAGTCTCCGATAGGATAGGCCACGCGGCCGCTTCCGCCCAAGGTGAGCCGCTTCCCTTCCTCCTTGCGGTAAAGTTCTAACTGCACCTGGGTGAAAACCGGGAAGGAGCGCCCAGTGTAGCTCAAATTCCAGGTGGCTTCAGTGCTTCCTGCAATCCCGCGGGAGTAGGTCAGGGAAAGGTCCTGGGCGGTGCCAAAGATGTTCTTTTGGGAGTAGGAAAGATTGCCCACGAGGCCTCCATCAGGGGAAAGGCCCAAAGATCCCTGGATGCTTCCAAGCTTCTCGAGTTCTTTCACTTCCACGGTGAGGACCACCTCATCATCGGCCCAGGTTGGGGTAAGAGTGACGTCGCTGAAGTACCCGAGGGCCATGAGGTTTTGGCGGGCCACGATGAGTCTAGCTTCGGTGAGGATTTGACCCGGCCGAAGGCCGAGGACTCTCAGGATCACCCAGTCCGCGGTGCGCGTGGCCCCCTTGATCTCGATCCGACCAAGCTTTCCTTCTCGTACACGTATGCGAAGAACCCCGTTTTCCACGCCCTCTCCCACGAAGTCCGCAAGCAAATACCCCTCCCGCCGGTAGTAATCGTAAAGCTCACCCAGGGCCTGAAGGACTTGGTAGTTTTGAACGAGGCCTTGGGGGAGCGGGCCGAGGAGGGCCTGAGCTTGTTCCGGGGAAAGCGCAGTGAGGCCGGAAAGAACGATCTCCTTAATCGGGGCGGGCTCAGATAGAACTTGGCGCTCGGTGAGTTCCCACACGAGCTTGACCCCGTCAGGGGCGACCTCCGGAACGACCTGTGCTTCCGAGAAAAACACGGAGCGGGAAAGCCGGGCTAGACTCTCTTGGATCTTGGAAATCCGGCCCACCTCGCCCAAGGGAACATCGATGAGCTTCAACGCCTCCTCTTCGGGCACGGTGACAAGACCGCGCACCTCGTGGGCTACGACCGGAAGCTCCTCAAATCGAATCACCAGGGTCTCCCCGGGAACGACCTCCGTGACCTGTACGGTGCCCATGTCTTTCTTTTGGTACTCGTCGAGCACGGCTTTGAGGGCCTCCTCCAGCTTTTTGGCGTTCAAGATTTTTCCGGGTTTTATGTCGTGCTCGGACAGGATCTCCCGGACCTTGCTTTCGTAAACGCGGGGAGGGCTGAGGATTTCGCGGACCCACACCTCGATCCAGGACCACAGAGTTTTTCCGCCGCGGGGCTCCGGAGGGACGCCTTCAATAACAATTTTTTGCACCACCGGGTACTCCACCACCCGGTAACGAACCACCACTTTCCCGTCCTCCAAGGCCACCTCCGGGGTGACCTGGGCGAAGTAGCCCATGTCCTCGAGGGCTTTGGCTCCGGCGAGGACTTTCTCTCGATCCACAACCTCCCCGATCTTGAACGGAAGCTTGGCCAAAATCTCCGCCGTGGACACGTACTCGTTTCCGACGATCTCCACCCGCTCGACGGGAAAGGTCTGAGTCCAAGCCAGAACACCAAAAAGCACAGCGAAGAAGAAGCCTTTTCTCACGACCAACCCTCCTCTGGAAATGCCCGATACTGTAAGGCTTCGGCCACGTGTTCGGCCTCGATGGTATCGGAGCCGGCCAAATCCGCAATGGTCCGAGCCACCTTCAGGGTGCGCACATAACCACGGCCGGTGAGGGCGAGATGCTCAATGGCTCGGGCCAGAAGGCTCTTGGCCTCCGGGGTGAGCACACAATATTTCTTCACTTCCCGCGGCCCCATCTCCGCGTTAGTGTGCATTTTTCCGGAGAACCTGCGGGCCTGAATTTCTCGGGCTTCCGTGACCCTTTTTCGCACCGCCTCCGAGGGCTCGCCCCCGCCCTCGCCTAAAAGCTCTTCCTTGGTGAGGCGGGGCACATGCACGAAAAGGTCGATACGGTCCAGGAAAGGTCCAGAAAGTTTTTTCCGGTACTGCACGATCTCATGGGGGCGGCACCGACACGGCTTAAGGGGGTCCCCAAAATGTCCGCACGGACAAGGGTTCATGGCTCCCACCAGCATGAACGAAGCGGGGAAAGTCACGCTCACCCCGGCCCGCACCACCGTGATCCTCCGGTCCTCCAGGGGCTGACGCAGGGTCTCCAAAACTTTGCGGTCGAACTCGGGAAGCTCATCAAGGAAGAGAACGCCGTGATGGGCAAGACTGATTTCACCGGGAACGGGGATTCCGTGTCCTCCGCCCACCATGCCCACGTAGGAGATGGTGTGGTGGGGAGCGCGGAACGGCCGCCAGCGCAAAAGGGGGCGATCAGGAGAGAGGAGCCCGGCCACGGAATGGATGCGGCTCACCTCTAATGCCTCCTCAAAGGAAAGGGGCGGAAGGATTCCGGGAAGGCAGCGAGCAAGCAGGGACTTTCCTGCGCCGGGCGGGCCGATCATGAGGAGGTGGTGGCCGCCAGCCGCCGCGATCTCCAGAGCTCTTCGAGCGTGTTCCTGCCCCTTCACCAAGGAAAGATCGATCCAATCCGGCGGCGGGGCCTCGGGAATGACCCGGGGCGCAGGAGGGATGTCCTTCTCCCCGCGCAGGAAGGCCACGGCTTCCCCCAAATCGGCCACGGGAAAAACTTGGATTCCTTCTACCAAGGCCGCCTCGGAAGCCGAATCCCGGGCCACCACCATCTTTGCTATCCCTGCCTCTTTGGCAGCCAGGGCCACGGCCAAAACACCCCGCACCGGGCGGACACCCCCGTCTAAGGAAAGCTCGCCCAAAAACACCGTTTCCTCCGTGCGGGCCCTGGGGATTTGCCCGGTGGCAAGAAGGAGAGCCACAGCCAGAGCTAGATCGAATCCTGCTCCTTCCTTGCGCAGATCCGCGGGGGCGAGGTTGGCGGTGATGCGAAGCTGCGGAAACTCCAGGCCTAAATTGCGGATGGCGGCGCGCACCCGATCCCGCGCCTCCGAAACTTCTTTCTCCGCAAGGCCCACGATGGTGAACCCCGGAAGGCCCGGCCCCACGTCACACTGGACCTCCACCAGTTTTGCTTCCACCCCGTAGGGCGTTCCGCTAAGAACTTGAGCGAACATCTTCTTCGGAAAAGGCGCCGCGGATGTGCTGGATCCCCTGGGGCGTCACGGCCACCACATCGAACCGCACGGGAACCCAGGGTTTCCCTTGGAGATAGGCCTGAGCCGCGTGCCAAAGGTGCTGTCGTTTTGAAAGGTCCACGGCTTCCTCCGGCCGCATGAACGTCGGGTCCGCCCGGCTTTTCACCTCCACGAACACCAAGGTCTCCCCGTCTTTAGCGATGATATCCACCTCGCCGCCGCGCCAGCGCCAGTTGCGCGCAACAATGCGCATCCCTTGGGCTCGGAGATGCTTCACCGCCAACTCCTCCGCGGCTTTCCCCTCCACAACCCCCATATTACAAAATTGGCCGAAAGGCGGGCTTTGCCCGTATACTGAAAGGTCATGCGGGTCCTCATTCGCGGCGTGGCGGTCATTCCTAAGCCTGAAGTGGGGGTCATCCCCAAGGCCGATGTGGTCATCGAGGGCCGTCGTTACGCTGCGGTCGTCGTGGGCGAGGAAGTCTCCGGGCCGTTCGACAAGATCGTGGAAGGCGAGGGAAAGCTCCTCATCCCGGGGTTGGTCAACGCCCACACGCACTTGGCCATGACCCTCTTTCGGGGGCTCGCCCAGGATCGGCCCCTCATGGATTGGCTGGAAAAAGAGGTCTGGCCGCGGGAGAAAAAGCTCACCGGAGAAATCGTGCGCTGGTTTTCCCTTTTGGGCTTGGTGGAAATGATCCGCTGCGGGACCACGGCCTTTGCCGACATGTACTTTTTCATGGAGGAGGTGGGCGAGGCTGTGGAGAAGGCCGGGGTGCGAGCCCTCCTTTCCTACGGGATCATCGCCCCCACTCCCGAGCGGATCGAGCCCGAGCTGAAAAAAGCTGAAAGTTTTGTCCGGGAGTGGGATGGGGAAGCGGAGGGCCGCATCCGTGCCGCCTTTTCTCCCCATGCTCCTTACACCTGCGGCCCGGAAGTGTGGAAGAGGACGGTGAGTCTGGCCAAAGAGCTGCGAGTGCCCATCCATACCCATCTTTCCGAGACGAAGGAGGAGGTGGAGCGGTTCCGGGCGAAGGAGGGCCGCTCGCCCGTGGAGTGGCTGGAGGAATTAGGGGTGTTCGGCGTCCACACCCTCGCTGCCCACGGGGTGCACCTTTCCGAAAAGGACATAGAGATCCTCGCTGCTCACAACGTGCACGTGGCCCATTGCCCCACCTCCAACCTGAAGCTGGCCTGCGGGATCGCGCCGGTGGTGGAGATGCTGCGGACCGGGGTGAACGTGTGTTTGGGGACGGACGGCGCGGGCTCCGCCGGCGACCTGAACATGGTGGAGGAGATGCGGCTTGCCGCCCTTTTGGCGAAGGTTAAAACCGGGGATCCGCAGGCCTTGCCCGCGGCGGAAGCCTTGGGCTTGGCCACTTGGCGTGGAGCAGCGGCCCTTGGCTGGGGAAAGGAATTAGGTACAATTGAGCCCGGCCGGCGAGCCGATGGCGTCATCATCAGGCTTGACCGAGCTCATCTTCTTCCCAATTACGATCTTTTGGCCAATTTGGTGTACGCGGCCCAAGGATCGGAGGTGGAAACGGTGTTCGTGGACGGGCACTTCCTCCTCCTTGAGGGGGAGATGCAGACCCTCGACGAAGAGGAGATACTGGGGCGCTGTCGGGAGCTGGCCAAGAAGTTCAAATGAAACGGAACCCCTTCCCTCGCGCCGGGGACGGGGCGATTGGAGGTGAGAGTATGGCGCTTTCCAAGGAACAGAAGCGGGAGATCATCGCGAAGTTCGCGCGGGACCCAAGCGACACAGGCTCGGTGGAAGTGCAAGTGGCCCTTCTCACGGCTCGGATTGAGCAGCTCACGGAGCACCTAAAAGTTCATCGGAAGGATTTTCATTCCCGGCGGGGCCTATACATCTTGGTGGGGCGACGGCGCCGGCTCCTTCGCTACCTGAAGGAGAAGGATCCGGCTCGCTACCGCCGCCTAGTTGAGACTTTGAACATCCGAGGGATCTGATATGCCTGAGGTCCAGACGGAAGTAGGCGGGAAAGTGGTGAAGCTGGAGACGGGGAACCTCGCCCGTCAAGCCAGCGCTGCCGTCCTCGTCACCTGGGGCGATACCAAGGTCCTCGTGACTGTGGTCTGCCAGCCGCTCGCTCAAGACCCTGGGTATTTCCCGCTCCGCGTGGATTTCGAGGAGCGGTTCTATGCGGGCGGGAAGATCCCCGGCGGGTTCTTCAAGCGCGAGGGAAAACCCTCGGATGAGGCGATCCTCGCGGCCCGGCTCATTGACCGGCCCATCCGCCCCCTCTTTCCCAAGGGCTACAAGGAGGAAGTGCACGTAGTGGCCACCGTTCTTTCCGCGGAGAAGGATGCTCCGCCGGATGTGGCCGGTCTTTTGGGGGCCTCGGCAGCCCTGATGCTCTCTCCCGCGCCGTTCCTGGGCCCGGTGGCCGGGGTGCGCGTGGGCCTCAAAGACGGGCAGTTCATCCTCCATCCCCGCGATCAGGACCGGGAAGAAGGGTTCATGGACATTGTCGTGGCCGGCACAAAGGACACCGTAACCATGGTGGAAGGGCTCATGAAGGAAGTGGACGAAGAGGATGTGATCCGCGCCATCTCTTTGGCCCATGAGGAGATAAAAAAACTTGTGGCACTGCAAGAGGAGCTGGCGAAGCTGGTTCCGGTAACGAAGAAGGAGGTTCCTCCTCCTGATCCCCTGGAAGGGGAGGTGCGGGAGAAGGTCAAGGCCCGTGTGTGGGAAAGACTTCACGAGCTTAAGCGCGCGCCGGGAAAGAAGGCCCGGGATCAGATGGCCGAGGCCTTGGCGGAGGAGGCCGCGGAGAGCGTGGCCCAAGAATATCCCGAGGCTGACCGCGAGCGGGTGAAGACTCTGGCCAAGGCCCTGTTCGACGACGTGTATCGGGAGTACGTGCGTTGGTCCATTCTGGAGTTGGGCGAGCGCATGGATGGTCGCCGGCCGGAGGAGATCCGGCCCATTTCCATCCAGGTCGGGCTTCTTCCGCGCGTGCACGGTTCAGCCCTCTTCACCCGCGGGGAGACCCAGTCCCTGGGCACCTGCACCCTGGGCGCCACGAGGAAAGATGCGCAGATCATCGACCTCATGATGGAGGAGGGCTTGAAGCGCTTCATGTTCCACTACAACTTTCCGCCCTTCTGCACCGGCGAGGCCGGCCGGATTGGCGCTCCCTCCCGCCGGGAAATCGGGCATGGAAAGCTTGCGGAAAATGCCCTTCTTGCGGTGATTCCCTCTGAGGAGGAGTTCCCCTACATCATCCGCGTTGTCTCCGAAATTTTGGAGTCCAACGGCTCTTCCTCCATGGCCTCCGTGTGTTCGGGGTGTCTGGCGATGATGGATGCCGGCGTGCCCCTTAAAGCCCATGTGGCCGGAGTGGCCATGGGGCTTGTCACCGATCCCGCCACGGGAAGATACCGGATCCTCACGGACATCATCGGTCTTGAGGACCATTTTGGGGACATGGACTTCAAGGTGGCCGGGACGAGGAGGGGGGTCACCGCGTTCCAGCTTGATGTGAAGACAGGCGGGCTCACGCCGGAGCTCATGCGGGAGGCCTTGGCCCAGGCCCGCGAGGCCCGCATGTACATCCTTGATCTCATGGAGAAAGTTCTGCCCGCGCCGCGGCCGGCCCTCTCGCCCTATGCGCCCTACCTGGACGTGGTGAAGATCAACCCGGAGAAGATCGGAATTGTGATTGGGCCGGGTGGCCGCACGATCCGGAAAATCCAGGACGAGACGAAAACCCAAATCGAGATCGAGGATGACGGCACGGTGAAGATCGTGGGCGAGGGCCAGGCGGGAGTCCAACAGGCCAAGGAGATGATCCAAGAGCTCACCGAGGATATCGAGGTGGGCATGACCTTCCGTGGCCGGGTGGTGAGAATCGTGCCCTTCGGGGCCATCGTGGAGATCCGGCCTGGCGTGGACGGCCTCATTCACATTTCCAACCTCGCCGAGGGCCACGTCCGCAAGGTGGAGGACGTGGTGAAGGTGGGCGACGAGGTCACCGTGGAGGTAGTGGAGGTGGACGAGCTTGGTCGCCCGCGGTTCAAGTTGGTCCAGGAAAAACCGACTTTGAAGGTGGGCGACATCATTCCGGGCCGGGTCACCAACGTTGTGGACTACGGGATCTTCGTGGAGATCGCCCCGGGTGTGCGCGGGCTTGTGCACCGCTCGCGGCTGGGCACGAACGAGGAGCCGGCAAAGGTCGCGAAAAAGGGCGATCGAATGCTGGTGGAGATCGTAGAGATCGATGAAGAAGGCAGGTATAAGCTTCGCCGGGTGGTGCCGAAGGGGCCGATCCGCGTGGACCAAAAGAAATGACCGAACTCTATACCGGGTGCTTTTCCGCCACCACTCCCGCTGGCCTTGAGGTCATCGTCGAGCCCATGCCCGGCTTCCGCAGCGTGGCCCTAGGACTTTGGGTCAAAGCCGGAAGCCGGGAGGACCCGCCGGGAAAGGAGGGCCTGGCCCACTTTGTGGAGCACATGACCTTCAAGGGCACCCAAAAGCGCACGGCCCTGGAGCTGGCGCAAAGCATCGATGCACTCGGTGGCCATCTGAACGCCGCCACCACCGCGGAATACACGTTTTATTACACCGAAGTCCTCAACACCCATGTCCTTGAGGCCCTGTCAATCCTGCACGAGCTTGTCACCATGCCGCGATTTTCTCCGGAGGATTTGGTGCGAGAGCGGGTGGTGGTGTCAGAAGAAATCCGCTCCGCCGAGGATGACCCGGAGGACGTGGCCTTTCGACTTCTCGCGGAGACCCTTTGGGCCGATGATCACCCTCTGGGAAAGCCGGTGATCGGCCGGCTGGACACCGTTTCTCACGTGGAGATCCCCGACCTTTGGGGTTTTTTCGAGGGGCACTATCACCCCAAGGGCATGGTCCTTGTGGCCTGTGGCGGGGTTGAACCAGACGCGGTTTTTCAGGCGGCGCAGATGTTCACCGGAGAAGGGAAAGGGACGTGCCAAGCACGTACCCCACCGAGGCCTCGAATCGGCTTGGGTTTGGCGGAGAAAAACATCCAACAAGTGCACTTGGCTTTGGGCTTTCCCACTGTGCCCGCTTCCTCCCCCGAGCGGTACGCCCTGGAGGTCCTGAACTCCATCCTTGGCGGAGGGGTGAGCTCCCGTCTCTTTCAGCGGGTGCGGGAAGAGCTTGGCCTGGCCTACTCAGTCTTTTCGGCCACAGCTTACTTCTCCGATGCCGGAGTCCTTTCCATTTATGCCGCCGCCGAAGAGCGTAATTTCCCGCGCCTGATCGAGGTGATCCACGGAGAGGTGGAGAAGCTCGGTAAGGAAGGGGTGCCCAGGGAAGAAGTGGATCGCGCCATCCAGCGCATTTCCAATGCGTTCCTCCTCAACCTTGATGACCCAAGCGGCCGGATGGTGCGGTTGGGGACGGTGGTGTCTTTAGGGAGAAAGCCGATCTCGCCGGAGGAAGTGGTGCAGAGGTTTTCGGCGGTGACGGCGGAGGAGGTGCAGGAGCTGGCGCGGCGGTTTTTGCGGCCGGAGCGGGCGGCCTGGGCCGCGGTGGGACCTTCAGCCGATCGCCTCCGCCAAATCCTGCGCAACTTCGTGGAGGTGAGCCTGTGAGGATCGCCATCTACCCGGGGAGTTTCGATCCCATCACCTACGGGCACATCGACGTCCTGCGCCGGGCCAAAAGGCTTTTCGACAAACTCGTGGTGGCCGTGGTGGAAAACCCCAGAAAAACCCCGCTTTTCACCGCAGAGGAAAGGAAGAAACTCGTGGAGGAGGCCCTCGCGGAGGAAGGAATTTGTGGGGTGGAGGTCATCACCTATTCCGGGCTCCTTGTGGAGTGCGCCAAGAAAGTGGGAGCGGTGGCGGTGGTCCGGGGCCTTCGGGCCACTTCTGATTTCGACTACGAGTTTCAGCTCGCCCTCACCAACCGCGACCTTGATAGTGACATCGAGACCGTGTTCCTCATGACCGCCGGCCAGTACTCGTTCCTTTCCTCGTCCATCGTCAAAGAGGTCAAGCTCTACGGTGGGGATGTCTCGAAATTCGTGCCCCGCTGCGTGGAGCGGGCCCTGGAGGAGAAGTTTCGCAAGCTCGGGGGGAAACCCAATCCCCACGCCCTTTAGGCCACAGGGTCTTGGCAAGCACCGCCTCTTTGCCCTATCCTTTGCGGCCGTGGCCATCTTAATTTCTGAGAACACCAAGGTCTTGGTGCAGGGCATCACCGGGTCGGAGGGCTCGTTTCATACCCGGCAGATGGTGGCCTACGGGACAAAAGTGGTGGCCGGGGTCACGCCCGGAAAAGGCGGGCAGAGCCTTGATGGGATTCCCGTGTACGACACGGTGGCCGAGGCCAGGGAGAATCACGGGATCGACGTCTCCGTAATTTTTGTGCCCGCAGCGTTTGCGCCGGAGGCCATTTTGGAGGCGGCCGACGCCGGAATTCCCCTTATCGTCTGTATCACCGAGGGGATCCCCCTTCATGCCATGCTTCGCACTTATCACCTTCTCAAAAGCTACGGGGTGCGCCTGATTGGTCCCAATTGTCCGGGGATCATCGCGCCCGGCCGAGCCAAGATCGGAGTAATCCCCCATGCTCCGTTCACGCCCGGCCCGGTGGGGATCGTGTCCCGCTCCGGCACCCTTACTTACGAGATCGCCTCCCACCTTTCCCAGCGGGGGATTGGGCAGTCCACGGTGGTGGGGATCGGTGGCGACCCCATCGTGGGCACCACCTTCGTGGAGCTCCTTCCGCTTTTTGAGGAGGACCCGGCGACCGAGGTGGTGGTGATGGTGGGGGAGATCGGCGGGGCGGCGGAGGAGGAGGCTGCGGCGTACGCCAAAGAACATATGACGAAGCCCTTGGTTGCGTACATCGCCGGATTTTCCGCGCCGCCGGGGAAGCGCATGGGCCATGCGGGCGCCATTGTCACCGGCGGGGAGGACACGGCCCAGGCCAAGGCCCAGCGCTTAGAGAAACTTGGCGTTCCCGTGGCCAAGACCCCGGCCGAGGTGGCGAAGATCGTGGAGGGGATCCTCAAGTGAGCCGCACTTTTGGCCTTGTGGGCCTTCCCAACGCCGGAAAGTCCACGATCTTCAACGCCCTCACCGCCGCCGGCGCCCGGGTTGAGCCCTATCCCTTCTCCACCCTCCAGGCGCAAAAGGGCGTGGCGCCCGTGCCTGATCCCCGCCTGGATCGCCTTCACGCCCTTTTCCCCGAAAAGAAAAAAGTTCCCACCACCATCGAGGTGGTGGACATCGCCGGCCTTGTGGAGGGTGCCTCCCGTGGGGAGGGCCTGGGAAACCAGTTCCTCGCGGATATCCGCAATGTGGAGGCTATCCTCCACGTGGTCCGCTGCTTCGAGGACCCGGATATTGCCCATCCCATGGGCGAGATAGACGTACGCCGCGACATCGAGATCGTGGAAACCGAGCTCCTCCTCAAGGACCTGGAGACCCTGGAAGGCCGCAGGGAGCGGGTGGCGAAGACTGCACGCATTGGGGACAAGGAGGCCAAAGAGGAGCTGAATCTTCTTGAGCAGCTCATCGAGGCCCTGAAGAGGGGAGTTCCCATCCGTAGCGTCGCTCTTTCTCCCGAGGAGAAGGAGAAATTGAAGGGGATTGCGCCCCTCACCCTGAAGCCCGTTCTTTTTGTGGCCAACGTGGGCGATTCTGGGGAGAACGAGCACTCCGCGCGGGTGGCGGAACTGGCCCGCGAGCGGGGAGCGGGCTGGGTGGCCATCCGTGGGCGGCTGGAGATGGAGCTTTGCGAGCTTCCCGAGGAGGAGCGCCGGGAATTCCTCAAGGAATACGGGCTTTCCGAATTGGCCGTGGAAAGGCTCGTCCGTGAGGCGTATCGCCTTCTTTCCGTAATCACGTTCTACACGTTTGTGGGCCCGGAGGTGCGGGCGTGGACGATCCCAGCCGGCACAAAGGCTCCCGAGGCTGGGGCTGTTATCCACACGGACTTTCGCGACCGCTTCGTCCTTGCGGAGATCATGCGCCTGGAGGACCTGGAGCAGTATCGTTCGGAGAAGGCCCTGCGGGAGGCGGGAAAAATCGTGCGGGCCGGCCGGGACTACGAGGTCCGAGACGGCGATGTGATCCACTTCATCGTCGCCTGATGGCCACCCTCGCCCTCCTTTTGGTCACCGCCATTTGGGGCTGGACGTTTGTCCCCGTGAAGGAAGCGATGGGGGAAGTGGGGCCGTTTTGGTTTCTAGCCCTCCGCTTTTCCTTGGCCTTTTTGTGCACCGTTCCCCTTCTGCGTCGTCCCCTGCCCTGGCGGGAGGCCCTTCTCCTTGGGCTTTTTCTTTTCGGCGGGTACTTCTTTCAGACCTGGGGGCTACGGTACACCACCGCCCAGAAATCCGGCCTCATCACGGGTCTTTCCGTGGTGCTGGTGCCGGTGGTGGCCATGTTCTTGGGGGAGAGGGTTTCGGTGCGGATGTGGCTTGGGGTTCTTCTGGCCGGGCTTGGGGTTGTGGCCCTTGCCGTGGGCGGGACGGGCGATTTAGGCGGAACAGCGTTCGGCGATGCTCTCACCGTGATCTGCGCTTTTTCCTTTGCCGTGTATATTGCCCTGCTCGCCCGTTATGCCGGCGCCACCTCGATTAGCTCTCTTTTGCCCCTTCAGCTTTTGGTGGTCGCTGCCCTCTCTTTCTTTGGGGGCGCGATCTTTGGGGAGGTGACGTGGTCTTTTTCCGGGCAGGTGTGGATGGCCCTGGGGATCACCGGAGTTCTCGCCTCGGCGGTGGCCTATTATGTTTTGGCCTGGGCGGAGAGTCGGGCGGGAGCCACGAAAACCGCGGTCATTTTGGCCATGGAGCCCGTGTTCGCTGCGTTCTTCGGTTGGATCCTCCTCGGGGAGAAGCTCACTTCCATCCAGATCCTGGGAGCTTTGCTGGTTTTAGCCGGGATTTTTGTGGTGCGCACCGTTGACCTGAGGAAGCGGAGCCCGGATAATTCCTGAGCCGGGAGGGATGTCCGAACGGCAAGGAGCCGGTCTCGAAAACCGGTAGGGCCTTATGGCCTTCGGGGTTCGAGTCCCCGTCCCTCCGCCAGCGCCCGTAGCTCAGCGGATAGAGTGCCGGCCTGCGGAGCCGGAGGCCGCAGGTTCAAATCCTGCCGGGCGCATTTATTTTTTGCGCGGTTGGATCACCTCGTCCACGATCCCGTAGGCCTTGGCCTCTTCCGCGCTCATCCAAAAGTTACGGTCTGTGTCCCGCTCGATCTTCTCCACAGGTTGCCCGGTGTGGAAAGCGAGAATCTCGTTCACTCTGCGGCGCAACTTGATGATCTCGTCGGCTTCGATCTTGATGTCGATGGCCTGGCCGCCCACTACCCCCCAGGGCTGGTGGATCATGATGCGGGAATTGGGAAGGGCATAGCGTTTGCCTTTGGCTCCACCGGCGAGGATCAGGGCCGCTGCGGAGGCAGCGATCCCCACGCAGATCGTGCGCACCGGGCAGCGCACATACTGCATGGCGTCGTAGATCGCCAACGCGGCTTGCAAATCTCCGCCGGGGCTGTTGATGTAAAGCTGGATGTCCTTGTCGGGATCCTCAGCTTCAAGGCAAAGGAGTTGGGCGATGATGTTGTCCGCAGCGCCTGAATAGATCCCGCCTCCGGCACTGGCCACGATCTCCCCGGAAAGGAAGATGATGCGATCCTTGAAGAGGCGGGCGAACGCCCGCTCCCAATAGCGCATCATGCGCAGTTCCTCTTCCTCGAAGTACTGTAGCCTCATTCCCCCCTCCTTATGTGCTCCAAAACCCAATCGGCGGTGCGTTCGAAAAGAAGGCGGTTGTGGACGATCTCTTCGTTCTCCCCTTCTTCGGCGGCCAGACGCCGCACCTCCTCCGGATCGGGCGCAAGACCCTTCTGTTCGCTCAGGCGATGGATGAGGATTTCCCGGCGCAGGCGGCGGGCCACCGCCTTCTCCACCTCCGCCCGCACTTCCGGCTTTTTGGGGAACTTCTTCATTTCCTCCTCCACCGTCTCGGCCAGGAACCGCGGAGGAACCGGGATCTGGAGGGCCTCGGCCAGGGCATCCAAGGCCTGGCGGCGCAGCTCATCGCGGCGCTTGGCCTCGGCTCGGGCCAAAAGCTCCCGCCGCACCTCTTCCCGTAATTCCTCCCACGTGGTCTTTCCGTAGTGTCTTGCGGCCTCCTCCAAGGAGGGCAGCATGAGCTGATAAACACCGGCGATCTCGAATTCCTCGGCGTGGCCCTCCTCATCCTGCAGGATGATTGATGTTCCGGCTCGTGCGCCAAGAAGCTGGCGGCCGATGGGGCGATCGGAGCTAGCCACCCCTTCCCAAACTTGTTCGCCGCGGCGGATGTGGACGATATCACCCTCCTCGGCCGGGCCGTCCTTGGGTACCAAGGTGGCCGCCTCCCGCCGGAGTTCGGCTAAAACCTCCTCCACTTCCTCTTCTCGCACCTCCGCGGGCGACGGCTCCGAAATAGAAATGTTCAGCTCATCGGGCACGGTGAACTCCGGCAGGACCTCAAATTCTGCGTGGAATGAGAATTTCTCGCCTTTCACGAACTCCACGGTCTTCACCTGAGGAGAGGTCAGGGGATGAAGATCGAGATCTTTTATAGCCCGTTCTAGCCAATCCTGAATGAGGTGCTCCCGTACATCCGCCCAGAATGCGTCCTCGCCGTAGCGGCGCAAAAGGAGATCTTTCGGGGCTTTCCCTGGGCGGAAGCCAGGGATCCGCAACTCCTGGGCCAAGGCCCGGAGGACCTCCGCCTCCGTGCGGAGGATGTCCTCCTTGGGGACGTGGATCTCCAAGGTCACAAGGGTTCCGTCGCGCTTCACTTGGATGTTCTCCATGGGCAGGCTTTGGGCATTATACCAGCTACCACCAAAGACCCGAGGCCCGGGCCACGCTCCGCCCCAAAAGGTGCACGGCCACGACCTCCGCCCCCTGAAAAACCGCGTCCAAAACCCCCAAAAGGAAAAGCACGACGACCACGATGATCCCAAACTGCTCAAGCTTCATCATTTCTAGGCGCCAGCGCAGGGGCAGGAAATAGGAGAGGATGCGGGAGCCGTCCAAAGGAGGCAGGGGGATGAGATTGAAAAAGGCGATGACGAGGGAGATCACAGTGAGCATGGCCAGGAATGTGAAAACAAGAGAGTTTCTCACGCCGGCGAGGTAAAGAAGGCGGGCCAGGGTTGCGGAGACCCCGGCAAGGACGATGTTCGTGGCCGGTCCGGCCAGCCCCACCCACATCATCCCCCGCCACGGATCCCGGAAGTAGTAGGGATTGATGGGGACGGGCTTGGCCCAGCCAAACACCACCAATGGCACGCCGGTGAAGCGGCGGATGAGGATCAAAGCCAAGGGAAGGATCACCGATCCGATGGGATCCAAATGGCGCAGGGGGTTGAGGGAAAGCCTTCCGGCCCGCTTGGCCGTGGGATCGCCAAGCCAAAAGGCCACAAGCCCATGAGCCACCTCATGGGGAATGACGCAAAGAAAAAGAGCTACAACAGCAAAAACCGCGGACAAAAGAAAACTCAAGGGGCCTCCTCTCCTGAGACAACCAGCACTTCCTCCCGCAAAAGAACCACCGTTCCCGGTGGGCTCCCTTTAGGCTTCCGCACGTAACGGGCCTCAGTGTAGCTCACCTCCACCTTCCGTTCACCCCGGGCCTTGGAAAACCAGGCGGCAAGCTGGGCAGCTCTCTGCAAAACCTCCTCAGGGACTTTCCTTCCCCCGTTTTTGATGAGCACATGCGCCCCCGGAACTCCCCGGGCATGAAGCCAGATATCGTTAGGGCTAGCGCGCCGCAAAATTTCTTCGTTTTCCTTGGCGGAGCGACCAACGAGCACTGTGAACTCCTGAATTCGGTATTGCCGGGGCTGCCGTGGTGGCTCCTCCGCGGACTTGGGCTCATCGGGCACCACATACGGCGCAAGGTCCGGCCTTTGCTGAAGAAGCTCAATCTCTTCTCGGATTTTTGCGATCTCCGCGGTGAGCTGGGCTCGACGAGCTGGGATTTCCTCCAGTCGGCGCCGCATCTTCCCCGCCCGCCGATAAAGCTCCTGAGCAAAACGCACCGGGGGAACGGTCGGATCCAGTTCCAGCTCAACCGGGTTCCCGTTAAAACCCTCCACCGTGACCTTGGCCACTCCTTTTGGTATCTCCCCAAGGCGGGCCAGGATGAGATCGGCCTTTTCCTTCAGGACAGGCCAGGAACGCGCTTCCTTTTCGGCCTCCTCCAGGATAGTCAATGCCCGCGTCCGGCGGGCCAAAGCGCGCTTGAGCTCCGCAATCCGCTCTTGGGCCAGTTCTCCGAAGACCCGGTTTTCTAACACCTGATCCAATGCCTCCCAAAAGGTGGGAAATTCCCCGGAGGGCTGGCCCAGATCCGGGCGGGCGAAGAACGAGGCCACAAGGCCCCGAGACGTGGCGTAGAGGTACCCCTGGGCCGGCAGGTTCCGAAGCTCTTCCGCCCAGCTTCGTAGCTCCTCCGCTGTTGCCGTTCGACCGAGCTTGGCTTCCAGGGCCCGACGAAGCTCGGGACCCAGGCCATCCTTTGGATCGCCAGATTCGAAGGACACCTCCTGGTATTGCCCTTCATGAAGGGAAGCGGAGCGGCCATCGCGGAAGAAGACGAAGATGTTTCC
>JACIWM010000020.1 GCA_014360945.1 Candidatus Bipolaricaulota bacterium
GGTGGCCCAGGGGCGTTTTCCGCTGATCCGATAATCACGCAGGGGAAGCATCGCCGGCTTATTCTAGCTTGGGAGCCTAAGCCTGTGAAGTTGTCGGAAAGGATGGGCTTGGGGTAGGCTTAAGTTGAAAGGGGGAAGAGTGGAACTTCTTAAGCGGCTATCGGAGGCGCCGGGCATTCCTGGCCGGGAGGAAGCGATTCGAACCATCGTGCGGGAGGCTCTTTCCGGGTACGTAGACGAGATCGAGGTGGACCTTTTGGGAAACGTCATCGCCCACAAGAAAGGCTCCGGTCCAAAGGTCGTCGTCGCCGCCCACATGGACGAAATCGGATTTTTTGTTTCTCATATCGACGAGGAAAGCGGCTACCTACGACTGGAACCGGTGGGTGGGTTCGATCCTCGCACCCTCATCGCCTCCCGGGTGGTGGTGCACACCCAAAATGGTCCCATTTTGGGCCTCATCGGCATAAAGCCCATCCACATCCTCACCGAAGAGGAGCGGAAAAAGGAGATCCGCATCCAGGACCTCTTTGTGGATGTAGGGCTTCCGGGGAAAGAGGTGAAGGAGCGGGTGCGCATTGGCGATCCCGTGACCCTTTATCAGAATTTTGCGGAGGTGGGCGAGCTTGTCTCCGGAAAGGCGTTGGACGACCGGGTGGGCGTGTACGTGGGGATCGAGGCCCTGCGCCGCCTCAAAAACCATAAGGCCGATATTTACTTTGTGGGCACAGTGCAGGAGGAGGTGGGCCTGCGCGGCGCCCGCACCAGCGCCTTCCAAATCGCCCCGGAGATCGGTGTCGCTTTGGACGTGACCCTGGCCTGCGACATACCCGGAGTACAGCCCCACGAACAGGTCACGAAACTCGGCAAAGGCGTGGCCATAAAGCTCAAGGACTCCGCGTCCATTTCCCATCCCGGTCTTGTTCGGTTCTTGATGAAGCTTGCGGAGGAGAAAGGTATTCCGTACCAGATGGAGATCTTGCCTCGGGGCGGGACGGATGCTGGAGCCATCCAGCTTGCCCGCGAGGGAGCGGCCGTGGTCACTCTTTCCGTCCCTACCCGCTACGTGCATTCCGTGGTGGAGGCCGCCCACAAGAAGGACATCGAAGCGGCAATCCAGCTTCTCACCGCGTTCCTCGAGCGCTGCCACGAGGCCGACCTCCGTCTATAAATTGGCGTAATTTCGCTTGGGAAAGGGACAGGTTGCGGCGTTCCTTCTCCAGGGAGAACCACGCTCCTTCCCTGCTCCCCTTTAGGGAGAGGCTTAGAATAAGCTTCCCTCTCCCCTTTGGGAAGAAGGCTCTTTTTGTTCCCCTTCTCCTCGGGGAGAGGGCTAGGGTAAGGGACCTTCTCTTTCCCCTCTCCCCATAGGGGAGAGGGTCAGGGTGAGGGGGTGACGATGGCGCGCATCCTTTTTCGGAATGTGGAGGTGATCGCTACTTTTGATCCCCGAGGCCGGGAGCTAAGAAACGCCTGGCTTTTGGTGGAGGGGAACCGTATCGCTGCCCTGGGCGAGGGCGAGCCGCCCAAAGGCGACTACGACGAGATCATCGACGGCCGCGACAAAGTGATGATCCCCGGCATGGTCAATACTCACCATCACCTCTATCAAACCCTCTTTCGGGCCGTGCCCGGCGCCCAGGACAAAAAACTTTTCGACTGGCTCATCTTCCTCTACGAGCGCTGGCGAGGAATCGATGAGGAGGCCGTGTACGTCTCCGCCGTGGTGGGCCTCACTGAGCTTCTTCTTTCCGGCTGCACCACCTCCACCGACCACCTCTACCTTTTCCCGAAAGGAAAGCGCAACCTCATCGATGTGGAGATCGAGGCCGCCAAAGAGGTGGGGATTCGCTTCCACCCCAACCGCGGCTCCATGTCCCTCTCCCGGAAAGACGGAGGCCTTCCTCCCGAGGACGTAGTCCAAACGGAAGAGGAAATCCTTGAGGACAGCGAGCGCCTCATCCTCCGCTACCACGATAAAAACTTCGGGGCCATGGTGAGAATTGCCTTGGCCCCTTGCTCCCCGTTCTCCGTGACCCCCAGGCTCATGCGGGAGACGGCGGAGCTGGCCCGAAAACACGGGGTTCTCTTGCATACGCACCTCGCCGAGACCTTGGACGAGGAAGAGTTTTGCCTTGCCAAATTCGGAAAAAGGCCCGTGGAGTATCTTGAGGATCTCGGTTGGCTTGGCCCGGACGTGTGGATCGCCCATGCCGTGCACTTGAACGACGAGGACATTCAGAAGCTAGCTCGGGCCGGAGTGGGCGTGGCCCATTGTCCTTCCTCCAACATGCTTTTGGGCTCAGGGATTGCGCCTATTCCCAAAATGCTTGAGGCGGGGATGAAGGTGGGGCTGGCCGTGGATGGCTCGGCCTCCAACGATGCCTCCAACATGATCCGGGAGGCCCGTCAGGCCATGCTTCTTTCCCGCGTGAAATACGGAGCAGAGAGCATGCCCGCCCGGAAAGCCCTGTGGATGGCGACCATGGGCGGGGCCCAGGTCATGGGGTGGGAAAAGGAGATCGGCTCCCTCGAGCCCGGGAAGTGCGCGGATCTCTCCCTTTGGGATATTTCCACCTTGGAATTTGCCGGTGCTGCGGATCCTGTGGCCGCTCTCCTTCACTGCGCTGCCCAGTACGCGGATTTAGTGATGGTGAATGGAAAAATTCTTGTGCGGGGTGGGGAACTTGTAGATGGCCGCCTTTATCGCTATGTTCCGCGGCAGCGGGAGATCGCGCGGAGGCTGGTGCACGGGCGATGAAGGTGCGGGTGAGCTTATATTTTCCGTTCCGGGAGGAACTGCCGGAGAACCCGGTGGAACTGGAGCTTCCCGAAGGAGCCGTGGCTTCTCAAGTGGTGGAGGCTTTGGTAGCCCGGTTTCCCTTGCTCCGTCCGCGATTCTATGATGCTCAAGGCCAGATCCACCGTCACATTTCCGCTTTAGTGAACGGCGTTTCCATCCAATACAAGAAGGGCTGGTCCACCCCTATTTCCGAGGGCGACGAAGTCGTCCTCCTTCCTCCCGTGGGCGGCGGCTAGTACTCAGTCGCTCTGCTAAGAAGCAGCCTTTTTTAGCCATGTCCTTCCGCCACAAGCTATTTCCCCATTTGCGCTTGTAAAAAGGCGCTTTGCTTTGTAAAATGGAGTAGGGTGATGCGCATGAAAACAACAACCACAGTGACGAAGCGGGCCCAGACCTCGATACCCGCGGTTATCCGCAAGCGTTACAACATTAAAAGCGGAGACCAACTGGAGTGGATTGACGAGGGCGGGGTGATCAAGGTGGTCCCAATCCCTGCGGATCCAATCCGGGCCCTGCGGGGGTGTGCCCGAGGCGAAAAGTTGTTGGAGCGGCTCCTGGAAGCCCGCAAGCGTGACAGAGAAAAGGAATAAGGACCGTGAGTAAAAGTAAGCCCCGGCGTTACTTGCTGGATAGCTCTGCCGTGCTTGCCTTTCTCGAGGACGAAGAAGGAGCTGCGAAGGTAGAGCGTCTTCTGCTGGACAAGGATAATGAGGTCCTTCTCCCCTTTTTGGTGCTTTTGGAGGTCTACTACATCACGCTGCAGGAACAATCCGAGGCGGTAGCTGACTGGAGATATGCGCTGCTTAAGCAGCTTCCTGTAAGAATTCTTTGGGATGTTGATGAGCCAACGTTGCTTACGGCGGCCCGGATAAAGGCTAGGTACAACCTTTCTTTGGCAGATGCCATCATCGCTGCCTTCGCCTACCAGTATGAAGCTGTTCTCGTCCATAAGGACCCGGAGTTTGAGGTGCTCGAGCAATTGCGCCAGGAGCCTTTGCCCTACAAGACGGGGTAAGCGAAAAGAGTCATGACCAGTTCACCGAATTGACTGGCGCAGTGCCAGTGAATGCCCAAGCAAAGCAGACCAAAACTTGTACAAAATTGGATTTTCGGAGGAGAAGCTTGCCTCGAACACAATCCCAGTGCCTCTGTTTTTGGAAACATCCGGAAATCCCTCGAGCTTCCGTTGAAGCTCAAGCACCGTGGTCGGGCTTGTAGAGTCACCTGTTCTACACCCACCCTTATGCTAAAAGTTGCCGGCCAAGCAAAGAAAAGCGTGGATTCACGCTACTTCGGGCAATGAAGAAAGCGGAGAACTCAGCCCGCGTGCTGTTGCCTGCCCCTCTTCCGGCACGCCCGGGAAGGCAAGAAAACCAAACCGGCTCGCTATTCGCGCGATGAATGATTATCTTTCAAGCCGTGAAAGTTCTTTCAGGTACCGTTGATCCGGTGGTTAGGACCGGCACCTGGTGGAAAAAATCCGCTACCTATTTTCTTCCTGCTCTGCAGTGAAATATGATGCGACGGCCGCTTTGGCCGCAATAGTAGCCCGCGAGGGTCCCACCCGGTCGCTTCCAAAGCCACAAGGATGTTTGTTTTTCCGCAATCCCAGAGAAAAGTGCTCTCTGGGCCTGAGACGTTTTCTCTTCTCCCCACCGGCCCTTTTTTCTGAGCGGACAAGTGTCAAGAAAAGGGAACAGGAGTACAATGGGGCCGGTTGGGATGGCCCAAGTACGGGTTGGCGGAGTGGTGCGGTTCCGCGAGCGCCTTTGGGTTGTTCTTCCTGGTTCTTCCGAAGTTTTGCGCCTTCGTCCTCTCACCGGAACCGAGGACGAGCTTGTGGAAGTACATAAACACTTGGCTCTCCTTGTGGGCGGCAGCATTCCCACCGAGCGGGTGGAGCCGGCCACGTTCCCCCTGCCCAAGCCTGACGGAATAAAGGATTTGGCCGCAGTGCATCTTCTTTGGCAGGCGGCGCGTTTGCTTTTGCGCGAGGGCGCGGCGCCCTTGCGCTCATTAGGAAAAATCTCCATCCGCCCCCGCACCTACCAACTCGTCCCCCTCCTCATGGCCCTGCGCCTCGATCCCGTGCGCCTCCTTATCGCCGATGACGTGGGTGTAGGAAAGACCATCGAGGCCGCCCTGGTCGCCCGCGAACTCTGGGACCGCGGAGAAATCCAGCGCTTCGCGGTCCTCTGTCCACCCTACCTCTGTGACCAGTGGAAAAAGGAACTCGCCGAAAAATTCCATTTCGAGCCAGTTGTGGTGAATTCCGCAACCGTGGGACAGCTGGAACGAGAAGTTCCGCCCGACCACAGCGTCTATAGCTACTTCCCCGTGCAGGTCCTGAGCATCGATTTTGTCAAGCGCGAGCGCAATAAACACCTGTTTTTGCAACATGCTCCGGAGCTAGTGATCGTGGATGAAGTCCACGGTGCTACCCCAGCGGGCAGCACCGAGCGCCATCTCCGTTACGAGCTCGTGCGGGCCCTGGCCAACGATCCCAGCCGCCATCTTCTGCTCGTCACCGCCACCCCGCACAGCGGCATTCCCGAAGCCTTCAAGAAACTTCTCGGCCTTCTGGACCGGGAATTCGAAGATTGGGAACCTGCCCTTTGGACGGAGGAGCAGCGCATCCGTATCGCTCGCCATTTCGTGCAGCGCACCCGCGCCGATATCGAAAAGGTCTGGGAAAAGGAGGAGCGCCTCTTTCCCGAACGGGAAGCGGTGGACGAGACCTACCTCCTTTCCCCCGAACAGCGGGCGCTTTTTGAGGCCACCCACAATTTCTGCCTAGGCATAGTGCAAGAAGGGAAAAAGCTTGCGGAATACAAGCGCCGCATGCGTTACTGGGCAGCTTTGGCCCTTCTTCGGGCGGTGATGTCCAGTCCGGCCTCCGCTAAAGCCGCTTTGGAAAGGCGCCGCTTGGGACTCACTCCCGGGGAAGAGATCGAAGAGGAGTGGGATTTAGGCTCCTTTGTGTACGAGCCCGCGGAGAAGCTTCCGCCCGAAGAGGTTCCCAGCCCCCTTCTTGAGCATCCCGAATCGGGCATGGCCCGCGAGGTGACGACCCTCCGCCGCCTCTTGGCCTTGGCTAAACAAATCAGCCCCGAAAAGGACGCCAAACTCCAACGCTGTATCAAAGTCGTGAAAGACCTCCTCCGGCAAGGGTTCCACCCCATTGTGTGGTGCTTTTATGTGGCCACCGCGGAATACGTGGCCGAGGAGCTGAAGAAAGCCCTGGCTCAGGAGTTTCCCAACGCCCGCGTGCTCTGTGTGACCGGGCGGCAGGGGGAAGAGGAGCGCCGCGCCCTGGTGGAGGAATTCATGGAGGAGGAGGAGGAGGGGATCCAGCGGGTTTTGGTGGCCACGGAATGCCTTTCCGAAGGAATAAACCTGCAAGCCGGGTTCAACGCTGTGGTGCACTACGATCTTCCTTGGAACCCCAATCGTCTGGAGCAGCGGGAGGGCCGGGTGGATCGGTACGGCCAAACCGCGCCCAAAGTGTGCGTGGTGCGCTTCTATGGCCGCGATAACCCTGTGGACGGCGCGGTCATCCGCGTCCTCCTCAACAAAGCCCGGGAGATCCGGCAGAGCCTCGGCACGTATGTCCCTGTCCCCGCCGAGGAGGAGTACGTCATCGAAGCCCTGATCAATGCCCTCTTCAGCGGGCCAGCCTCCCGCCTCCAGGAGGACCTTGCCTTCGAGTTCATGCAGGACTACGTCCAGGAGTTCCACAACCGTTGGGATGCCGATGTCCGGCGGGAAAAGGAGAGCCGCACCCGCTTTGCCCAGCGTGCCCTCCACCCCGAAGAGGTGTTGAAGGAACTGGACCGGGCCGATGCCGTCTTGGGAAGCCCAAAGGAGGTGGAGCTTTTCGTCCTTGAAGCATGCCAACGCTTGGGAATCCCTGTGGAGCGCGATCGTCGTGACCCGCGCCTCTACCATTTGAGCCTTACGCCCGAGGTGCGCACTATTCTTCCTGCGCTTTTGCAGCCCGTCCTTCCCGCGGAAAAGCGCGGCCGCGAGAAAAAGTCCCGCTGGACCATCTCCTTTGTGAGTCCCACCCCGGAGGGCGCGGAGTACGTGGGACGAAACCACCGCTTTGTGGTGGCCCTGGCTCAGCACCTTTTTGAGAGCGCCCTGGCTGGGATCGACGGTCCGGCCTCCCGCTGCGGTGCCATCCGCACCGACGCCGTAACCCGCCTCACCATCTTCCTTCTTCTGCGGCCCCGCTACCTCCTGCAATTCCCGGAAAAAGCCCCCCTTCTTGCCGAAGAAGTCCTCGTCACCGGTTTTGTGGGCAAGGCCGAGGATCTTCTTTCCCGGGAAAAGGCCCTGGATCTTCTCGCGCGGTCCAAACCGGTGGGAAACATTCCCGAGGGCGAAAAGCGCGAACTTGTGATGTTTGCGCTCGAACTCCTTCGGCCCTGGCTTGAGCGGGAGGACGGTCCGATATATCAGTTCTTGGCCGCGCGGGCGGAGGAGCTTTCCGAAGCCCATCGGCAATTGCGCCGCACCCTGGGCGAGCGCATCCGCGGCCTCAGCCTCCAGCCTCAGTGGCCGCCCGATGTCCTGGGAATTCTGGTCCTCCAGCCCGCGGTGGGAGGATGAGCCATGCTTGAGGCCGTTGTGGAAAAAGTCCGTCCCAAAATCGAGGGCCCGGCCATCCGCCTCGAGGGAGGTCTTTTAAGCCCCGATTTCCTCGATTTCCTCTCCGAAAAGGATTGCCCCGGCCAGCGACCGGAGGATTTCGGCCTTCCCAAGGGCGCTGCCCTTCTTGAGGAGATCGCCAAGGCCTACCAGGATGCCAAGCTCTATTGGCACAGGTTCCAACAAGCTTTGGAACGCCTTTCTCCCGATGATCCCGCCACCTCCCTCACCCGCGACCGCTGGGTCATCCCCCTTCTGAGCCTTCTTGGCTACGAGATCCGCTGGAATCCCCAGGCCTATGAGGTGGAGGGCGAGAAGTTCGCCATTTCCCACCGGGCCGGGGAGAACGCGGACGCCCCGCCGGTGCACATCGCTGGCGCCCGGCAGGAACTCGGCCGCCGCGCGCCCGGCGGGCCCCGCCTCTCCCCACACGCCCTCGTCCAGGAATTCCTCAACCGCACCGAACATCTTTGGGGCCTGGTAACGAATGGCCTGGTCTTACGAGTCCTGCGCAAGACCCCGGCCGTGCGCCGCCAGCCCTACTTGGAATTCGATCTTTCCGCCATCTTCGAGGCCGACCGCTTCGAAGACTTCGTGATCCTCTTTCGCCTTCTTCACCGCAGCCGCCTTCCCAAGGGCCTCGATGACGCCCACGAATGCTGGCTGGAAAAATACCACCGCCAATCCACAGACCTTGGAAACCGCGCCCGCGATCGCCTCCGCGACGGCGTCCTGGAGGCGTTGAAAATCCTGGGGAACGGCTTCCTTTCCCACCCCAAAAACGACGCTCTACGGGAAAAGGTGCGCAATGGAACGCTCCCACCAAACCTCTTCTACCAGGAGCTCCTTCGCCTCGTCTATCGGTTTTTGTTCCTGTTCACCGCCGAGGAGCGCGGGATCCTCGGTGGCAACGAGATTTATCGCCGGGGATATGGCCTTAGCCGCCTCCGCCGCCTGGCCGACAATCGCCGCTTCTACACCGACCACAGCGATCTTTGGCTTTCCCTCCGCGTCCTCTGGCAGGTCCTGCGCGATTCCTCCCCCAAAGTCGAAGGGAAACCCCTCGCCTCTCTCCTTGGCCTTCCCGTGCTCGATGGCGAGCTTTTCACTCTGAATGTCCTCGAGGAGGAAACGTTCTTGACGAATCGCGATCTTCTCCAAGCCGTCTGGCACCTGAGCTACTTTTACGATCCGGAAAGTCGGGTCCAGCGCCGCGTGAACTACGCCTATTTAGATGTGGAAGAGCTGGGCTCCGTGTACGAGAGCCTCCTGGAATTCCGGCCCGTGATCCTCACGGAAAGAGAGCCCCCGGAATTCGACCTTTTGGAGGGAACCGAGCGCAAATCCACCGGCTCCTACTACACGCCCCATGAGCTTGTGCAGGAGCTTGTGGCCAGCGCCCTAGAGCCCGTTCTCCTTGAGCGGCTCAAGGCCGCGCGCACAAAAGAAGAGAAGGAGCGGGCCATCCTTTCCCTCAAGGTGATTGATCCCGCCACGGGTTCCGGGCATTTCCTCTTGGCCGCGGCCCGCCGCCTGGGAAAAGAACTGGCCAGGATCCGCACCGGCGAGGAGGAGCCCGCGCCGGAGGCCCTGCGCGAGGCCGTGCGCGATGTCATCACCCACTGCCTTTATGGCGTGGACAAAAACCCCTTGGCCGTGGAGCTCTGCAAGGTGGCCCTGTGGATCGAGGGCCACACTTTGGGAAAACCCCTGACCTTCCTGGACCACCGCATCAAATGCGGCGACTCCCTCGTGGGCGTGTTCGATCTTTCGGTTCTGGAGAAGGGGATTCCTGAAGAGGCCTACGAACCCGCAGGTGACGACGACAAAAATTTCGCGCGCAAACTGCGTAACGAAATTCGCCGCGAGGAAAGGAGACGTGAATCCGGGTTCTTCCCCCTTTTCAATACCGGAGAAGCCTTGCGCAGATTCGCCCAGGAACTTGAGGAACTTTCGGCCCTTCCCGAGGACACGCCCGCGGATGTTCAGAGAAAATCCGCGCTCTACTACGAGCTTTTACGCGATCCCGAGATCGAGAAACTTCGGTTGGCCTGTGATCTTTGGACCGCCGCATTCTTTGCGCGGCTCAGGCCAGAGGAGGCTTCACGAATTCCCAAGCCGTTGGATATCCAAAACGTTTTGGCCAAAGGGGAGGCCGGTGTGCGCGGCGATCTTCTTGGCACGGTGCGGGCCATGGCCGAGCGCCTGCGCTTCTTCCACTGGCCTCTGGAATTCCCCGAGGTTTTCGCCCAGGGCGGCTTCGACGTTGTTCTCTGTAATCCGCCGTGGGAGCAGATACAGCTTGAGGAGCAGGAGTTCTTTGCCAGCCGCGACCCGACAATTGCCAACGCTCCTAACGCCGCTGCCCGCAAGCGTCTCATCGAACAACTCCCGCATACCAACCCAGCGCTTTGGCAGGAGTATCGGGATGCCCTGCATGTGTTTTCCTCCACAAGGCGCTTCCTGGAGGGCTCGAGGCAGTACCCTCTAACAGGGCGCGGAAGGATCAATACCTATTCTGTCTTTGCTGAGCGGATCCGCTTATTAGTCAAAACTGGCGGCCGCGCGGGCATCATTGTTCCCACCGGCATCGCCACCGACGACACCAACAAACACTTCTTCGCCAACCTTTTGGACTGCGGTGAACTCGTGAGCCTTTTTGATTTCGAGAACCGAGACGGAATCTTTCCGCACGTGCATAGGAGCTACAAATTCTGTCTCCTCACCCTGACCCGGCGTTTCCGCTCTCCGGTGGCCATCTCCAACTATTCTGTTCGCCTGAGTTTCTTCTCTACCCGAGCGGAGCACCTGCGTGATCCACGGAGGGTTTTCACCCTCACCCCTGATGACATCGCTCGCATCAACCCCAATACCCGGACGCTCCCCGTCTTCCGCACCCGTCAGGATGCGGAGCTCACCAAAGCCATCTACGAGCGCGTGCCAGTGCTAGTGAACGAGGTAACCGGAGAGAACCCTTGGGGCGTGTCTTTCAAGCAAGGCTTATTCAACATGTCCTCGGATTCACACCTTTTCCGCACGCGGGAGGACCTGGAGCGAGATGGTTTTCGTCTCGTGGGCAACCGTTTCGTCCGTCCCTCTCCCTCTGGGAGAGGGATCAAGGGTGAGGGCGATGTCTACCTTCCCCTCTACGAGGCCAAGATGATCTGGCACTACGACCACCGCTACGGCACCTACGAGGGCGTTACGAGCCGCTCCAGCACGGAACTTCCCACCCCTTCCGCCGCCCAGCACGCCGACCCCGCCTTCCTCGTCCAGCCCTGGTATTGGGTCCCCGCCGAGGCAGTCGAGGCCCGCCTGGGCGATTGGAAGCGCGCCTGGCTTTTGGGGTTCCGCAGGATTGCTAGGTCTACGGACGAGCGCACTGCGATTTTCACGCTGCTGCCAAGGGTGGGGGCGGGAGATGTATTGCCAGTGGTGCTTGGCCCGCAAGCTATAGAAGCCTCTTTGTTGCTTGCCTGCAGTTCGACAATCGGTTTCGATTTTGTTGTGCGGCAGAAAATTGGCGGAGTGCATTTGGACTTCCATTATGCTAAGCAGCTTCCTGTCCTATCACCTTCTGCTTACTTGTCAGCAGATCTTCTCTTCATCGTCCCGCGCGTCCTGGAACTGGTTTACACCGCCTGGGATATGAAGCCATTTGCCGACGATGTGTGGCGGGAGGCGGACGAAGCGTTGCGGGAGGCCATCCGCCGCCAGTGGGAGGAGAACGCCGCCGAGACCGGCGGCCATCCTTGGGCCCCGCCCCCCTGGATCGAGGCCTACCCGGAGATTTCCCTCACCTCTCTCCGCGGGACAGAAATTTCTTTTCCCTCTCCCCACGGGGGAGAAATTTCTCTTCCCTCTCTCCGCAGGGGAGAGATTTCTCTCCCCTCTCCCCGTTGGGGAGAGGGCGGGGGTGAGGGGGGAATCCCCTTCCCGCCCTTCAAATGGGACGAGGAACGCCGGGCCCGTTTGCGTGCCGAGCTGGACGCCTATTACGCCCGCCTCTACGGCCTCACCCGTAAACAGCTCCGCTACATCCTGGACCCCGCGGACCTCACCGAGCGGGAGCTTGCCGACATCCTCGATCCATGGGAGGAGGTGGCGGATCCGCTGGATCCCGAGGGCTACAGGCAACGCTGCGAGAAAAGCAACTTCCCCGGCGAGACCTTCCGCGTGCTCAAGGAAAAAGAGCTCCGTCAATTCGGCGAATACCGCACCCGCCGCCTCATTTTGGAAGCCTGGCAGCGCTTGGAAGAGAAAGGAAGGTGGTGAGCGAGCATGGATGCTGCGAGTCTTTTGGTGTATGCCCTGTGTGCCTTGGCCGGAGTTTTGATTGGGGTTCTCATCAGCTCTTTCTTCCGCCGTGGACCTGATATCGGCCGCCTTGAACAGCGTATAAACGAGCTGCAGCAGCGCTTGGACGACTGGCAACGTGCCACCGCCACACAGCAACAAATTACCCAGCTTCAAAGCGATCTGGATGCCGCGCAAATATCCCTAACGGAGTTAGGAACGAAATTGGCCAGCCTAGGGGACTTTACCCAAAACATTTTGCATCGGACGACAAGCGAAAGTTTGACCAGCGCCCTTACCAAACTGGGTGAGCTTCGCGAAGCCCTAAGCGCTGTGGCTCTGACCTTATCGGACCAGTCTCGAGGAGACACGCAGCGCCACAGTGAGGTCTTGGGACGCCTACAGAAGGCCGCAGAGGATCTGGCCAAAGTTCAAACGACCCTCTCCGAAGTGAGCACGAATCTGCGCACTAGCCGCAGTGAACTTGGTGGTGCCATTGCCGTGGTCCAGCAGGACCTAAAAGTGGCAAAAAGCAAAGTGGAAGAGATCAATCAGCGGGTGAGCGTCTTGATCAGCCTCAGCGAGGCGGTGGAAAGGATCGAGGACAACTTAGGCCAACTCACCAGTGCCCTTCTGGGTCGGGCAAGTGGCCGGGTCGGTGAGCAATTAGTGGAGGAGCTTTTGCAAGTGATCCCTGATGACTGGATTGAGCGTAATGCCAAGCTGGGCACAGGCGAGGTGGAGTTTGCCATCAAAATGCCCGGCGGGTACCTGATCCCCTTGGATAGCAAATTCGTCGCGCCTGAGCTTCTCCAGCGCCTCAAAGAGCTCGACGAAACGGACTCGCCCGAAATCCGTGCGGATTTGGAAAAGCAGCTAGAGCAGCAACTCCGAAAGCGTGCGGGGGAGGTGAAGAAATACTTGAGCGACCAGAAAACCCTGGGATTTGGCCTCGCTGCTGTTCCTGATCCAGTCTACGGATTTTGTCGGTACACCATCAAGCGGGTGGCCCAGGACTCCCAGGTGGTGGTCGTCCCCTACAGTTTGCTTTTGCCTTTTGTGCTGAGCCTTTACCTCATGGCTCAGCGGCTTGGCATATCCGCGCACTTAGGCGACACGCAGCAGGCCGTGGGCACAGCCCTCAGTTGCTTAGCGGAGGCCAAAGACAAGCTGGAGAACATGGTGAAACAGCTGACCGCCATTGGAAACCAGCGAGAAGAAGCGCTCAAGAAAGTTAATAAGGCCATTAGTGCTTTGGAGGATTTGAAAGGCGATCACAGCGGGCCAATCGCCACTCAAAGCGCAGAGAATCAGGTTGGCTAGTTTTGGGAGTGAACCATGAGCGTCTGGGAATTGCACCGGCGGGTGATCGAAGAGTACCGAGAGTTTGTGCGTTCCTACCTGAACATCCATGATTCGCGCCTGCGGGAATTTGCCGAGAAAACATTGGAGGCCCAGGAACTTTGGCCGCCGCCCCTCATTCAGCTTTCCCCAGCTTATGAGGAGGCCGAAAGCCTCGAAGATCTCGCACACAAAGGCCTGATCCACCTGGGAACGGCCCGGATCTTTCAGCTGCGCCTGGGTGACCGACGGCTTTGGCGCCATCAGGTGGAAGGAATCTCCTTGGCCCAAAAGGGCCAGGATTTCGTGGTCACCTCCGGAACAGGCTCGGGAAAGACCCTGTGCTTTTTAGTGCCCATCGTGGATGCGGTAGTGCGTCACTCCGGAGTGCGTGGGCCTTTGGCCTTTCTCATCTACCCCACCAATGCTCTAGTGAACTCCCAGCTCGCCGCGCTGGAGGACTTAGCCCGGGCCTACAAGGAGAAGTTCGGACGCGAGTTCCCCGTGACGTTCGCGCGCTACACCGGCGAGACCGAGGAGGCCGAGCGTGAGAAAATCCGGGCAAACCCGCCCCATATCCTCCTCACCAACTACGTCATGGTCGAGCTCATCTTGGTACGTCCGGAGGATCGCCCCCTTTTAGAGCCCAAGGCCCCGCCGGAGGTCCCGTTCTTCTTGGTGTTCGACGAGCTCCATACCTATCGGGGACGGCAAGGGGCGGATGTGGCCATGTTGGTGCGGCGGCTTCGTGCCCGGATCAAGCGGGAGCGCGTGGTCCACATCGGCACCAGCGCCACCATGGTGGCCCACCGCCACGATACTCCCGAAGAACGCTGCCAAGAAGTGGCCCGCTTCGCCTCCTTCTTTTTCGGCCGCCGTATTCCTCTGGAAAACGTGGTGGAAGAAACATTGAGCGAGATCAGCGTGGGCGGCCCGCCTACCTTGGAAGAACTTCACGCTGCTCTCTCCCAGCCCATTCCGGAGGAGCGGGAGGCTTTTCGACGCCATCCTTTGGTACGTTGGCTTGAACACCGATTGGGCCTGGAAAAGACGGAAGGTGGTTTTCGCCGACGCATTCCCAAACGCTTGGATGAGGCCATTGGAGCACTTGCCAAGGATCTTGGCGTGGACATAAGTACCGTCGAAACGCTTTTCTGGAAAGTTTTGGAGCGCGGGCAAAAGCTGCGCCTTTTGGCGATCAAATTGCACCAATTCATTCGCCAAAGCCCCGAGATCTTCTGCACCTTGGATTTGCCCGAGCGTCGAAAGCCTGCGCTCAAACCGGAGGTACTGGATGGACTGCCCACCTTCCCCGTGCGTTTCTGCCGGATATGCGGGCAGGAGTATTACCTGGCGCGCAAATTCGAGGAGAAATTCGTTCCGAACCTCGAGGGAAACGAGGACGAAGGCGATCAGGGTTATCTTGCGTTGGCCTTGGGCGATCTGGCGGAGTTTGAACCACCCGAGGACTGGTATGGTCCCGACGGCCGCTTGCGCTCAACTTGGCGCAATCGGGTGCCGCAAAAGCTCTGGGTGAAACCCGATGGAACTTGCGTTTCCGATAACACCCCAGGGGCCATCCCGGTGTGGTGGCAGGGCCCGAAGTTTTTTGTATGCGTGCGCTGTGGACAAAGCTATACGGACAAGGAAACGGAATATCGGAAGCTTGGGCGCATGGGAAGCGAGAGCCGGGCCATGGCCACCACCATCCTCGCCATGGCCCTTTTACGCCACGCCGGCAAAATCCTGGGCCAGGAGCGCTCAAAGCTCCTGTGTTTTACGGATAGCCGTCAAGACGCATCCTTCCAGGCCGGACATTTCAATGATTTCGTGCAAACTGCGGTTTTGCGCGCCGCCCTCTATGCCGCCCTCAAAGAAAACGGGGAGCTGCGCTACGACCGCTTGGCCCAAGAAGTGGTGCGCTTCTCCGGGCTCAAGGTCAGCGATGTGGCCCAAAACCCTCGGCTTTCCGAGGAAAGCCCGACCGCAAGGGAGGTGTGGGACACCTTCGAGCGGCTCACGGAATACCGACTTTATCAGGACCTGCGCCGAGGTTGGCGTGTAGTTCAGCCCAATTTGGAGGAAGTTGGGCTCATACGCGTGGATTACCTGGGCTTGGAGGAATTTGCGAAAAACGAAAAAATTTGGCAGGAAGTTCCGCCGCTGCGGGACCTTTCTCCGGAGGAGAGGACCAAAATCATTCGCGGCGTCCTCGATCGCTTTCGCAAGACAGGCGCCATCGATGCCCCGGTCCTGCGCGAGGAGGAGGTGCGCCGTCTTTGTCAGCGGGCGCAACAGAATCTGAACGAATTCTGGGGACTTGATCCAGACGTGAATAAACTTCCAGCCGCGCAGGGCCTTTGGGCCGGGCCGCGTACCTATCTAGCCAAGCTTTTGGCCAGAGAATTAAAAATTCGCTCGGAGGTCCAGCGGGAGAAGGTTCTTCAGCAGTTGTTCGAGGTTTTGGTCCGACATGATTTCCTCCGTCAGGAGCGGGCACACAATGGCACGATCCTATACCGCCTGAATGCCGCGGTGCTGGTGTGGAAGCTGGCGGACGACGATCAGTCCGGCAGTCCATCCTCTTGGACCGGGCGTCGGGGCCCCACCCGGACAAGTCCACCGGTGAATCGGTTCTTCCAAAGCCTATACAGGGCGGCGGCGCGGGAGTTGGCGACGTTCGAGGCTCGGGAGCACACGGCTCAGGTGGTGGCGCCTGGGGAAAGGTTGCGGCGGGAGCGGCGGTTCCGCTGGAGCGAAGAGGACCGCCGGGACCCGCAAGTGGGCCGGCGGCTCCCAGTGCTTGTGTGCACGCCCACCATGGAGCTTGGGATCGACATTGCCGACCTGGACGTGGTGTATCTCCGGAACGTTCCGCCTACGCCGGCGAATTACGCCCAGCGTAGCGGCCGCGCCGGCCGCCAGGGCCAGGCCGGACTCATCGTGACCTTCTGCGGCGCTGCCCATAACCACGACCAGTACTTCTTCCGCCATCCGGAAGAGATGGTGCACGGAAGCGTGCGCGCGCCACGCTTGGATCTCATAAACGAGGATCTTTTGCGCGCCCATATCCATGCGGAGTGGTTGGCCCAGTTGCGCATTCGCTTGGGCGACACCATGGAAAACATCATCGACCGTGCGGTCTTTCCCGCGCTTCCCTTGCGGGAGGAAGTGAAAAGTGAGCTAGTGCTGAAACCCCATTTGCGAGAGGAACTCAAGACGCGGATCTCCCTGGCCCTGGAGGACCTGAAGGAAGAACTGCAAAAAGCCGGGTGGTTTTCGGAGAAGTGGGTGGAGGAGGTTTTGGACCAAGCGCCCTACGAATTTGATCGGGCTTTTGAGCGCTGGCGAGAGCTCTATCGGGCGGCCCAGCGCGAGCTTGCGGAGGCCCGCGCTCAAGAGGATCGGGCTCGGACCAAAGAAGAGCAGAGACGCGCTAGAGAGCGTCAAGACGAGGCTCGCCGGCAACTGAACCTTCTTTTGCAGCTGGGCGTGGCCCGAGAGGAAGGGGATTTCTATCCCTATCGTTATTTGGCCAGCGAGGGCTTCCTTCCCGGTTACAACTTCCCGGCGCTTCCCGTGCGGGCCTGGGTCCCTCGTGGCGAGGGCGAATTCATTGTTCGGCCCAGGTTTTCGGCCATCACCGAGTTCGCCCCGGAATCCGTGGTGTACCACGAAGGTGCCAAATGGGAGGTCAAGGAATTTCAAGCCCCGCCCGGAGGACTGCGGGAGCGGTTCGCCAGAAAAAGAATTTGTCGCATGTGCGGCGCGCTAGCCGATGAAGGTGAGGATAACTGCCCCTCATGCGGGACGAGGTTTGACGCTGGCAACAGCGAACTTCTGCGCCTTCTTGAGCTTCCAAACGTGCGCCTTCAGCGCAGTGAACGCATCACTTGTGAAGAGGAGGAGCGGCGACGGCGGGGGTTCCGTGTGGATGTGGCCTTCCGCTTGAGCCCCTCTGGTCCGAAAAGGGAAGCCCTGGTCAAGCTAGGCGAAGAAAATTTGGCGCAAATGCTATATGCCCCAGCTTCCACGCTCTTTCTCATCAACCGCGGCCGGCCGCAGCGCGAAGCCCATGGATTTCGTGTGGATTTGGAACGCGGCGATTTCCCTCCGCCGGATGAACCTCGGCTTGGAGCAGAAAACGTTTCTCTTTTTGTGCAAAACACGCGAAACGTCTTGTTTTTACGCTTTGCCAACAAGGAGTGGCATGCCGGCAAAGCGGAAGCGAGCTTGGCTTACGCCCTCAAACGAGCCATGGAGAAGACCTTCCATTTGGAGGAGCGGGAGCTGAGCGTGCAGCCCATTGGGCAAGGGGATCATCGGGCCCTCCTCTTTTATGAAGAAGCGGAGGGTGGCGTTGGCGCTTTACGCCGTCTGGTGGAGGACCGGAAAGCCCTGGCAGAGGTGGCCGCGGAGGCCTTAAATCTTTGCCACTTTCACCCGGAAACCGGTGAAGATCTGGCCAAGGATGGGCATCGTGCCTGCTACGAGTGCCTTTTGAGCTACGAAAATCACGCGATGTTCATAGCGCTCGACCGCTTCGCCATCCGCGATATTATGCTGAAGCTGACGCGCGCCGTAACCGAGCTGAAAAGCGCTGGGCGCACGCGGGATGAGCATTATGCGTGGCTATTGAACCGAATTGATCCGCGTTCCTCGCTGGAGCGGGCTTTCTTGGACTTCCTCTACCAAAACGGATTCCGTCTTCCCGATGGAGCACAGAAGCCGGTTTTGGAGGTCGGGGCTATTGCCGACTTCTTTTACGAGCCCAACGTCCTCGTGTTCTGTGACGGGCCGGCCCACGATGAGCCTGCTCAACGGGAGAAAGATCAAGAGATTCGCACCGAGCTACGGCTACTTGGGTACCGTGTTCTTTCCATTCGCCACAACGAACCCTTTGAAGAGCAGGTGGCACGGTATCCGGAGGTGTTCGGCGCGCGGGAAAGCTCAAAATAAAAATGGGTGGTGCAGGACTCGAACCTGCGACCCCACGCACGTCAAGCGTGTGCTCTACCAGGCTGAGCTAACCACCCTGAGGCGGCGCCCGGATTCGA
>JACIWM010000021.1:0-16007 GCA_014360945.1 Candidatus Bipolaricaulota bacterium
TGCGGCAGGGCGGAAACGTGGTCATCCCCTCTTTTGCCCTGGAACGCACTCAGGAGGTCCTGTACATCCTGTTTCGCCTGTGGAAGGAGCGGAAGATCCCGCGCACCAAGATCTTCCTGGATTCCCCCTTGGCCGCCCAGGCCACGAAGATTTTCGAGCGCTACACCGAGCGTTTTCCGGAGCCGGCCCGGAAGCTCTTCCGCAAGAAGGAGGATCCTTTTGATTTCGAGCTTTTGGAGTACACCCTGACCAAGGCCGCCTCAAAGAAGATCGCGGAGGAGGAGCGGGTCATCATCATCGCCGGATCCGGCATGTGCACCGGCGGCCGTGTCCTCTACCATCTCAAGGCCAATCTGCCCCGGCCGGAATCGTCCATCGTCTTTGTGGGCTACCAAGCGGAGGGGACGCTGGGTCGGGCCCTTCTGGACGGTGCCCACACCGTGGAGATCTTGGGAAGCCGTGTGCCCGTGCGCGCCGGAATTTGGCGCATTGAGGGCCTTTCCGCCCATGCCGACCAGGGAATGCTTGTGGACTGGGCCCTGCACGCCGATCCTGGTCAGATCTTTTTGGTGCACGGCGAGCCCCAGGCCTTGGGAACTTTGGCCGCGCGTCTTACCGAACACGGCTACTCCGTACATATACCCGCATGGCACGAGACGGTGGAGCTGTGAGGGTCGCGGTCCTGGGAAGCCTCCACATGGACCTTGTGACCGTGGTTGAGAGGCTTCCCGGACCAGGGGAGACCGTGTTCGGCCGGAATTTCTTCCGGCGTCCCGGGGGAAAGGGGCTTGCCCAGGCTGTGGCCGCGGCGCGCCTGGGCGTGGAGGTCCTCCTTTTCGGCCTCGTCGGCCAAGGCCCCTTCGGAGACGAACTTCTTGGGGCGGCCAAGGAAAACGGGGTGGATGTGACGTTCGTGGAGAGAGTCCGGGCTCAAACGGGAACGGCCACGATTCTTGTGGATGAGGGGGGCGAGACCATGACGGCCTATGCTCCCGGCGCCAATGCCTTGGTGGACGCGGCCTATCTTTCCCGGGTTCTTCCCGTCCTGAGTGCGGCCGATGTGCTTCTTCTGCAGCTGGAAATACCCGTTTCCGTGGTGGCTGAGACCCTCCGCCGCCTTCCTCCGGAACGTCCCCTCGTGATCCTCAACCCCTCTCCGGCCCAGGATCTGCGAGATCTGCCCCTGAAACGTGTGGATGTGCTGGTGCCCGGCGTTCGCGAGCTTCAAGTGTTGGCGGGTTGCACAGGAACTTCGGAGGAGATCGAGCGAGCTAGCCGCGTATTTTTGGGGCTGGGAGCGAAGGCGGTGGTGGTCATGGCCGGCCCGGCTGGCGCCTATTTGGTGGAGCCCGAAGGTTTCGCCCACTTTTCCGGTTTTTCCGAGGAGGCTACGGATCCGGCGGTGGAGGACGCCTTTTGTGCCGCCTTAGGAGTAAGGCTCGGAAGCGGCCGTGGGCTCTACGAGGCCATCGGCTTTGCCAACGCCGCCGCAGCCCTGACCGCCACAAAAAAATGGGCCTGGCCCAGCTTCCCCACCCTTTCCGAAGTTTTGGAATACTTGGCCCGCTGCGCCGGTTGAACCCCGCGGTGGCCAAAAATCTCCCCCGGCCTTATCATGCTCGGGCGCGGGAAGGGTTAGGCTTACTTTTCCTGTGCGGGTGAAAAAGTGCGAGAAATGATGGTAGCAGGCGTGGCGGTGGATCAGGAAAGCGGGAGCCCCGTGCTCCTTCTGCGGGACCCGGAAGAGAAGGAGAAATTTGTTCCGCTGAGGATCGGGGAGGCCGAGGCCTTGGCCATCATCCTTGGGCTGCGCGGGGAGGCCACTCCCCGCCCCCTCACCCATGACCTTCTTCTTCAGGTCCTGGCTGCGTTGGAGGCCGACCTGGAGGAAGTGCATCTGGACCGGGTGGAAGAAGGCATTTGCTATGCCTCCGTTCTCATTCGGCGGTCCTCAGGAGAGGTGGTGGCCGTGGACGCCCGGCCCTCCGACTCCGTGGCCCTGGCCGTGCGCACCGGCTCCCCCATTCTCATCGCCGAGGAGGTCTACCAGGCCCTCGTCCAGGAGATCCCCGAGTTCTGAGCGATGCTTTTGGCCGTCGACATTGGAAACACCTTCATCACCCTTGGCCTCCACGACGGAACTTCCTGGCTAGCCCGGTTCCGCATTCGCACGGTGCGGGAAAAGACCGCGGACGAGTATGCCATCCTCATTTCCGGACTTCTTCGCAGCCGCGGTCTGGAAGATAAGATCGCACGGATGGCGGTGGCCAGCGCCGTTCCCCCGTTGGTCCCGGTGTTCCGGGAGCTTGGGGAGCGGTGGCTTGGGGCGCGGGTGTTGGTGGTGGGGCCGGGCGTGCGCACAGGCCTGGCCATTCACACCGATAACCCGGCGGAGGTAGGACCGGATTTGGTGGCCAATGCCGTGGCCGCCTATGCCCGCTTCGGAAAAACCTGTATCGCCGTGGATTTCGGGACGGCCACGAGCTTTGTGGCCGTGAAGGAGCCCGGGGTTTTGGTGGGCGTAGCCATCGCGCCCGGACTCCTCACCGGCTTGGAAGCCCTGGCCGACCGCACTGCTCAACTTCCCCGCGTTCCCTTGAGTTTGCCATCTCAAGCGATCGGAAAGAACACGGTGGTCGCGGTCCAGGCCGGGGCCATCTTTGGCCACGCGGCCTTGGTGGATGGCCTTTTGCGCCGCATGCGCCAGGAGCTGGGTGGAGAAGCGAAGACGGTGGCCACCGGAGAATGGGCTTCGTTCCTGGCACCTCTCCTTTCCGAAGTAGAGGCCGTAGACCCCTGGCTCACCTTGGAGGGCCTCCGCCTCATCGCCTCCCGCAACGAGTAGGGCCTTTGCAACAAAAAATCGGCTCCGATACACTGGCTAATTGGAGGTGACACTCCCAAAAGGAGGTGACACTCCGTGCGCAAAATTTTCCCTCTTCTTGCGGTTTTCGGTTTTTGGGTCTGTGCGGCGGAGCTCATCGTGGCTGTCTCCACCGAACCTCCCAGCCTTGACCCCACCACCAATGCCGCGGCCGTAATTCGCCTGCTTCTCCAGCACAACCTCTACGAGAACCTCGTCCAGATTGGGGAGAATGGAGAAATCCGGCCCATGCTGGCCCGGGCCTGGGAGCTCTCCGAGGACGGCCGCACTTACACATTCCATTTGGAGCCCGGCGTTCTTTTCCACGACGGAACCCTATGCAATGCGGAAGCGGTGAAAAGAAGCTTTCTTCGGGCCAAGGATCCCGGCTGCGGGGTCGTCCACCCCGAATATTTCGCGGCCCTGGAAGAGATCGAGGTTTTGGACGAGCTTACAGTCCGCTTCGTTCTGAAGGAGTCCAACGCCGCATTTCTCGCCCTCTTGGCCCTCGGGGATGCCGTGATTGTTCCCGACCGCGACGATCTCGGATCAAACCCCATCGGGACCGGTCCGTTCAAATTCGCCCGCTGGGATCCGGGGTACCAATTGCGGCTGGAGCGCAATCCAAATTATTGGCAGGCCGGAAAGCCCCAGGTTTCCGCGGTGGTGTTCCGGTTCATTCCCGATCCGGTGGCTCAGGCTGCGGCCCTGCGGGCTGGCGACGTGGACATCATTTTGGAGGCCACTCCTGAGATCGCCGAGACCCTCTCGGGCTTTCAGGTCTTCTCCGCCCCACAGGATCTCGTGCAGATCCTGGCCATCAACAAGACACGGCCGCCCTTCCACGATCCTTTGGTGCGTCAAGCCCTGGCCCATGCCGTGGACCGGGCCCAGCTCATCCGCCTTGTGGCCCGGGGCTTCGCTTCCCCGCTGGGGAGTCACCTCTCCCCTTCCGCCCCCTATTACGCGGACATGACTTGGGTCTATCCCTACGATCCGGCGCGAGCTCGGGAGCTTCTGGCCCAAGCCGGCTATCCCCAGGGTTTCTCCGCCACCCTCACCCTTCCCGCCAACTACTCCTTTCACGTGCGCACCGGAGAGGTCCTCGCTGCGCAACTTGCCAAGGTCGGGATCAAGCTGGATTTGATCTTGGTGGACTGGCCCACGTGGCTAGAGCGGGTCTACGGCCAGGCCGACTTCGACCTTACCGTGATCGGCCATGTGGGCCGGGTAGATCCGGCTTTGACCCTGGCTTATTACGGGCCTGAACGTCCGGACTACTATTTCCGTCGCGGCTGGAGCAATCCCGAACTCGATGAGCTTCTGCGTCTGGGCGCCACCATCCCCGATCCCGGCGCGCGAAAAAGCATCTATACCGTGGCCCAATACTTAATCGCCCGTGACGTGGTGAATGTCTTTCTCCAGGCCCCACACCGTATCGTCGTGGCCAGGCCGAATGTCACGGGCATAAAACTTCCCGCCCTCTACCTCCTTCCCTTGGGAGAGGTGGGGAAGGGATGAAAAAGGTGGCGCAGGCGCGGATCGAGAAGGTCACGCAGAAGATCGCCGAGGAGGTTTAATCCTAGGACGCTGAACGCCAAAAAGAGGCCGGGGAAGAGGGCGGGATAAGGGGAGTGGCCGAGCCAGCTTTGGGCCTCCCAAAGCATGCGGCCGAGGGTTGGATGGGGCGGCTGGATGCCCAAGCCTAAATAGGAGAGAGAAGCCTCGGCAAGAAGAGTCGCACCCAAGGCAAACGTGGTCTGGACCAAAAGGGGCGAGGCCATGAGGGGCAGGATGTGCCGGAAAAATATGGAGGGAAAAGAAACACCGATGGCCTTGGCCGAAAGGACGTGTTCGCGTTCCTTTATCTCCAGCGTTCCCGCGTGGGCCAGGCGCAAAAAATAAGGGAGGTTGAAGAGGACCAAGGCCGTGGCCACGCCGGAAAGCCCCGGGCCGAGGACCGCAGCCAAAACCAAGGCCAAAAGCACTGCGGGAAAGGCCAAAAGTCCGGAGGAAATTCCCAAAATGGTTTCGCTCAAAATTCCCCGAAAGTATCCGGCCAGAAAGCCGAGGACTATTCCCGATGCTCCGCCGCCCAAGGTGCCCAAAAGGCTTACGGCCCAACTCAGACGGCCGGCGGCCAAAACGCGGGAGAACAAGTCCCGGCCGAACCAGTCCGTCCCGAAGGGATGAGCAAGGCTTGGGGGAAGGAAGGGTTCGGCCACGATGGCCTCCGGCGGGAACGGCCGCCAAAAAAGCCCCAGTATCACGGGGATGAGTCCGAAAGCCAAAAATATTCCGGCAAGAACAGCACGACTCACACCGAGCGGATCCGAGGATCCAGAAGTCCGTAGGCCAAATCCGCAAGGAAATTGGTGGCCACCACCACGGCCGTGACCGAAACGGCAATCCCCAAAAGGAGGGGGACATCACGGCCGAAGGCCGCCTCCACTGCATACCTTCCCAGGCCGGGGAGGGCGAAGACCTGTTCCACCACCAACGCCCCGGCGAAGAGCCGGCCCAAGGTGAGGCTCAGGCCGGCAAGAAGGGGAAGGATGGCCTGGCGCAAAGCGTGGACGAACACCACTCTTCGCTCGGAAAGGCCTTTGGCGCGGGCTGTGCGCACCGCCTCGGAAAAAAGGGCCTCCACCATCACCGCCCGGGAAAGCCTGGAGAAATAGGCCACCCGAGGAAGAAGGAGGGCCAGCGCGGGAAGGAGCAAGTGATGCAAGGCCTGAGCTTCCTTCCAGCCCGGAAAACCTCCGGCGGGAAGGAGGCCCAGGGCCACGGAGAAAAGGAGGATGAGGGCTATTCCCAGCCAGAACTCCGGCACGGCCAGGAACGCCTGGCTCACGGTGGAGATGAGAAGGTCCACGGGGCCGCCGACATCGCGGGCGGCGGTGGTTCCGAGGATTGTTCCCAGTAAAAAAGCGAGGATGGCCACGCCGCTCGCAAGGGGAAAGGTTATGGCCAGGCCCCGCCTAAGGATTTCGCTCACGGAGCGGTCCTGGTAGCGCAGGGATTTGCCCAGATCTCCGTGGAGGGCCTGAGAAAGCCAATGCCAAAACCGCACAGGCCAAGGCTCATCCAACCGAAGGGCTTGGCGCACGAAAAAATAGCGTTCAGGCTGGGCCTCTGCTCCCACGATGAGCCGGGCGGCATCACCAGGAAGGACGGTGAGGACGAGAAAAACGGCCATGGCCACCCCGAGGACCGTGGCGACCATGGCCGCAAGCCGCCCCATTAAAAAACGAAGCACCCGTATGGGGTCTTAGTCCCCACCCACCTCCGCTTTGAGCTTTTCCCGCAGGGCCGCCTGGGCCGCGGCCAGCCGCGCCACGGGAATCCGCCACGGCGAAGCGGAGACGTAATCCAGACCCAGTTCGTGACAGACGTGGACGGAGCGGGACTCCCCGCCGTGCTCGCCGCAGATCCCCACGGAAAGGTCCGGCCGGGTCCGCCGACCCTTCTCCACGGCAATGCGCATGAGCTCGCCCACCCCGTTCCGATCGAGGGTCTCGAAGGGATCTTCGGGAAGAATCCGGCGCTCCAGGTACTCCCGGATGAATTTGCCCGCATCGTCTCGGGAGAACCCGAACGTCATTTGGGTGAGGTCGTTCGTGCCGAACGAGAAGAACTCCGCCTCGCGGGCGATCTCGTCGGCGGTGATCGCAGCCCGCGGCACCTCCACCATCGTTCCCACCTTGAAGTGGATCTCCACCCCCTCTTCAGCCATGACCCGGCGGGCGATCTCCGTGACCCGCTCGCGCATGACCCGCATCTCGTTCACGTGGCCGACAAGGGGGATCATCACCTCCGGCTTAGGATTGAGCCCTTCCTTCTTGAGCTTTGCCGCGGCTCGGAAGATGGCCTCCACCTGCATGTCATAGAGATCAGGGTGGGTGATGCCCAGCCGCACCCCGCGGTGCCCAAGCATGGGGTTGAACTCCTGCAGGGAGTCGATCTGGGCCTTGAGCTCCTCAAACTTCATGCCCAACCGCTCCGCAAGAAGCCGGATGTCCTTTTCTTCTCGGGGGAGGAACTCGTGCATGGGCGGGTCCAGAAGCCGGATGATCACGGGCTTTCCGTCCATGACCCGCAGGAGACCCTCGAAGTCCGCGGTCTGTATTTTCTGGAGGGCGGCGAGGGCCTTGCGCCGGGCCTCGGGGCTGGGCGCAACCAAGGCCTCCTGCATGTAGGGAATGCGGTCCTCGGCGAAGAACATGTGTTCAGTGCGGCAAAGGCCGATTCCTTCGGCACCGAAAGCCAAGGCCACTTCGGCTTGATCGGGTTGGTCCGCATTGGCTCTGACCCCCAGCCTCCGCCGGGCATCGGCCCAGCTCATGAGCTTCGCGAAAAGCTGGTAAATCGGGGCTTCTTCGGGCTTGAGGGTCTTCGTGATGAGGACCTGGACCACCTCGCTCGGCTGGGTCGGGATCTTTCCGAGAAGGACCTCACCGGTGGTGCCATCGATGGAGAGCCAATCGCCCTCGCGCAGGACTTCTCCGGCCACCCGGAGCTCGCGCTTTTGATAGTCGATTTGGAGGGCTTCACAGCCCACCACTGCCACCTTTCCGATCTGGCGGGCCACCACCGCGGCGTGGGAGGTGAGGCCACCCCGGGCGGTGAGGATCCCTTGAGCGGCGGCCATGCCGCGGATGTCGTCGGGCGAGGTCTCATGCCGCACGAGGATCACCGGTCCTTCCTTTGCCATTTCCTCCGCCTTTTGTGCGGAGAGGGCGATGCGTCCGGAGGCTGCGCCCGGCCCGGCCGCCAAACCCTTGGCCAAAACCTTGGCCTTGGCTTTGGCCTTGGGATCAAAAATGGGCTGAAGGAGCTGGGAAAGCTGCTCCGCCGGATCGATCCGCAGGATGGCCTCGTCCTCGGTGATAAGACCTTCTTCAGCCATCTCCACGGCGATCCTTACCGCGGCAAAGCCCGTGCGCTTTCCCGCGCGGGTCTGAAGGATGTAGAGCTTTCCCTCCTCGATGGTGAACTCCACATCCTGCATGTCCCGATAGTGCTTCTCCAGGATCTCCCGGATGCGCAAAAGCTCTTGGTAGACCTCGGGCAGGGCTTCCTCGAGGGAAACTTGCGTGGGATCGGTTTTCGCCGCCTTGGAAATGGGGCTAGGCGTGCGGATCCCGGCCACCACGTCCTCGCCCTGGGCGTTGAGGAGGAATTCTCCGTAGAGCCGGTTTTCGCCGGTGGCAGGATCGCGGGTGAAGCACACCCCTGTTCCGGAGCGGTTCCCAAGATTCCCGAACACCATAGCCTGGACGTTCACCGCCGTTCCCATGTCCTCGGGGATGCGATACATGCGGCGGTAAACGCGAGCCCGTTCGTTCATCCACGAGCGCACCACCGCTCCAATCGCGCCCCAAAGCTGTTCCCAAGGATCCTGAGGAAATTCCTTTCCCGCGTTTTTGATGATGGTCTTATAGCGGGCCACGAGCTCCTGAAAATCCTCGGCAGTGAGGTCCAGATCAGAGGAGGCTTTCCTTTCGCGCTTCAGCTCCTCCATGGCTGCGGCAAAGGGGTCCATCTCGTCCTTGAGCCCCAGGACCACCGAGCCGTACATGGAAAGAAGACGGCGGTAGGCGTCGTAGGCGAAGCGCGCGGAGGTGCGGCGGGCCAGGCCCTCCACGGATTTATCGTTCAGGCCCAAATTGAGAATGGTGTCCATCATCCCCGGCATGGACACCGGGGCTCCGGAGCGCACGGAGACCAGAAGGGGATTTTCGGGATCTCCGAACTTCCTTCCCGTGGCCTCCTCCAGGAATTTCATGCCCTCCCGGACCTGCTCCTCCAGGCCTTCCGGGTATTTGCCGCTGTTTTTGTAGTAGTAGCGGCAAACCTCGGTGGTGATGGTGAATCCCGGCGGGACGGGGATTCCGATGGACGCCATCTCCGCGAGGTTCGCGCCCTTCCCGCCCAAAAGATCCTTCATTTTTGCGCTTCCCTCGGTCCTACCCGCGCCGAAGAGGTACACGTACTTTGCCATCTTTCACCCCCTGAGAAGGGCCCGGGCGAATTCCGCGGCGCGGAAGGGCGCAAGATCATCGAGGTCCTTTCCCACTCCCACCCAGAGGATCGGGAGCTTGAGGGCGCGTACCACGGGAAGGACCGCGCCGCCCCGGGCCGTTCCGTCGAGTTTCGTCAAAATAAGGCCGGTGAGGTCCACCGCGTCATGGAAGAGCTGGGCTTGGGAAATGGCATTTTGGCCGACGGTGGCGTCCACCACCAAAAGCCGCTCGTCTGGGGCACGCCCCAGCACCTTCTCCACTACTCGTCGGATCTTTTTCAGCTCCTCCATAAGCGGCACCTTGGTTTGCAGTCGCCCGGCCGTATCAACCAAAACTACATCATAACCGGCGGCGCGGGCATGGACCAGGGCATCATGAACCACGGCTCCGGGGTCGGCGCCGGGTTTATGGGCCACCACTTCCACACCCAGCTCCTCGCCAAGCTCTTTCAGTTGCTCGATGGCCGCGGCGCGGAAGGTGTCCGCCGCCACGAAAATCGGTTTTTTCCCCTGAGCCAATAACCACTTTCCCATCTTTGCCACCGTCGTGGTCTTTCCCGAGCCGTTCACCCCCACAAAAAGGAGCAAGGCGAGCTCGGAGGGCAGGGAAAAATCGCGCTCGGCCTGGGAAAGCTCGGCGGCAATGATCTGTTCCACCGCCGTCAAAAGTTCTTCCCAGCCGAAGCGGCCGGGAAGCTTTGCCGAGACCTCGGTCACGATGCGTTTGGCCTCCTCCACCCCCACGTCCGCGGAAAGCAGCGCCTCCTCCAGGCGCTCAAAAAGCTCCGTGCTCTTTTGTCCTTGGAAGACGGAGCCAAGAGTGTCAAGGAGGCCTTCTCGAGTACGGGAAAGGCCCTGACGCAGGCGCTCCCAAAAACTTTCCGGCATCACATCTCCTCGGGAGCGCGCACCCCGAGGATGGAAAGGCCGCGGAAAAGGACGAGCTTTATTCCCGCCAAGAGGGCCAGGCGTGCGGGTGTGGCCGCGCCCTGCCCAAGGATCCGCACCCGCGCATAATAAGGATGGAAAATGCCGGCAAGGTTTTCCAGGTACTCACAAAGAAGATGGGGGCCGAATTCCCGGGCGCAAACGCGAAGGACATCGGGAAAGCGATCAAGCTCCATGATCAACCGAAGCTCCTCTGGCTCCTTAAGAGGGGAGAGGTCCACGGAAAGAAGGTCCGCGGGAAGCTCCCCCCGGGCCTGGGCTTCCCGGAACACGGAGGCGATGCGGGTGTGGGCGTACTGCACGTAGTACACGGGGTTCTCGAGGCTCTGCTTTTTCGCAAGCTCAAAATCGAAGACGAGATGGCTTTCGGGCTTGCGCATGACCATGAAGTAGCGGGCGGCATCCCGCCCCACTTCGTCCACGAGGTCCTTCAGGCGCAGGAATTTGCCGGCCCGGGTGGACATTTTCTCGATCCCCTCCGCACCTTTTAGGGTCACGAATTGGTGCAAACAGTAGCTCAAAAATCCCTCGGGAAGGCCAAGAAGACGGAGGGCGAGCTTCACCTGTTGTTGTTCTTCGATGTGATCAGCGCCCTGAACGTCCACGACCCAGTCAAACCCGCGCCGGAATTTGTCCAGATGGTAGGCGATGTCCACCATGAGGTAGGTGGGGGTGCCGTCGGAGCGGATGAGCACGGGATCGCGGCCCAGTCCATGGGTTTTGGCGGAAAGCCAGATGGCCCCGTCCTTTTCGTAAATGGCGCCGCGCTCCCGCAAACGCTGGAGGACCTCGTCCACAAGGCCCTTGCGGATGATGTCCCCTTCCCGCGTCCACACGTCGAACCGCACACCGATGGCTTCGAGGTCCTCCTCGATGAGACGCAGCATCCGGGGCACGACTTCGTTTCGGAACACTTTTTTGGCTTCGGCGTTCCACTCGGGATAGGCGTTTCCAAATCGTTCGGCGAGCTCTTGCCCGATGGGAATGAGGTAATCGCCGTGGTAGCCGCCTTCAGGAATGGGCTGAGGATCGCCCAGGGCCTGGCGATACCGGGCCCACAGGGACTGGGCCAAAAGTTCGATTTGGCGGCCTTCGTCGTTGAGGTAGTACTCTCGGGTCACTTCCCAGCCCAGCTCCGAAAAAATGTTGGCCAACACATCGCCCAATGCGGCCTGCCGGCCATGGCCGATGGTGAGAGGACCAGTGGGATTGGAGGAAACGAACTCCACTTGCAGCTTCTTTCCCGCGCCTTCCTGCCCTTTCCCGTAGGCCAAGTCTTCTCGCAGAACCCGGCGCAGGACCTCGTGGAGGGTCTCCGGGCGCAGGAAAAAGTTGAGGAAGCCCTGAACGGCCTGGACCTGAGAAAAGGCAGGATGGCCGGAAAGGGCCTGGGCTAGGTCATTGGCGATATCTTGGGGAGACCGCCGGGCCTCTTTAGCCAAAAGGAAAGCCACACGGCTTGAGAGATCCCCAAGTTCTCGGCGGGGCGGCCGGTCAACGGGGATCTCCGGCGGAGAAAGGCCCAAGCGGTCCAGGACGGAGCGAATGGACTCCTGGACCAGCGCCTCCAGCTGCATCTATTTTTCGATCACGAAGCGGATACCAGTCTTGATCTCTCCGCCGATTTCCACGTCGATGAATCCCGGGGTGACTTTGATCTCCGCCTCGCCCTCCCTTTCCACGAGTCTCCGGGCGATGGCGATGGCCTTGATGGCCTGATTGACGGCGCCGGCCCCGATGGCGTGGGCTTCGACGATCCCGTCCTCCTCCAACGCCCCGGCAATGGCTCCCGCTACCGCCTTGGGATTGGAAGTAGCCGCGACTTTGAGGATCTGCATGCTTGCCTCCTTTTTCTGCGAGGACTGAAGTTTTGAGCGATTCTAGCCGGAGGGGAGGGCCAAGGCAATAGTGGTTGAGGGGGAAGGGGAAATGCTTACGATCTCACCTAGGATGCGCTGGATTTTGCACGTGGACATGGACGCCTTTTATGCCTCCGTGGAGGAGCTGGACCGGCCGGAGCTGCGGGGAAAGCCGGTGATCGTGGCCGGGCCGGAACCCCGGGGGGTTGTGGCCACCGCCTCCTACGCCGCCCGCGCGTTCGGGGTCCGCTCAGGCATGCCCACCGCCCAGGCCAAACGCCTCTGCCCCCACGGGATCTTCCTTCCCCCACGCTTTGACCGCTACGAGGAGCTGGCCCAGAAAATCCGGGCCATTCTTTACGAATACAGCCCGCTTGTGGAGCCGCTTTCCTTGGACGAGGCCTTCGTGGATCTCGCGGGGACCGAGCTTTTACACGGTTCACCGGAGAAGGTGGCGAAGGAGATCCACGAACGCATCCCCAAAGAAACCGGGCTTTCCTGTTCCGTGGGCCTTGGACCAAACAAGCTTTTGGCCAAACTCGCCTCCGATTCCGCCAAACCCGGAGGGCTGCGGGTGGTGCGGCCGGAGGAAGTTCAAAGTTTCCTCGATCCTCTGCCGGTGGAGAAACTTTGGGGGGTGGGACCGAAGACGGCGGCGCGGCTTTGGGAAAAAGGGGTGAGGACCGTACGGGACCTTCGGGAGGTGCCGCTTGGTCTTTTGCGCTCCTGGTTTGGCCAAAAAGGCGGGGAAGCCCTTTGGCAATTGGCCCGGGGAATCGACGACTCCCCGGTGGTTCCCGTGCGGCAGGCCAAATCTCTCTCCCATGAGGTCACTTATCCCGAGGACCTTTTTTCCCGGGACCAAATCATCGCGGAGCTCCGTCGTCTCTCACTTTTGGTGGTGGACAGAATGAAGGCGGAGCGAGTTTTAGCTAAAACCGTACAGATCAAGGTGCGCTTCTCCGATTTCACCACGGTGACCCGCCAGACAAAACTTTCCGAGCCCACCGATCACCCCCTTCTTTTGGCTGCGGAGGCCGTGGGTCTTTTCTCCCGCGTGGCGATTCCTCCTGGGCAAGGGGTGAGGCTTTTGGGGGTAGGTGTCTCCGACCTCGTTCCGGCCACATTCTCTCCGCTACATCTTTTTGTCGACCCCAAACTTGCGGAAGCGATCCGGGAGGTGCGGGAAAAATTCGGTCCGGAAGCGCTCTCCCTTTGGGAGCCTAGCTGAACCTAGGCCCAGTGGTTAAGCTTTATCGGCCATGAATGTCAAGTTTCTTCTCCTGTGCGCGTTTTGGGTCCCGGCTTTGGCCATAAACATCTGCCAATATCAGGCCCCCACCACCAATCTTCTTCGGGGGGAGGCGGCTTTAAGTTACCACTATTTTGAGGATCCTCTCACCCCCGGCCCGGATATCAACTCCGGGAAATTCGCGTTCCGCGGGGATTGGTTGGTGGACTCTCCCGAGCGGGGTGTGGGTCTTTCCTTCGGTGGGGAGCTTGCCCTCGCTGGTCTTTCCCCGGCCTCCTTCACCGCCCAAGTTTCCGGGACCTTTCGAGAGTATCCTTTTCCGGCCCTTTCGTATTTCGTTTTCGGCGGGGTGGAGGGGATGTTGGACGCGAAATATACCCGGCCCCTTTTGGAAGCCCGGGCCGGGGTGGGCTACGGCCGGTTCACCGACGTGACCCCCCTTGTGCGGGCCCTGCGCGTGGAGGAGAGGCTTCTTCAGGAAGGCCTTCTTCTTTCGGCCCTTCCCGAGCGGGTCATTTTGCGCCTGGCCCAAGAAATCGGGCGCCGCCAGCTTTATCCCGCCCTGTCCGATCTCGCCGCCGCGCTAATCAAGATCATCACCGAGGAAACGAAGACCTCCATGGATCCCCGCGGCGCCCTCATCGCCGAGGAAGTTCTGGAGGAAGCCGGGCTGGAGCGGTACTGCGGCTGGACGGCGCAGTTTGGTTTAGGTTACGCCTTAAGCCGGCCACAACCCGGCTATGCTCTTGCCTTTAACTTCTCCCTCCAGGCCGCGGCCACCCCGGACCCCCGCACCCAGATCCTCTTCAAGTCCGACCTCTCCGCCCCATACCAAGTTTTCGAGGAGTACACCTGGAACCTGTCCGCCTCCTACACGTACCGGGTGAACGAGGTCACAAGTTTCGCCGCGAATTATTCCCTGCGGCAGGTGAAGCCGCGGGGGCAGATGCCCGCGGGAACGCAAAGCGCCACGTTCCAACTTGTCTTCAAGCTCGGTGGGGCCAACGTCACCATCCAAGTGGCCTTCTCCAAATTGGCGGAGGCTCGGGAATGGGCCCAGGATCTTCTCATTTCCGCAGGATGGCAGCTTTGGTGAGGAGGATTTTGGTCATCCCGATTTCGTTTTATCAGCGCGTCATCTCCCCGCTTTTGCCCCATCGGTGCCGGTTTTATCCCTCCTGCTCGGTGTACGCGAAGGAGGCGATCCTCCGTTACGGCCCGGTGAAGGGCGGCTGGCTGGCCCTGAAACGCCTTTTACGTTGCGGTCCCTGGCACCCCGGCGGCTACGATCCCGTTCCCTGACGAAATTCCTCCTGGACCTGCCGGAATAGATCCGGATCGGTCCAAAGCTCTAGGCATGTGGCGGCCACGGCCTTGGCCGCGGCGATCATGGCCTTTCGTGCCCCTTCGCTTTTCGCAGCCTCCGCGAACTCCCGGGAGTGGCCGGGGATCTCTCCCGGCCCAATGCGGATATAGGGGTGAATTGCCGGAACCTCCCAGGACACGTCGCCCATATCCGTGGAGCCCATCCCGCCTTGCGGCTCTTCCGGCGGATAGCCAAGTTCCGTAAGGTACTTGGCAAAGACCTGGGCCATGGTTTTGTTGGGGCGGATGGCCTTGTATTCGTGGCCGACCTTGGTGAACGTGAGCTTTGCTCCGGTGGCGAGGGCCGCGCCCTCCGCGCATTTTCTCAGCTTTTCCACAAGTTCGTCGCGGTACGCATTGTCCGGGGCGCGCACGTAAAAGAGGGCCGCGGCGTACTCCGGCACGATGTTCGGCTTCACCCCACCATGGGTGATGATCCCGTGGATGCGGGAGCCATCCTTGATATGCTGGCGCAGGGCATTTAGAGCCACAAAGGTTTGGATCACCGCATCCAGGGCATTTATTCCCTTCTCTGGCTCGGAGGAGGCGTGGGCCGCTTTTCCGTGGAATTCGATTTTCACCTCGGTGATAGCCAAAGACCCGCGGTCCACAAGGGTTTGGTCGGCGGGATGAACCATGAGGGCGGCGTCCACATCCCGAAAAACTCCAGCCTTGATGAGCTTTATCTTTCCGCCGCCTCCCTCCTCGGCAGGGGTGCCGATGACGAGGAGTGTCCCGGGAAGGTCCTTTTTAAACGGAGCCAGGCCCAAGGCCGCACCCACGGCGATGGCGGCGATGAGGTTATGGCCGCAGGCGTGGCCCAATTCCGGCAGGGCATCGTATTCGGCGAGGATGGCGATGCGCGGCCCCGGCTTCTCCGCGGGATGAACGGCTTTAAACGCCGTGGGAAGCCCTCCCACCCCCCGCTCCACCCGAAAACCGCCGCGTTCCAAGGCCTCGGAAAGCCAGGCCGCGGCCTTGTGCTCCTCAAAGCCCAGCTCAGGATTGGCATGGATCCGCAAAGCCAAATCCCAAAGGTCCTGAGAGATCTCGTCGATCCTTTTCCAAACCGCGTCCTTCACGGCTTCACCCCCGCTGAGACAAGCCACTCCAAGGCGGCCTCGAGGTCCAGATCCTCTTCTGTGTCCTCTTTCCCCTCCACCGGGATGTCCGGGTCAAGGCCCACGTCGTGGACCTTGCGACCGTTGGGGGTGAAGTACTCCCCGGTGGTGAGTTTGAGGAGGCCTCCGTCGGGAAGCTGAAGGACGAACTCCTGAATCAAGCCTTTCCCGAAGGTTTTTCGGCCGACCAGGACCCCGACACCATGATCCTGGATGGCACCGGCCACGATCTCTGCGCCGGAGGCCGTGCCTTCATTCACCAGCACGGCCAAGGGCACGTTGGGGAAGGAGTTTCCGCGGGACCGGTAGATTTTTTCGCCGAAAGAGGGGCCGCGGGTGCGCACCACCACACCACGGTCGATGAAGAAGCTCGCCACCTCCACCGCTGAGGAAAGGAGTCCACCCGGGTTATTGCGCAGATCCAGGATCACGCCGCGGAGCTCATCCAAGGGGAAGGAGAAGAGAGCCTGGCCCACCAGGGCCGGAGCTTCCTCGTCGAAGCGGAGGACCCGCACGTATCCGACTTTCTCCTCCGCCAAATATTCGGAGCGCACAGCCTCCACTTTTATCCGCG
>JACIWM010000021.1:16762-18041 GCA_014360945.1 Candidatus Bipolaricaulota bacterium
GAATTTCCCCTGGAGGGCGAACTCCACGGCCGCCACGCCGAACCGCGTGGCCAAGAGACGATCGAATGGAGTAGCAATGCCGCCTCGCTGGAGGTGTCCCAGCACCACGACCCGGCACTCCAGCCCTCGCTCGCGCAGCCGGTCCGCAAGCCAATAGCCGATGCCACCAAGCTGCACATGGCCGAACGCGTCCACCCGACCTTCCTGAGCCACAGGTTTTCCCCCGAGTTCCACCGGCCGCGCGCCCTCGGCCACCACGATGATGGAGAACGTTCGGCCTCGGGCAAGGCGTTCCTGCATGGCCTCCATCACCTGATCCACGGAGAAAGGTTCCTCAGGAACGAGGATCACGTCGCCTCCGCCGGCGATACCACCCAAAACCGCGATCCAACCGGCATCCCGCCCCATGACCTCCACGATGAACACCCGATGATGGGACTGAGCGGTAGTGTGAATACGGTCCAAGGCCTCAGTGACCACGGCCAATGCGGAGTGGAAGCCCAAACAAAAGTCCGTTCCGGCTAAATCGTTGTCGATGGTCTGAGGGATGCCCACCACCTTCACGCCATACCCTTCATGAAGGCGCCAGGCCACGCCCAACGTGTCATCGCCACCGATGGGGATGAGAGCGTCGATCCCGCGCTTTTCCAAGTTTTTCAGGATGCGTTCAACTTTTTCCGTGGGCTCCCACACGGTTTGCCCATCTTTTTGAATTTTGCGGAACGGGTTGGTCCGAGAAGTGCCGAGGATGGTCCCGCCTTGGGGCAGGATGCCCGTGACCTTGTCCAGGGTGAGGATCTCCGCGTCGTCCTCGATGGGGCCGCGCCAGCCGTCTTTGAACCCCACGATTTCGATGTCCTCTTTTACGGCGCGGCGCACGATGGCCCGAATGCACGCGTTTATCCCGGCCGAGTCCCCTCCGCCCGTGAGAATTCCAATCCTTTTAAGCATAGAGCGACCTCCCTCCTGATCCGACCTGGTCGATCATCTCCTCCGCCACCCGCTGGATGGCCGCCTGAATTTCTCGGCCAAGCACGCGGGGATCAAAGATCTTTTTGTTTGGGGACCATTTTGCTCCCTGGGCCTCGAACGTGATGGGATCAAAAAGGACGCCGTCCGGAGGAAGGATATCCGTGCGCTGGGTGATGTAGAAGGTGGCGGCAGTACGGGCGTACACGTACTGATAAGTCGTGTCCTTGTTCACCTTGCAAATCCCGGCCGCCACGAGGGCCCGCACTTGCTCGGCCGTAAGCCCGGAAGCACCGTGCAACACAAGCGG
>JACIWM010000022.1 GCA_014360945.1 Candidatus Bipolaricaulota bacterium
GGATGCGCGGATACTCGTCCTTCCCAGGATCAATGTGATTTTCGTCCCGCGGATCGTCTCCTTTTCTCCGGAAAAAGTGTTTGTGACTTTAATCTGATGGGCTTTTGATGGTGGGCTCCTCCACGGTGAGGCCGACGATGGCCAGGTCTCGTCCCTCCATGATCCGCACCGGGGACCCGCAGCGCGGACAGGAAAGCACGGGCACGCTCATGTGCCAGCCTTCCTCCGCAAGATAGCGGACGTTTCCCTCGTATCCGCAGGAATCGCAGCGGGCCCGCACCGGAACACTCTCCAATACGAGCTCCGATCCGGAAAGCTCCGTTCCTTCCGCGAGAATGCGCCAGGCCTCCTTCAAAGCCCACTCCGAAAGGATCAGAAGCTCCCCTTTTTTCACGTGGACCTTTTTCACGCGTCCGGGAACAGGATGGGCACGGAGATAGTCCAAAAGCGAGTTCAGAAGGCTTTGGGCCAGGGAATACTCGTGCATCAGAACCCCAAAGCGGAAAGAAGCTCCTCCACGCCCCGGCCGCTTTTGGCCGCGGTGAACACGACCTTTCCGTGGGGGTTCACTTTTTTGTAGTCCGCGGCGATCCTCTCCGGATCAACACCCACGAACGCCGCCAGATCCACCTTGTTTATGGCCACCACGTCCGTTTGGGCAAACATCTTCGGGTGTTTTCGCACCATATCGTCACCTTCGGTAACGGAGATCACCACCAAATCCACGTCCGTCCCCAAAGGAAAATCCGCGGGACACACGAGGTTTCCCACGTTTTCGATGAAAAGAACGTCGATTTGGTCGAGGGGAAAGTTCTCGAGGGCATGGCCCACCTGGTGGGCATCGAGGTGACATTGGTCGCCGGTGTTGATCTGGAGGGCGGGGATTCCGGCGGTGCGGAACCGCTGATAATCATCGTCGCCGGCGACATCGCCGGCAATGGCGCCGACCCTGAGGCCCCGCTCGCGGAGTTTTTTGGCCATACGCAAAATGAGCTCGGTCTTCCCTGAGCCGATGGCGCCCATCACGTTCACCGCCCGGATTCCACGGTTCTTCAAAAGCTCGTAGTTCTGGGCGGCAAGCTCAAGCTGCTTTTGCATCACGTCGCCGAAAGAGCCGGTAATGTCGTGCATAGCGAGCAATCCTACGCCCAAGTTTTTCACAGTGCAACGCGGGTTTGTCGCATTTTCCCTCTTTCAGATTTGCCTTGTATTGGGGGAGCGCGTTATACTCGCCCGCCATGCGACGGGTCGCAGAAGTGGCGGCTACGTTCGCGCCGGCTTTTTCTGTGTATCTCGTCCTCACCGCGTTCAGCGGCGAGGTTGGCCTTTGGTCCCTCGCGGAGCTCATCGGCGGGGCCGTGGTCTCTTTTCTTGTGGCCCTCGCCTCCCATCGTCTCCTTTGGGAGCGGGGCGGCTGGCGTCTTCTCAACCCCTGGCGGTGGGCGGTTTTTCTTTTTTACCTTCTCGGGCCGTTTTTTCTGGCCATGGCCAGGGCCAATCTGGACGTGGCTTACCGTGTGATCACCGGCCGCATCAATCCCGGAATCGTCCGGTTCAACCCCGGCCTCAAAACCGATGCCGGCCGCACCATGCTCGCCAACTCCATCACCCTTACTCCCGGCACCCTGACCGTGGATGTGGACGACGAGACCGGTGACTTCTACGTGCACTGGATAAACGTGCGAAACGTTGACCCCAAACCAGAAGAGGTCTGCGGGAATTTCCCGAACTGGGCGAAGGTGGTGGCGGAATGATCGTGGAACTCTCCCTGGCGGTGGCGGCGGCCGTCCTTTTGGCCTACGTTTTGGTTTGTTCCCTTAGTTTGGCCATCGGGCCCACTCCGGCGGATCGGGCCGTGGCTCTGGACACGATAAACACCCTTGTCGTGGCCATCATGGTCCTCCTTGGGGCCGCGCTGGACCTTATGATCATCATGGACGTGGCCTTGGTTTACGCCCTCCTTTCCTTCGTGGGCACACTATACTTGGCCCGCTACCTTGAGGAGGGGCTGCGGTGACGATCCTCATGTACGTGTTTTTGGGGATCGGGGCGATCTTCAACGGCCTTGGGGCCGTGGCCCTGCACCGCTTTCCCGACGTGTATACCAGGCTTCATGGGGCGACGAAATGCACCACGTTTGGGTCGATCTTTTCCATTTTGGCCGTGGTGGTTTACGGGGTGGCGCGGGGCGGGGACGTGGGGATCAGCATGGTCATCCGGGCCGTTTTGGCTTTGGTCTTCCTTCTTCTCACCAACCCCACGGGTTCCCATGCCCTGGCGCGGGCGGCGCACCGCGCGGGAATAAAGCCGTTCAAAGCGGTGGTGGATCGGCTGGAGGAGGTTGGCAAATGACGGTCTGGGCGGCGATGCTCACCGCAACCCTCATCATGGTGGTGATCGCCTCCGTTTTGGCCGTGGTCCTGCGGGATCTTTTGGCCGCGGTCTTGGCCCTGGGCGCCCAGGGTCTCCTTTTGTCCCTGGCTTTTTATCTCCTTCAGGCGCCGGATGTGGCCATCGCCCAGGCGGGGGTGGGCGCGGCCCTCACCACCGCCATCTTTCTTTTGGCCATCTGGAAGACCCGCAGAAAGGAAGAGGAATGAAGTGGCTAGCGATCGCCTCGTTCTGTGTGGCCGCGGGTTTTCTCATCTTCGGGGCCGTGGCCTTGCGTCCGTTCGGCGCGCCCACGCTTAAGGAAATGGACGATTACTTCAACCGCTTTTCCCAGCCGGAAGTGGCCGCCAATAACGCCGTGACCGCCATCGTCTTTGACTACCGCGGTTACGATACCCTGGGCGAGGCCACGGTTCTTTTCACCGCCGTGACCGGTGTGGCCTTGATCCTGAGGAGGACTAAGAAATGACGGTCGTCGTCCGCACCATCACCCGAATTCTTTTCCCCATCGCCTTGGTGTTTGGGGGCTATGTGATCATGCACGGGCATCTCACGCCCGGGGGCGGCTTCCAGGGTGGGGCTGTGGCCGCCTCGGCCCTGGCCATGGTGGTCGTGGCCTTTGGCGCAAAAAGCCTGAGCGGGAAGAAAGGGCTTCTTTCGGCCTTGGAGAGCCTGGGCGGTGTGGCCTTCGCGGCCCTGGGTTTCCTCGGCCTTGGGGTCACGTTCTTCGCCAATGTCCTTGCTGGCTCCGGAGGGCTTTTCGGCAATCCCGTGCCCTATGGTCCAAATCCCGGAGATCTCAACACCGCCGGGACCCTCCCCCTCATGAACTGGGCTGTGGGGTTCAAGGTTCTGGCCGGTTTGGGCGCGGTGGTCCTCCTTTTCGCCCTCTTCGGAGGGGAGCATGATCGGTAACCTGCCCTTTGTGGTGTGCGTGATCCTCGTGGCCTTGGGCCTTTGGACGTTGGTGGCCAAACGTAACCTTATCAAGCTCGTGATCGGAATCGGGCTCATAGAAAGCGGGGTCAACCTCTTCCTCGTGTCTCTGGGTTACGTGCACGGGGGAATTCCTCCGATCTATACGTACGCTCCCAGTGGCGCGCCCATGGTCCTTCCCACGCCCCAGGCCCTGACCCTCACCAGCATCGTCATCGGTGTGGCCACCACGGCCCTCATGCTCGCCTTTGCCGTGGTCATCTATCGCCATAAGGGGACCTTGGACGCCCGGAAGATCCGGGATCTACGGGGGTGACGATGAGCGCTCACGCTCCCATTTTGGCCATTGCCGTTCCTCTCCTTGGGGGATTTGCCACCCCGCTTTTGGCTAAATTGCATAAAAGGATTCGGGATCTTTGGGTTCTTCTCATCGTGCTTTTTGTGGGGGTGGCCGTGGGGTATGTGGCCGTCCACGTGTTCACCCAGGGCATTTGGGTCTATGTTTTGGGCGCGCGGCACCCCCAGGAGACCGTGGTTTCCGGAGGCTTTCCCATTCGCATCATGCTTGTGGTGGACGCCATGGGCGCGTTCATGGGGGTTATTACCGCCCTCATGGCCCTGGTGGCCTTCCCTGCAGCCCTCAAGTACTTGCCCGAGGAGGAAGGGAAAACCCTGGCCCTCACCTTGGGGAGCCTCCTTCTTGCGGGGATCATGGGCATGGCCTACACCGGAGACCTCTTCAATTTCTTCGTGTTTTTGGAGGTGACGAGCATCGCGGCCTGCGCCCTCATCGGTTTCCGGACCTGGACGAGCCGGGCTCCGGAGGCCGCGTTCAAGACCATGCTCCTTTTCAGCGTAAGCGGCCTCCTTTTCCTTTTGGCCGTGGCCTTCCTCTACGGAGAGTACGGCGCCCTGAACCTCGCGTACGTCTCCGTTCTTCTACGCGGCTCTGCCGTGGATCGCCTGGCCCTGGCCCTTTTCCTGGGAGCTCTTCTCATGAAGGCCGCCGCTGCACCTGTGCACTTTTGGGCGCCCGATGCTTACGGCGAAGCGCCGGCCGTGAAAGCCCTGCTTTTGGTGGTGAATACCCAGGTTTCCCTCTACGGGCTTTGGCGGGTCCTCTTCACCCTCTACGGCGGGATTTTGGACACGACCGTGGGCTGGCTCGTGGTGGCCATGGGCCTTCTCACCATGGTGGTGGCGGCGTTCATGGCCCTGGCTCAGACGGATCTCGGGCGCCTCGTGGCTTATGGGGCCGTTTCCCAAATCGGGTACATGCTCCTTGGGGTGGGAGTGGGACTAGTGACCATGTCCGGCCGGCCCGATTATGGCCTGGTGGCCATGAAGGGCGGGATTTTCCATATGCTCAACGACGCCCTCACTGTGGGCCTCCTTTTCCTATGTGTGGCGGCGGTGGAGCTGGTGAAGGGCACGCGGGACCTGCGGGAGCTCGGTGGCCTTGGCCACGGCCTTCCCGAGGTGGCCCTCTTTTTCCTCGTGGCCTCCTTGGCTCTGGCGGGAATTCCTCCCCTGAACGGATTCGCCTCGAAGATCCTCATCTATGAAGGAAGTTTCCGGGCTTCCCCGATCCTCGCGGCGGTGGCGGTGCTCACCTCCATCCTCCTTTTGGCCGTGTTCGCCCGGGCTTTTCAGGGCGCGTTCCTCGGGCCGCGGGTGAACGTGGAGGTACGCGTTCCCTGGCCCATTCTTGTATCCATGGGTGTTTTGGCCGTGGGAATTTTGATCCTGGGCCTGGTGCCGGGGTTCTTCGTGGAGGCGATGGTTACTCCGGCGGCGAAGGCCTTGTGGCTTGGTCGCAGCCTCTACCTTTCGGCGGTTTTGGGAGGATAAAGGATGACGGAAGCTATAAAAATCGAAACCGGCCAAGGCTACTGGGCGCCCCTTATTTTCGTCGTTGCCCTCCTCGGCGTTCTCATCCTTGCCGTTTTGATCTGGTCCCGAGGACGACGGGAATACAAACGGGGAACGGAGCAGGAGCTTCCCTTTCTTTCCGGGGAGAAAGTGGAGAATCCCCGTGTGGGTGCCCTTCACCTCTATTGGGGATTGGCGGAGGCGCTGCGGCCGCTTTTGGAGCGTCTTAGGGGTTGGCATTCCGGTAACATCAACGAATACGCGGGCTGGTTCCTCGTGATTTTGGCGGTGGTGGTGCTTTTGGTGTTGGCCTAGGAGGAAGGAATGGGGCTTTCCGCGTTCAAACGGGCATTATGGGTGTTCCACGTGGCCACAGGCTCGTGTAACGGCTGCGACATCGAGATCGTGGCCGCCCTCACCCCTCGCTATGATGTAGAACGCTTCGGGATAAGGCTCGTGGGGACACCCCGACATGCCGATGTGCTCCTCGTCACCGGTCCTGTGACGCGGATGATGGCCGAGCGGCTGAAGAGGATCTACGAGCAGACCCCGGATCCAAAGGCCGTGGTGGTGGTGGGAGGGTGTGGTTCCACTTCCGGCGTGTTTTACGAGAGCTACAACGTGGTGGGCCCGGTGGACCGCATCATCCCCGTGGATGTGTATGTTCCCGGTTGCCCGCCCCGGCCGGAGGCCATCATCGACGGGGTGGTGAAGGCCGTGGCCAAACTGGAGAAACTGGGGGCCAAGGTATGAAAGCCGAGCAGGTTCTCAATGCCCTCAAAACCGCGTTGGGCGAGAACTTCCGTAACCCCGAGCTTCGTCCCCGTCCCGTGGGCGTGGCCAAGAAGTGGACGGTGGAGGAGATCTGGGCGGAGGTTCCCCGGGAGGCCATTCCTCAAGCCGTGGCCACCCTGAAGTCCCTGGGCCCTCTGCACATCTCCATCATCTCCGGCCACGACGCTGGGGAACATATCGAGCTTCTTTATCACCTTGCCGTGGGATTCGGAACGGAAGGCGGCGAGGTGATGGTCACCTTGCGCACGCATGTTCCCAAAAACGATCCCACTGTGCCCTCGATCTGTGGGATCCTCCCGGGCGCGGAGACGACGGAACGTGAGAAGATCGAGTTCTTGGGCGTGGACTTCGTGGGAATCCCCCGGCGGGACCACGTGTTCCTCCCCGACGATCTTCCCGTGCACCCCTGGCGGCGGGATGAGCCGGAGGTAGAGAAATTTTTGCATCGCATGGTGGAATGGGAGAAAGGCCATGAAGGAAAAGAGAGCGCAGGATCCTAACGACCCGGTCCTTCCCGCGGTGGAGGAGCGGGAGCTTGTGTACGGGGGCCTGGAGGCCGGCCTCGGGGAAGTGTTCGAGGTCCCCATCGGCCCCATTCATCCGGCCCTGAAGGAGCCGATCCGCCTCACCTTCAAGGTGCGGGGCGAGCGCATTGTGGGCGTTCAGGTCCGCACGGGCTTTGCCCACCGGGGGATCGAGTTCATGGGCATGCGCCAGGGCCGGAATCTCATCCAGATCCTGTACCTTTCCGAGCGGATCTGCGGGATTTGCTCCATCTCTCACCCCATCGCCTTCACCCAGGCCGTGGAGCGGGCGGCGGGGATCGAGGTTCCGCCCCGGGCCCAGTACATCCGGGTCATCATCTCCGAGCTTGAGCGCATCCACTCGCACCTTCTTTGGGCGGGCGTGGCCGCCCATGAGCTTGGCTTCGATACTCTCCTTCACCTCACCTGGCGCGTGCGGGAGAAAGTTTTGGACATTTTGGAGGAGCTTACGGGAAACCGCATCAATTACGCGATCCCCATCTTCGGCGGCGTGCGGCGGGATATCACTCCCGACCAATATCCCAAGGTCCGTGAGGCCCTGCGCTACTATCGCGGGCTTTTGAACGAGCTTTTGGATGCATTTTTGCGGGATCCCACGGTGGAGGCCCGCACCCGCGGGGTAGGGATTCTTGAGCCGAAAGAAGCGGAGGAGCTTTGCGCGGTGGGCCCCACGGCCCGCGCCTCCGGCCTCCGGAAGGACGTGCGCCAGGACCGGCCCTATTTGGCTTACCCCGATTTCGAGGTCAAAGCTATCACCCCCGAAGACTACGGCCTCACCCCCATGGGCGACGTGTACGACAAGATCGTGGTGCGCCTTTTGGAGGTTGGGCAATCCATCGAGATCATCGAGAAGGCTTTGGACAATATGCCGGATGGCGAGATCACGTCCTTCCCCAAGATCCCCGCGCTTTTGGCGCATCTTAAGAAGGCCGAGGGCGAGGGCCTAGGCTGGCACGAGGCTCCCCGGGGCGAGGTCATCCACTATGTGCGCCTTGTCTCCGGCGAGGAGTCGCCCCTCGTCTGGAAAGTGAAGGCTCCGACCTACTCCAACCTCATGAGCTGGTATCCGATGTTCGAGGACCAGGAGGTGGCGGATATTCCCATCATCGCCGCGTGTATTGACCCCTGCATTTGCTGCATGGATCGGGTGTACCTTGTGCGTGATGGGAAAGAGGAGATCTTGACCAAGGAGGAGCTCCTTCGGCTCTCCTGGGAGAAGACGCGGAGGATGGCGCGATGAGCGGGTGGGCGATTTTCGGGCAGGCCGTGTTGGCCGTGGTGGGCGGAGGAATTGTGGGGCTGGTCTTTCGCGGTTTAGATCGGAAGATCGCCGCGCGCATGCAGGCCCGCATCGGCCCCCCTCTCCGCCAGCCGTTTCTGGACCTAGGAAAGCTTTTGGTTAAGGAAACGGTGATCCCCAAAACTGCGGTGGCTTGGGTTTTCTCGGCCATGCCGTTTTTGGCGGTGCTCGCTTCCTTCACCGCCCTCCTTTACCTTCCTCTCGGGCCGTTTCGGCCGATCCTGGAGGGGTATGGCGACGCCATCGTGGTTCTTTACCTTTTGGCCGTGCCAGCCTTGGCCATGGCCCTGGGCGGATTCGCTTCTGGATCCCCACTTGGTGTGGTGGGGGCACAGCGCGAGCTTGTGATGCTCATGTCCTATGAATTCCCGTTGGCGGTGGTCCTCGTGGCCGTTGCCTGGCGCCTCTCCGCTCAAGGTATCGCCCCGGCCTTCTCCTTAGGAACCATCGCCCAAAATCCCCTTTGGCCCTGGGTTGGTCCGTTGGGGGTTATCGGTCTTGTTGTGCTCCTTGTCACCATGCTTGTGGTCACTCCCGCGGAGCTCGCGAAGATCCCGTTCGATATTCCCGAGGCGGAGACGGAGATCGCCGGCGGGCTCATGGTGGAGTACTCCGGGACCTATTTGGCCCTGTTCTACTTGGCGGACGTGGTGCGGACCCTGGTCATGGCCGGGCTTGTGGTGGCCATTTTCATCCCTTATGGGATCGCCGGAGTCCTCGGGCTTTCCGGGGCAGCCGCCGCGGCCGTGGACTTTCTTTTCTGGCTTTTCAAATTGTTTGTGGTGATGGTGGTGGCGGTGACCACGGTGCGGGTAGGGATGGCCCGGCTCAAGGTGGACCAGGTGGCCCGCGGGTTCTGGCTTTGGGGCACGGCCGCTTCTCTGGCCGGCCTCCTCCTTCTCGCTCTGGATAAGGTGGTGATGGGATGATCTTCAAAACCTTGCTTTCCCAGGCCCTTTCCCGGCCGGCGACCAATAAGTTCCCGGCCAAATACATGCCCCGCTCCATCCTGGGCTTCTTGGCCAAGGTCCAGGAGGGCAAAGCTCGGATCCATCCGCCGGTGCCTGTGCCCCCCAAATTCCGGGGAAAGCTCGCTTATGACCGGGAGAAATGCATCGGGTGCCAACTGTGCATCCGGGTTTGCCCGGCCAAGGTGATCGAGTTCCTGCCGGAAGTGAAGAAAATCCGGATCCATGTGGCCCGGTGCACGTTCTGTGCCCAGTGCGTGGATGCCTGTCCGACGAACGCCCTCTCCGCCACCCCGGAATTTCTTTTGGCTGATACGGACCGAAATTCCCCGAATCTTATTGTGGAATGAAAAAAGGGCGGGCAGGAACCCGCCCTTCTCCGCCGATCTTCGCGACTAGCTCAGGCTAGCCCTTCACCGCCGCGAGTTTGTCCGCCAACGCCTCCTTCAGGACGGGAAGGATTCTCACCAATGTCATCCCCCGCCAAAGTTCAAGCCGAACGCCCAGGGACGGCCGCTCCGGCTGGGCCCTCGGAGCCCCTCTCCACCACGTTGGTGTCTTTCTCAAGGCCGGCCCCTCCTCAAGGAGAAGACCGCGTTGGAGCTTTTCCCACTGGGCCACGGTTAAGATCTTCTTTAGGCCGTCTGCGAATTTGTCTTCCAGGGTTTGGAGCTTTTCCTGAAGCTCGTTTCGGTACGCGGAAAGAAGCTCGCGCAGTTCTTCCGTGGTCCCCGTGAACCTCAAAAGATCCTCATGGAATTTCTCTGGCATCCCGGCGATCTCGTCGCGGAGGGGCATGAGCTCGTCCACGAGTTTCAGGAGCGACTCCATCTGGGCCGAGGAAAGCTCGAGGGCGGAGATCCAAATAAGGACAAAGGTTTCCGTGGGCATGGAGGCGCCTAGACGCATGGGCCACGGCTGAGCGAAGGCCATCCCTCCCAAAATCCCCGCCAACGTCAACCCCAAAATCGCGTTACGCATCGCTTGATCACCTCCAACTCAGCTTTTACATGACCGCGGTGGAGGTGATGTAGAGGAGTTGTGCAGAAACGGTGAAGGGCGAGATTGGGTATACTCAATGGCCCATGGTCACCCTGCGGAGGCGGGATCAGATTCTGAACGTGCCTTCCGGGAAAACCTTGGAGCGGATTCTTCGGGAGGCTGGGATCCTTCCGGACACGGTTCTCGTCGTCCGGGATGGGAAGATCGTGCCCCTGGACTATCGGCCCCAGGACGGCGAGGAGTTCGAGCTGATCGATGTCATCTCCGGAGGCTAGGATGCGTTGCACGTTCTGCGAGAAGGACGCGGTTCTTCGCCTGCGCCACGCCAATCTGCGGTTGTGCCCGGAACATCTCGTCTCCCGCGTGGAAAAAGAGGTCGAGAAGGCCATCCGGAAGTTCCGCATGTTTGTGCCCGAGGAGAAGATCCTTGTTGCCGTTTCCGGGGGAAAGGATTCCCTTGGGCTTTGGCAGATCCTCACAAAACTCGGCTATCGGGCAGATGGCCTTTATCTGGACCTTGGAATCTCCGGGTACTCCCAGCGCTCTCGGGAATACGCCGAGTCCTTCGCCCGGGATCGGGGCCTTCGGCTTTTCGTGGTGCGGGTGGAGGATGAAGTGGGAGCTGGGCTTGATGAGATCACTGAGGTCCTTCGGGGAAGCCCTTGTTCCCACTGTGGCACGATCAAGCGCTACATCATGAATCGGGTGGCTTGGGAGGGCGGGTATGCGGCCCTGGCCACCGGCCACAACTTGGACGACGAGGCCGCCACCCTTTTGGGAAACACCCTGCGCTGGGATCTTGCGTATTTGGCCCGGCAATATCCGGTCCTTCCCGAAGGGCGAAAACTCGTGCGCAAGGTGAAGCCCCTCATTTACCTTTCCGAACGGGAGATGGTCGCTTACTGCCTGATCGAGGGGATCCGCTACATCTACGAGGAGTGCCCTCATAGCCGCGGGGCGCGCTCCCTCTTTCTCAAAGACATCCTCAACCGCCTCGAGGACGAATCGCCCTCCACAAAGATCACGTTTCTCAAGTCCTTTTTGCGTGTGCACAAAATCTTTCCCAAAGCTCCGGAGGAGGAGCTTCGCGATTGCCCTTCCTGCGGGATGCCCACCGGTGCGGAAGGTTTGTGCCGGTTCTGCCGGATAAAGGAAAGGATGCGTGAGCGTGCGCCCGCTTGAGTACGGAGAGCCGGTGATTCTTTGGGAGACCGGCCGGGGCCGCACCTTCCTCATCACTCTCACCCCGGGCGGCGCGTTCCACTCCCATCGCGGGATCATCCGCCACGACGAGATCGCGGGAAAACCCGAGGGCACAGAGATCCTCTCCTCCACGGGTCACCCTTTCGTGGCCTTCCGTCCCAGGATCGCCGACCGCATGATGAAGGTCCACCGCCAGACCCAGATCGTCTATCCCAAGGACGCGGGCTGGCTCGTGTTGGCTTTGGATCTTTTTCCTGGCGCGCGGGTGATCGAGATGGGAACCGGTTCCGGGGCGTTCACCATTCTTCTTGCCCAGCTTGTGGGGCCCACGGGCAAGGTCTACACCTACGATCGAAGGCCTGATTTCCTCTACAACGCCATGCAGAACATAAAGAAGCTGGGGTACGCGGACCGGGTGGAGGCTCAAATCCTTACAGCGGGCGAACCTTTTCCCGTTTCCGAGGTGGATGCTGTTTTCTTGGACCTTCCCACGCCGTGGGAGGCCATTCCTCCGGCCCGAGAAGCCCTTGCGCCTGGCCGTCCCCTCGCCCTCCTCGTTCCCACCGCCGAGCAGTTGAAGCAGGCGGTGAAGACCCTCGCGGAAAACGGCTTCGTCTGGATTGAGGCCGTGGAGATCCTGGAGCGGAAGATGCTCGTGCGGGAGCGGGAGGGTGTTAGGCCACTCGAGCGCATGGTGGGATTCACCGGATACCTTGTATCCGCGCGCAAAGCCCTCCTTCCCCGGGCAGGGGAAGTGGCCACCGCTTCCGAGGAAGAGCCGGAAGGCCTAGAGGACCAAGGATAACGGATCCTGGCGAAAGTATTGGGAAAGAAGGGCGTAAAGCTTGGGATGATGGGCCTTTAGGCCCCAAGGGTCAGCGAAGAAAAGTTCCACGGCCACGGCGAAAAACTCCGCGGGGTTCTCCCGGCCAAATGCCAGGGGCGTGGGCCACGGGGAAGAGGAAACCCGGGAGTACTCGGGAAAGAAGATTTTTGGCCAAGCCTCCAAAAGTTCCGGAGGAAGGACGGGGACGCCCTGCATCCCGCCGTCCTCTAAATCCAGTTGATGGGCGAACTCGTGGATTACCACGTTGCGGGCTCCGGGCGCAAAGCCGGCCTGGGTCACGGCATCCCAAGCGAGGACCACCGTGCCCAGAGGCCATGATTCGCCGGCCCGCACCTCCATCCCCTCCTCCACCACCCCTCCCGGGCCGCGCCGCACATACCGGGCCACGTACAGGGTGGGATAAACCACCACTGTACGCATAAGCGGGAAATACTCCGTTTCCCGGTGGAGGAGAAGAAGACAAGCGTTTCCGGCCACAATCACTCGTACCCGCTCATCCACGGAGAATCCGGCCGCGCCCTCGAAACGTTTCTCGGAAAGGAAAACCTGGATATGGCCTAAAAGCTCACGCTGATCCGAAGGCGGGAGACGCGGGAAGAGAGGTATTTCGTAAAGGAACGGTTCCCAATGCCGAGGGAATGGCCACGTCCGAATCCTTCGGCGATGCCAACGGCGAAGGAAACTCAAGGCTTATCCAGCCCGACCTGAAGGACGAGCTTGAGACGAATTTGTCCCAAACTGAGCTCGAGGGCGAGGAAACTCTCGGAAACCCGGAACTCCTGGGTTGTCCAGGCGCCCAGGCGCGGTGCGGTCACGGGCAAAAGCACCACTCCGGCTTCGATCCCAAGGTTTCCGAGATTTCCCGCAACAGCAAAGCTCTGCTTATTGAGAGTGAAACTTTGCCAAGTGGAGGAGCTTTGAATCTCCCAGCTTCCGAAGGATAGCTGGAGGTTCAGGGTGTTCCAGGGCGCGGAGGGGGCGGGAGCCAAGGTGAGGCCTGTGGAGAAACTTCCGGAAAGTTCAAAGGCTCCGGCCGGAAGAAACAAGAAAATCATTCCTAGCGCTAGCCACTTCATCGTCAGGATGATACCAAAGACTGAGCGCTAGGGAAGTCCCGGGAAAGGAGCTGAAACGTAACCACCGCTCCGTTCGGCGTTTCCTGAATTTCCGCAATTCTCGTCTCCAACCCTCGGTCGCGGAGCTTCTCCTGGAGATCCTCGAAATAGTCGTAGACTCCGCAGGTGCGGCAGAAATGCCCAGTGAAGGAGACGCGGAAGGTTTTTCCATCCCAAGAAAGAAATTCGGCATGGGCTTCAGGCGAGCGAAACTCGTTATAATGCGCGATGACCTCCCGTAACGTTCCTTCCAGGTCCATGGCGCCTCCGAATATCCCCGGCCCAGTCTTCGTAAACAAGCCCAAACGAAAAGCGCGGATAAAATGAAAAAGCCATGCGTACACAAGTCCTGTTAGCAACAGCGTTAGTGGTGATCCTGAGCCTTTCTTCCCTGGCCCAACACGAGCTTTTCGATTACGTGCGATCCTGCACGGGCCAGGCAAGTTGGGAACTGGTGCGAAAAGAGGAGGGAGGACTCTGGGAGATCCGCTTACAATCCCAGATCTGGAGGGGAATTCCGTGGACGCACCGGGTTCTCCTCCTTGACCCCCCTGATCGCGTCGCGGAAGACGTGGTGCTTCTTTACATCAGCGCCGATCCTTATCCTGGGGAGGAGCTTTTGGGGTGGGCCGTGGCCCGGGCCGCCGGCCTGCGCGTGGCCATCCTCAATTCCGTTCCGAACCAACCAATATTTGGTCTTCGCGAAGATGCCCTCATCGCCTACACTTTCGAGCGCTATCTTCTTGAAGGAGGCGCGGATTGGCCCCTCCTTTTTCCCATGGTGCAAAGCGTACTGAGCGCCATGGATGCCATTTCCGCCTTAGCCCAAGAATTTTGGGGCGGGAATGTGCGGGGGTTCATTCTGGCCGGGGCCTCGAAGCGGGGGTGGACCACGTACCTTACGGCGGCTGTGGATTCCCGGGTCCTCGGGATCATCCCCATCGTCTTCGATTTCTTGAACATCCCAGCGCAGCTTGCCCGCCAAGAGGAACTTTTGGGCGGGCCCTCCCCGAAACTTCAGGACTACACGGCCCGCGGGCTCACCACTTTAGCCGATCCTTCACCTCAGGCCGTAAAACTCGTGTTTCTCGTGGATCCCTACTCCTACCGCCACGCCTACACCATGCCCAAACTCGTGGTGGTGGGCGCCAACGACCCATATTGGGTCACCGATGCCACGGCCCTCTACTGGCCAGGCCTTCCCGCCCCCAAGCTCCTTTATGTGGTCCCTAACGTGGGCCACAACGTGATCCTCGGCGGAGGCGTGCTTTCCACAATCGCCGCGTTTGCTCGCCTCGTGGCCCAAAATAGGGACCTTCCCCAAATCCAAAACTCTTTGCGTTTTGAGGCCGACGGGGTAGAGCTTTCGGTGCACACCGATTGGCCGGTGAAGGAGGCTTGGCTATGGATGGCGGAGTTCACTTTGCCCGATTTGGATCGGGCCCGCTGGCGGGCCCAAACTCTTTCGGGAGGAGAAGGAGCGTTTGCCGCAAACCTCCAAAAGAATTCCGGCTATCTTGGCTTTTTTGCCGAGCTTGTCTTTGAAATCGACGGCCTTCAGCTGCGGAGTTCTACGCCGATCAGAATTTTAGGACCGTAGGTGGTGGAGGCGACGGGACTTGAACCCGTGACCTCTGGCATGCCATGCCAGCGCTCTCCCAGCTGAGCTACGCCCCCAGCCAAAAGTATTTTCCCAGGAAGAGGGTAAAGGCGCAACTAGATGTCCAGGGCGAAGACCCGGTGAGCGTTTTCCATGATGAAGTCCCGACGGCGAGCTACGTCGTGGCCCATGAGGGTAGTGAAGATCTCGTCGGCTTCCAAAGCATCGCGGATCGTGACCTGCCGAAGGACCCGGGTAGCCGGGTTCATCGTCGTTTCCCAAAGCTCCTCCGGGTTCATCTCTCCAAGACCCTTGAACCGCCGGACCGTCCATTGACCGTCGGCCTCGGCCAGGAACTTCTGGAGCTCTTCCTCGGAATAGAGGTAGCGGCGGGTCGTCCCCTTCTGCACCAGATAAAGAGGGGCTTTGGCGATATAGAGGTGGCCGTTTTCGATAAGCGGCCGGAGGTTGCGGAAGAAGAAGGTGAGAAGGAGGGTCCTGATGTGGGCACCGTCCACGTCGGCATCGGACATGATGATGATCTTGTGGTACCGAAGCTTGGAGATATCGAAATCCTCGCGGATGCCCGTGCCCAACGCAGTGATGATGGCCCGAAGTTCTTGGTTCTCCAAGAGCTTGCGCAGGTTGGCTTTCTCCACGTTCAGGACTTTTCCGCGGAGGGGGAGGATGGCCTGGAACGTGCGATCCCGGCCTTGTTTGGCCGAGCCTCCGGCGGAATCGCCCTCCACGATGAAGAGCTCAGCTTTTGTGGGATCTTCGCTCGTGCAGTCCGCAAGTTTTCCGGGAAGGCCGCCGGCGAAAAGGGCGCCTTTGCGGCGCACAAGTTTGCGAGCCCGCGCTGCCGCGAGCCTCGCCCGATGCGCGGTTAGAGCATTCTCGATGATGGCCCTGGCTACGTTTGGGTTCTTCGCGAAATACGCGGAAAGCTGATCCCGCACCACCTCTTCCACGAACGTGCGCACCTCGGGGTTCCCCAGCTTCACCTTGGTCTGGCCCTCGAACTCGGGGTTGGTGAGTTTGACGGCCACGATGGCCACGAGCCCCTCGCGGATGGCCTCGCCAGGAATAGAATCTTCATCCTGGCGAAGGAGGCGTTTTTCTCGAGCGTAGTCGTTCACCACCCTGGTGAGGGCGGAGCGGAAACCGGTAAGGTGTGTGCCGCCTTCCCGGGTGTTGATGCAGTTGGCAAATGTGAAAACCTCCTCCTCCACGGCGTCCGTGAAGAGCATGGCGATCTCCACGGCCATGTTCCCGCGGTCCTCCGCAAGGTAGATGGGTTCGGGATGGAGGGGTTCTTTCCCCACACTCAGTTCCTTCACGAAGGCCACGATCCCGCCCTTGGCGTGGAAGGTGCGCTTGACCCCAGTGAGGCGGTTATCCAGCCGGATGGTGAGGCCGGAAACAAGATAAGCAAGCTCCTGTAGACGATGGGCGAGTTTGGAGAAGTTGTAGTTGATCTGGCCGAAGATCTCGCGGTCGGGAAGGAAGGTGATGGTGGTCCCGGTCTCCTTGGTCTCTCCCACCACCGTGAGCTCCGTGAGCTTCCGTCCCCGGGAGAACTCCTGACGGTAGACTTTGCCGTCCTTCCACCGCACCTCCACCACGAGGTGCTCGGAGAGGGCGTTCACCGCGGACACGCCCACGCCGTGGAGGCCGCCGGCCACCTTGTACCCGCCCTCTCCAAACTTTCCGCCGGCATGGAGGGTGGTGAGGACGAGCTCCACCGTGTTGATTTTTGCCTCTGGGTGAATGCCCACGGGAATTCCCCGGCCGTTGTCCCGCACGGTGACGCGCTTGTCCTCATGGATGATGACGTCGATCTCCGTGCAAAAGCCGGCCAAGGCCTCGTCCACGGCGTTGTCCACCACCTCGTAGATCATCTGGAGGAGGCCATCGGGACCGGTGGAGCCGATGTACATCCCCGGCCGCTGGCGCACGGCCTCCATATCCGCCAGCACTTTGATCTTGTCCACGTCGTACTCGTGGCTGCGAATCTCGTTCATGGCCGCAAAATCTTAGCCTAAGGCGCAGAAATTCGCAAGGCATCGAAATTTGTCCCCTGACAGGATTTCCTAAGTCCCTGGTCCATCGATGGTTACGGAGGTAACCTTGCCCAAAGAAAGGGGGAAGGTTGCGGCTTTTGGAGTGGCAAGGCCGGGAGGTTTTTGCGCAGGAAGGCATCCCTGTCCCCGCCGGGGCGGTGGTGACAAGGCCTGAGGAGGCCCGGGAGGTTGCGGAAAGGCTGGGCCGGCCGGTGGTCCTCAAAGCTCAGGTTCCCGTGGGCGGTCGGGGCAAGGCCGGCGGGATTCGCCCCGCCCAAAACCCAGCAGAGGCCGAGGAAATCGCAAAAACATTGTTGGGATCGGAGCTCAAAGGCTTCCGGGTGGAAAAGCTTCTCGTGGTGGAGGCGGTGGAGGCTGAGCGCGAGCACTATTTAGGAATCGTGATCGACAGGGCTTCCCGCATGCCCCTTTTCCTCTACTCTCCTAAAGGCGGGGTGGACATCGAGGAAGTGGCACGAACGAGCCCGGAGCTCGTGAAGAAGGTGCATATCCCACCGCTGGAGGGGCCGAGCACCTTCCGGTTGCGCCGGCTTTTCTCCCTCGCTTCCAAAACGCTGCAGCCGGCCCTCATTGATTTGGCGAAAAAACTTTGGGCCGTGTTCGTCCGCTATGAGGCCCAGCTTGTGGAGATAAATCCTCTTGCCGAATGCGGGGAGAAACTTTTGGCTTTGGATGCAAAGATCATCATCGATGACGACCACTCACCCGGTCCCCAATTTGATGGTTTGGCCGAGGAAGTGGTGGACCCGCTGGAGGCCGAGGCCAAGGAGGCCGGGATGAGCTATGTGCGGCTTGATGGGGACATCGGGATCATCGGAAACGGAGCGGGATTGGTGATGGCTACTCTGGATTTGGTGGCCCAAAACGGAGGCCGGCCCGCGAACTTTTTGGATATCGGGGGCGGGGCCCGGGCTGAGCGGGTAAAGGCCGGAATTGACCTGATCCTTAGGGACGGCCGAGCAAAAGTGCTTTTTGTGAACGTGTTCGGCGGGATCACCCGCTGCGATGAGGTGGCCAAAGGGGTGGTGGAGGCCCTTCGCGGAAGATCCATCCCGGTGGTGATAAGGCTTGTGGGCACCAACGAGGA
>JACIWM010000023.1 GCA_014360945.1 Candidatus Bipolaricaulota bacterium
GACTACGCCGAGCTTTACCGAAACCTTCCCTTCATTGGGGTTCTCAAACCGGAGTACATTCGGGAGCCGCAGGGCTGATGATCGTTTTGGGGATTGAGACCTCTTGCGACGAGACGGCGGTGGCCTTGGTCCGCGACGGCCGGGAGATCCTCGTCAACCTCGTGTATTCCCAAACTGACCTTCATGCCCGCTACGGGGGAGTGGTGCCCGAGGCGGCCAGCCGCGATCACCTGCGAAAACTTCCGGTCCTGGTCCAGGAAGCCCTGACAAAAGCCAGGCTTTCTTGGAACGACGTGGATCTGGTGGGGGTCACATATGGGCCGGGCTTGATCGGCCCCCTTTTGGTGGGCGTCTCCTACGCCGCCGGGGTGGCCTTGGCTCGGGATGTGCCCCTGGTGGGCGTGAACCACCTGGCCGCACACCTTTTCGCCCTGAGGCTCATGGATCCCCCGGTGGAACCGCCCTTCCTAGGCCTTATCGCCTCCGGCGGACATACCCTCCTTGTGGCCGTCCCGCGGTGGGGCGAGTACCAGGTGGTGGGCGGAACCCGGGATGATGCGGCCGGCGAGGCTCTGGACAAGTTCGGAAGACTTCTGGGCCTTCCCTATCCCGCCGGGCCAAAGATCGACGCTTTGGCTAGCGAAGGCGATCCCAATGCTGTTCCTTTTCCGCGGCCCATGTTGGAAAGTGGCCTGGACATGAGTTTTTCCGGCCTAAAGACCGCCGCTGTCTACTGGTTACGGGAGCATTCCACGGCTTCTCTTCCTGACCTCTGTGCCTCGTTCCTTGAGGCCGTGGTGGAGGTTTTGGTGGAGAAAGCTCTGCGGGCGGCGCGGCGGTTCCGGTTCGAGAGGATCGCGGTGGCGGGAGGGGTGGCCGCCAATCGCCGGCTGCGCGAGGTTTTCCCTGAGCGGGCTTCCGCCCGCGGAATGCTGGTTTTCTTCCCTCCCCCGGAGCTCTGCACCGATAACGCCGCCACTGTCGCGGCCTGCGCCTTCCACCGCTATCACGAGCTAGGTATCTCCGATCCTCTCTCCCTTTCGCCCGATGCCAATCTTCCGCTCCACGGCTGGCGCTAAAGGACCCGCCTTTCTCGAAGATCCTGCACGAGCTTCTGATCCGCAGGCGCCAAGGAAAGGGTGAAAATCTTCGATTCCTTAACCCACCGCACCTCCGCGCACCCCAACGCTTTTGGCTCGCCGTGCACGATTCGGGCCCGAAAAAGGCGGAGATCGACGGCAAAGTCCCCGTAGTCATGAAGGACCCGGGCCACTTCTTCCCCCACCTCCACCTCGATCCCCAGCTCCTCCTGAAGTTCCCGAGCGAGACATTCCGCGAAGGACTCGCCCTCTTCCCTGGCTCCGCCCGGGAATTCCCAAAGGCCCCCTTGCGCATCGGCTTCGTGGCGGCGGGTAAGGAGGACCTTTCCATCCTTCACGATGAGCGCGGCCGCCACTTCCAAAACCCACTTTTCCATGCCCATGCTTCCTAAAAGCGTACCATGCGTCCGTTCGCCGGGGAAAGCTAGTTAGAGGCAGAAAGAAAATCTTGGCAGAATATGCGTTCTGGTGAGCAAAAAAGACAAGGAAGTTCCTCGGCGACGCGCCGGCCGATCGGGTTCTCCCGACCCGCCAAAAAATGGGCCAAATGAGCGTGTAGGCACTTCACCCTTTTGGGGTCAGAAATTCCGGCAATTCCCGTGGTCAAAAGGGAATTCCACCCTCGTTCCTTGACCCAGGCAATTTCCTCCTCCGAGAGAAGGGAAATCCGCTCAGTCCGATAAGCTTCATGAGCGCGCCTGAACTCCTGAAGCAGGCCCTCATCGCGGGAAAGCATCCTCTCGTAGCGCTTGATAGCAGAATCCGACTCCAGTTTTGAAACTTCACGAACTAAAAAAGGGCAGGTGAGCCAGAAAATCGTGGGCATCGGCTCCGGCTCGCCCTCGTCATCTTGGGGAAGAAGGGGATGGTTCAGGATCACCTGGGGAAAGCCGTAGGGACAGGGTTTTACGGCCAAAACTCCCCGGGGCTTTCGCCCAAGTTGGATAGCCAGGATACGAAGATCTTCGGGAGTCGGTGGCCTCATCGAGACAGGATCTGGTCGGCCAGCGCCCACTCTCGTAGGGAAAAGGAAGAAAGGCGTGGGGTTCCCAGCGGACGAAAAGCCTCCAAGATCAGGTTCACTCCTTCCTCCAGGGGGACATCCCGCCCAACGAGGGTGGAAAGGTCCGCGACCGGTGCGGGCCGGGAGGGCACGCCTTGGGGGTGGTATCCCGGCTGCAGGGCCCGCAGGACTCTCTCCATGGGGATCACGTCCGAAGAAAGAAGAAGGGTGCCGTGATGGAGGAGGGCGCCGCGCCGAAGCTGCGCGGAACCCGAAATTTTTCGGCCCTCCACAAATAGACCGCCGTCTTTCACCTCCACCGGAAGGCCGAAACGCCGGTGTATGGCCTGGGCCAAAAGGCCGGAAAGCTCCTCCTGGGATTCCCTCACCGAACGCCATTTCCCGGTGAGGGGCAAAAACAAAGAGAACAAAAGGTTTCGAGGATGGTGATAAACCGTGCCCCCGCCGGAAGGCCGAACCACCACGAGGATCCGCCAGCGGCGGGCCAGATCCAAATCCACTTCCTCCTCGGGGTTCTGGCCCCGTCCCACCACCACGCACCGGGGATTACGCCAAATGCGGAGGGTCGGGGGAACGAGCTCCCGCCGCACCCCTTCCAAAATGGCCTCCTCCAGGGCCAGATTCAGGGCGGGATCGCGGAAACCTAGGTCGAGGAGGACGCGCATACCAGCTCCCAATATACCTCGGCCGCGCGGAAGGAGGTGCGCACAAGGGGCCCGGAAAGGACTGCCCGAAAACCCATGTCTTTGGCCCTTCTTTCCCAGGCGGAGAATTCCCGCGGGGAGATGTATCGCGCCACGGGAAGCTGCCTTGCTGAAGGGCGCAGATATTGACCCAAAACAACGATGTCCACGCCGGCCCGACGCAGATCCCAAAGGGCTTCCTCCACCTCCGCCTCCTCCTCGCCCAAGCCCAAAAGAAGCGAGGATTTCGTGAAAATTCGAGGGTTCAGCTCTTTCAGCGTACGCAAAACCCGAAGGGAGAGGTCGTAGCCGGCGCGGCGGTCCCGCACCAGTGGGGTCAGCCTTCGCACCGTCTCCAAGTTGTGCCCGACCACATCGGGACCGGCCTCCACTACGTTCCGCAGCGCTTCCATATCCCCGGAGAAATCGGGGATCAACGCCTCCACCTTAGCTTCCGGGACCTTCTCTTTCACCGCCCGAACGCATGCGGCGAAATGCCCAGCTCCACCGTCGGGAAGGTCGTCTCGATCCACCGAGGTCAACACCACGTACCGAAGGCCGAGCTTCTTTACGGCTTGGGCCAGCCGGATGGGCTCCGTGGGATCCGGAGGAAGCGGGCGGCCGTGGGAAACCGCACAAAATCGGCAGGATCTGGTACAGATATCCCCGAGGATCATGAACGTGGCCGTGTGGGATCCCCAACACCGCGGGAGGTTCGGACAGCGCGCGCCCTCGCACACCGTGGAAAGCCCTTCTTCCCGCAAAATCCGGCGCACCTCCCCAACAAAAGCTTGTTCTACGCCGACCTCCACTCTAAGCCATGCCGGCTTAGCCATTCTTTCACCTCGGTTCCCGAAATTTTCACCAATTCGCGGGAGAAGACCTCAGAAAACGCAGAAAGCGCATAATTTTCGGCCTCTTCCACGCTCACCGCTTGACCCAAAATGTCGGACAAAGATATCACCGAAAGATCCGAGATCCCGCAGGGCACGATCCATGCGAACCCATTGGGGTTCAGGGCCACGTTTAGGGCCAGGCCATGCATGGTCACCCAGTTTCGCACGTAGATGCCCAAAAAGCCCACCTTGCCTAGGGTGTGCCAGACCCCGGGAAAGCCGGGCCGGCGAAATAGTTCGACCCCAAAATCCTTTCCTACGCGGATCATCACCTCTTCCAAGGCCCATACGTACTGGCGCACTGAAAAGTTGAGGGCGCGGAGATCCACAATGGGATAGAGCACAAGTTGTCCGGGGCCATGGTAGGTGGCTCCGCCGCCACGTTCCACGGAAAAAACTTCCACCCCCTTCTTCACCAGCTCCTCTTTCGGCGCCACAAGATCCTGGGCCTGAGCGGACCGGCCCAGGGTTATGACCGGCTCGTGCTCCAAGGAAATGAGGATGTCCGGAATTTTTTGAGCTCTACGAAGTTCATGCAGGCGACGTTGAAGTTCCCAAACCGGGGCGTAAGGCATCCGCCCCAACCGTAGCGCCAGCCCCCATTTCATGGGCTTTGAATTTGGGCAAGGACCTCGCCCGGCCGCACCTGCGTTCCCGCGGGCTTCGCGTTGCGCAGAATCCCGGCTGCCGGCGCTTCGATGACAAATACGGCCTTATCCGCCTCCACCTCCACCACGGCCTCGCCCGCTTCCACCGCTTCGCCCTCCCCTTTCAGCCAGCGCACTACCGTCACCGTGTCCACTTCCCCAAGGTCCGGAACCACTAGTTCCACCACGCCTCCTTTCTTTCAGCTTTCTTCCAACCAGCGCCGGAGGTTTTCCTTGATTCGCTTCTCCAAGAGCTCGCCCAGTTCATCCCAGGCCAGATCCTCCCGACCAAGCCAACGGGCCAGGGCCTTCCGAACGCGCCTCTCCACCCGCTCCTCCCGGTCCATGATGAGGCGCCAGCCCACGCCCATCCCAACCCACGCGAAAAGAAGGGTCACGAGGAACCAAAGGCCGCAGGCTTGAAGGTAAGAAAGGGGCGGAAGGATGCCGAGATGGCCGGCGACGATGCTGTTCCAAAGCATCATGATCACCCAGGCAAAGAAGAAAAACGCGGCCACCCCGCCTCCAACCAAAAACTTGTAAATTAGGCGCATCACCACCTCCTTGTGTGTAAAGGTTACCGAAGGTGGGCGGTGTTGGGAAATGATTTCGCTTTATAGGGCAGTGGACCGGGAGGAATCGGCAGCGCGGATGCGGGCGATGATCTCCGGAAGGGGCTGTGGGCCGAGGTTTTCGCTAGTGCGGAGGCGCAATGCGGCCTTACCTTCCGCGGCCTCCCTCGCCCCGCACACTAGGATGTACGGGATCTTCTGCAACTGGGCCTCCCGCACCAGCCACCTCAAGGTCTTCCCTTCCCTGGTCCAGGCCTCCGCCCGGATCCCCTCCGCGCGGAGCTTTTCCGCCACTTCCTCCGCGTAGGGGATGTCCTTTTCGCTCACGGGAAGGACCACGGCCTGAACCGGGGCCAGCCAAACGGGGAAAGCCCCGCCGTAGTGCTCGATGAGGATCCCGAAGAAGCGCTCCAGGGAGCCCAAAAGGGCCCGATGGATCATGTACGGCCGGTGCTCCCGGCCATCGGGGCCGATGAAGGTCATATCGAACCGCTCCGGAAGGTTGAAATCGAACTGGATGGTGGTGAGTTGCCAGGGGCGCTTGAGGGAGTCCTGGACCTCCAGGTCGATCTTGGGCCCGTAGAACGCCCCCTCTCCGGCCTTGACCTCGTAAGAAAGGCCCTCCTCCTCGGCGGCGCGGCGCAGGGCTTCCGTGGCCCGCTCCCAGTCCTCGGGATTTCCGATGTATTTCTCCGGCCGGGTGGAAAGGTACGCGGTGAACTCCGTGAACCCAAACGCCCGAAGGATGTGCAAGGCGAACCGCAAAACCCTTTTTATCTCCTCTTCCACCTGATCCGGCCGGCAGATGATGTGGGCATCGTCCTGGGTGAACCCGCGCACCCGCAAAAGCCCGTGCAGCACTCCGGAGCGCTCGAACCGGTAAACCGTGCCCAGTTCGCAATAACGGATGGGAAGTTCTCGGTAGGAGCGGGTCTTGGTCTTGTAGATGGAAATGTGGAATGGACAGTTCATGGGCTTCAGGAAGAACTCCTGGTCCTCGATGACGATGGGGGCGTACATGCTTTCCCGGTAGAAGTCCAAATGTCCGGAGATCTGCCAGAGGCGGCTACGGCCGATGTGCGGGGTGTATACGAGCTTGTAGCCGGCCTTATAATGCTCGGCCACCCAGAAGTCCTCAATGATCCGGCGAATTCGGGCCCCTTTGGGATGCCAAAGGACAAGCCCTGCGCCTACCGTCTCGTTCTGGATGGAGAAGAGATCAAGGCTGGGCCCAAGAACGCGGTGGTCCCGGCGGCGCGCCTCCTCCCGCCAGCGCAGAAAACTCTCCAACTCCTGCGCGGTGGCGAAGGCCGTCCCGTAAATACGAGTGAGCATGTCCCTGTGGGGATCGCCCCGCCAATACGCGCCGGCCAAATCCAAAAGCTTGAAGTGCCGCACAAGCCCGGTGGAGGGAAGATGCGGCCCACGACAGAGGTCCAAAAACTCGCCCTGCCGATAGAAGGAGATCTTCTCGCCTGGGATCTCCTCCAAAAGTTCGAGTTTGTAGACTTCGCCTTTTTCTTGGAGAAGGCGCTCGGCCTCCGTGCGGGGAAGCCAAACGCGCTCCAGGGGGAGGTCTTCCGCCACGATCCGGCGCATCTCCTCCTCAATGCGCGCAAGATCCTCGTGAGTGATGGGGCTTTCGAAGCGGAAGTCGTAGTAGAACCCATCGGCGATGGCCGGGCCGATGGCCAATTTTGTGCCGGGGAAGAGGCGGAGCACAGCGTGAGCGAGGATATGGGCCGCGGTGTGGCGCAGGACTTCCAGGGCCTGGGGATCGGAAAGAGTGAGGATGCGCGCCTCGCCTTCCTCCGGCACCTCCTCCCGGAGGTCGCGGATTTCCCCGTTCACCAAAGCCGCGGCCGCTTCCTTGGCATTAGGGCCCAAAAGCTCAAGGAAGGTGAGGCCTCGAGCCTCCCGCACCTCGCCGCCCGGCAAAATTACCTTGGCCATCGCGCACCCCTGGAATACGAACACGAACCATACCTCTCCAACTCCAAACGAGCAAGGTCAAGAAAGGCGACAAAGCGGACAGTCCTCTTCCTCCCCGAAGAAGGCCACGCCGCAGCGTCGGCATTTCTTTCCTCCCGCCGAGAGAATCGCTTCTTCCTGAACCAAAGCCCAAGCGACAAGTTTCAAAAATTTCTCGCGCAGCGCGGCCGGGATATCTTCTGGAATAAGCTTCTCGGCGCGGCGAAGGTCGGTGCCGGTCGGTGCTGGGCATGGGAGATTTTGCCTTTCTTTTCCCGCAACGACTCGAAAACGCAACTCTTTTACTGCGCTTTTGGGGGCGATCTCCGCTAGGCGAGCGACAATTTCCCTGCTCCACAAGCGAAGCTCGTTGGCCACTACCGGGCTTTGGACGGCAAGGTGAAGGACGCCCTTGTCTACGTATAAGGGGCGGGCCAGCCTGCTCAAACCTTCTCCCACTGCCTCCCGCCAGCGCCAGACCGCCTCTTGCTCCTCCCACCCCTTGCCCCACGTCCTACCCAATGCCTCGAACCAACTACTACGGCTCATGTATAAGCATTTTCCTTGGTTGTAGGCGTAGGGGCCAGCACGTTCTGTGGATAACTTTCGGAGGCGCGGCCCATTCTTGGGGGAGACCTGTGGATAACCCTGTGGATAGTCTGGGGAAAAGCGGGGGATAAAGTTGGCGGACAAGCGAGACTGGCACTTGTCCACCGCAGTTTTCCACAGGGGTGGTGCACTTGTCCACAGGATGACCCGGGGTTATCCCCAGGGTTTTCCACAGGGGGCTGGGGATTCACCGATTGTATTTGGAAAGAAGGCGGCTTCGGATTTCATCCACTTCGGCGCGAAGTAAGGGCGCATCCCGCAAGAGCTCCTGCACTTTTTGGTAGGCGTGCATGGCGGTGGTGTGGTCGCGGCCGCCGAAGGCCCGGCCCAACGCGGGAAAAGAGGTGTCCGTGAGCTCCCGCGCAAGATAGATCGCGATCTGCCGGGCAAACGCCACTTCCTTTTTCCGGGAGGGCCCGTCCAGCTCCGCCACCGGCACGCGATAGTACGTGGCCACCTCTTCCTTTATGGCCTGGATCGTAAGTTTCGGAACGCGCTCCTCCCGCGGAAGAAGGTTTTCCAAAACCTCGGAGGTGAGCGGGCCCTGATTGAGTTCCAGATAGGCGACGACCCGGATCAACGCTCCCTCCAAATCCCGCACGTTGGAGGTGATGCGGGAAGCAATCATCTCCAAGATGGAATCGGGGACGGCAACTCCGCGGCGGCGCGCCTTCTCCCGCAGGATGGCCAGCCTCGTCTCCAGATCCGGCGGCTGGATGTCCACCACCAAACCCCAGCGAAACCGGGAAATGAGCCGGTCCTGCAGCCCCTGGAGCTCCTCCGGCGGCCGATCCGAAGAAAGCACGATCTGCTTGCTGTTCCCGTAGAGCTCATTGAACGTGTGGAAAAGCTCTTCCTGTGTTCCCTCTTTGTTGCGCAAAAAATGCACGTCGTCGATGAGAAGTACATCCACCGTGCGGTAGCGAGAGCGGAATTGGTCGGTGGTATTGGAGCCGATGGCCTGGATGAGCTCGATGGTGAACCGCTCGGAAGTGGTGTAGGCCACGGTCAAGTTTTTATGGGCCCTCAGGACGTGGTTTCCGATGGCCTGAAGGAGGTGGGTCTTTCCCAGGCCAACTTTTCCGTAAATGAAAAGGGGGTTATAGGCCCGGGCCGGAGACTGGGCCACGGCTTGGGCCGCGGCGAACGCAAGCTCCGAGTTTTTCCCGCGCACAAAGCTCTCAAACGTGTAGTCCGGGTTCAAAGGAAGGGAGCCCAAATAGCGCTGGGGCTGGAGATCCACGGGAAGGCCGGGGCCTTCAGAGGGAGGGACCACCTCGATCCGCCAGGCCACCGCTTTTCCCAACGCGTCGGAGAAAAGGCGGTCCAAAAGGTCTCGGTACTTCTGTTCGATGGCGGCCTTGGCAAAGGAGGAGGAGACTTCCAGGACCAGCTCATCGCCGTCGGCGCGGGCTCGCGCTGTGGAGAACCAGGCGGCGAAGCTGGTGGGCGGGATCTCCTCAGCCAAATCGGCTCGCACCCGCGCCCAAAGCTCCTCCACGGGCGGTTTCATAACAAAACAGTGGCGAGGCCCAGAGTCGAACTGGGGACACCCCGGTTTTCAGCCGGGTGCTCTACCACCTGAGCTACCTCGCCTCTTCGCCCCGCGAAAACACGCGTTTTCGCGGAGACCCTGCCTTTACGGCTAGGGTGTGGCGGGGACGACGGGATTTGAACCCGCGATCTCCGGAGTGACAATCCGGTGTGTTAGTCCGGGCTACACCACGTCCCCGCGTGCTTGATTGTACTCGCCGCCCGGCCCCAGGGCCAAGCTTTGGGCGAGAGAGGATTCGAACCTCTGACCTTCCGGATGTAAGCCGGATGCTCTCCCCCTGAGCTACTCGCCCTCTGTCCCCGGGGGGATTTGAACCCCCGTTACCGGATTGAAAGCCCGGTGTCCTGGTCCGGCCTAGACGACGGGGACTATTGGGTCGTGCAGGAATCGAACCTGCGACCCCCGGCTTAAAAGGCCGGTGCTCTACCGACTGAGCTAACGACCCAAGGAAAGGAAATGGGCCGTGGAGGACTCGAACCCCCAACCCGCGGATTAAGAGTCCGCTGCTCTACCGGTTGAGCTAACGGCCCCGAAAGAATCTTAGCGGCCGCTTCCGCGACCTGTCAAGGTTTGGAGTAGAATGGGAAAGGGTGCGGCATGGCCGGCCTTTGGCAGGGAAAAGTCCCGCTTGCCGAGCGCTTAAGGCCCCGCGAGCTCTCCGAGGTGGTGGGCCAAGAGCATCTTTTGGGCGAGCACGGCCCTTTGCGGGCCCTCATCGAGGGCGGGCTTTCCGTACCCCTCATCTTTTGGGGGCCGCCGGGAACAGGAAAGACCACGGTCGGCCGGATCATCGCCCGGAAATTCGGGGCCAAATTCATCCAAAAATCTGCGGCCTTGGCCACTGTCACCGAGGTTCGCCAGGTCCTCGAGGCCTCCCGCGAGCTTTGGCAGCGCACGGGCACAAAGGACCTCCTTTTCCTCGACGAGATCCACCGGTGGAATCGAGCCCAGCAGGATGTCCTTTTGCCCTTTTTGGAGGAGGGCTCGATCTACTTCATCGGCGCCACCACGGAGAACCCTTCGTTTGTTCTACGTTCGGCCCTTCTTTCCCGAGCTCAACTTTTTGTATTTGAGCCCCTCTCCTTGGAGGCGTTGCGGATCCTTTTACGCAGGGCCTTGGAGGATCCCCAGGGCTACGGGGGCCGAGTCCGCCTCACCCCGGAGGCCGAGGAGTACCTCCTCCGCCGGGCTGATGGCGACGCGCGTAAGCTCCTCACTTCCCTGGAGACGGCGGTGGAGGCCCTGGGCGAAGGGGAAATCGATCTTCCCCGCCTAAAACAAGCTTTGGGTCGGAAGGCCCTGCATTATGACCGCGCCGGCGAGGAACACTACAACCTCATCTCCGCCCTGCACAAATCCGTGCGTAACTCCGACGTGGATGCCGCCCTTTACTGGCTTGTGCGGATGCTCGAGGCCGGGGAGGATCCGCGGTACATCGCGCGGCGGCTCATCCGCATGGCTTCCGAGGACATTGGGCTTGCCGATCCGTGGGCATTGGTCCAGGCCGTGGCCGCGGCCCAGGCCGTGGAATACGTGGGCCTTCCCGAGGCCGAGCTCGCTTTGGCCCAAGCCGCCGTGTATTTGGCCCTGGCCCCCAAATCCAATGCCCTCTACCGCGCCCATGGCGCAGCCCGCCGTGATGTGATGGAGACCGAAAACGAACCAGTTCCCCTGCACCTGCGCAACCCCGTCACGGAGACCATGGAAAAGTTGGGGTACGGAAAGGGCTATCAATACGCCCATGATCTTCCCGAGGGAATCGCGCCCATGCCCTGCCTCCCTGAAAACTTGCGCGGCCGTGAGTACTATCATCCCACGGACCGCGGTTGGGAGGGAAGGATCCGGGAAAGGCTGCGGGAAATCCGGGCCAAAATCCGCGGGGAAAAGAGTTGATCATGCGTGTTGAGGTTCGCCTTTTTGGGGAGTTTCGGGAGGCCGCGGGCAAGGCCGTGGTGACCCTGAACCTTCCTGAGGGGGCATCCTGTGAGGAGGCGCTGCGGGAGCTGGTGCGCATCGAGCCAAAACTTCACGACCTCCTTTTCTTTCAAGGGGCTTTGCGAGACCATCTCCATGTGTTCGTCAACGGGGAAAACGTGAACCATCGAGAGGGCTTGCAAACGAAGCTTTCCCAAGGGGATGTTTTGACGTTCTTCACCCCGATCAGTGGGGGGTGAGTTGCGACCTAGGGAGCTTATTAGTATCCTGGAGAAGAGGAGGCGGGGATGGCGGAAGTCGTGCTGAAAGAGGTCACGAAAAAATTTGGGAACTTCGTGGCCGTGAATAAAGTCTCCCTCGAGGTCACAGACGGGGAATTTGTGGTGTTGGTTGGGCCCTCGGGATGCGGGAAAACTACGACGCTACGGATGATCGCCGGCCTGGAAGAGGTCACGGAGGGCGAGATCTACATTGGAGGCCGGCTTGTGAACGATGTTCCTCCTAAGGACCGGGACATCGCCATGGTTTTCCAAAATTACGCGCTTTATCCCCACATGGATGTTTACAACAACATGGCGTTCGGCTTGAAACTCCGGAAGGTTCCAAAGAAGGAAATCGACCGGCGGGTGCGGGAAGTCGCGGAAATGCTGGGTATTGCCGATAAACTCCGGGCCAAACCCCGCGAGCTTTCCGGTGGACAGCGCCAGCGCGTGGCCTTGGGAAGAGCTATCGTGCGCAATCCCAAAGTGTTCCTATTTGACGAGCCCCTTTCCAACCTTGATGCAAAGCTCCGAGTGCGCATGCGCGCCGAGCTTCAGGAGCTGCATCAGCGGCTTAAAACCACGTCCATTTACGTGACCCACGATCAGGTGGAGGCCATGACCCTTGGCCATCGCATCGCGGTGATGAAGGATGGTCAGGTCCTTCAGTATGACAGCCCGCGGGTGATTTATGATCAGCCGGCCAATATGTTCGTGGCCGGGTTCATCGGCTCCCCGCCCATGAACTTCGTCCCGGCCCGCCTCATTGAGGAAGACGGTCGGGTTTGGCTTCAGGGCCGTGGATTCAAGCTCTGGGTCCCCCCGGAGAAGGTTACCCCTGAATTGCGCGCTTACGTGGGCAAAGAGGTGGTGTTCGGAATCCGCCCGGAGGACATCCGCACCTTGGACACGGTGCGGGAGCCTCCGGAGGGGCGGACCTTCCAGGGCCGGGTGAGGGTGCGGGAGGCCCTGGGCGATGAGCTCATCGTCTACGCCGATGTGGCCGGTGATGAAATCGTGGCCAAATTGGATCCGCGTCTCCCCATTTCTCCCGGGCAAGAGGTGACCTTCGTGGCCTTGCTTGAGCACATGCACCTCTTCGACCGGGACACGGAGAAAGCAATCATTTAGGTTTGCGGAGACAAAAAAGGGCGGGCTTTTCCCCGCCCTTTCCGTTTACCCCTGCTTAGCCAAAGAGAGCGCAGCGATTTCCTCTTTGACTACTGCGCCCAAACGTCTGATTCCTTCCTCGATTTGCTCTAAAGTAGCTAACGCGAAGGAGAGGCGCATCGTGTTCTGGCCGGAGCCATCGGCGAAGAACGGCTGCCCCGGCACATACGCGACTTTGTGTGCCAGCGCCCGTTCCAACATCTTCGTGGTGTCCACACCATCAGGGAGCTTCACCCACACAAAGAGCCCCCCTTCCGGTTTGGTCCACGTCGCCTCCTCCGGCATATGCCGGGCCAAGGCATCAAGCATGGCCGCCAATTTCCCGCGGTAATGCTGACACAAGCGGGCGAAATGCTCCTTTAGGTTGTAGTCGGTGAGGAAGCGCACGGCCAGGCGTTGGGTCAGGGAAGGACCGCAAAGGTCAGCTCCCTGCTTAAGGGTTACCACCATGTTCACCACTTCTTCCGGGCCGACGAGGGCTCCAATCCGCAACCCCGGGGCGAGGATCTTGGAGAAGGTGAGAAGGACGATGACGCGGCCGTATCTATCCAAGGAAGCAATGGTCGGCAGATGCTCCCCCTCATACCGAAGCCACCGGTAGGGGATGTCCTCCACAACTAGCAGATCCTCTTCTTCGGCGATTTCCAAAAGTTCCTCACGCTTCTCTCGGCTCCACGTGATTCCCGTGGGGTTTTGGAAGTCCGGCACAACGTAGATCAGTTTCGGATCGTGCCCAGCCCGTCTGGCCTCGCGAATGGCGCGCCGGAGGAAGTCCAGGTCCATCCCGTCTTCCTCCAGGGGGATGCCCACGAGGGTGGGCTGGTAGGCGCGAAAGGCCTGGAGAGCCCCAAGATATGTGGGCAGGCTTACGAACACCGCGTCGCCCTCGTTCAGAAACACGCGCCCCAAAAGATCCAGCCCTTGTTGGGAACCAGCGGTGATCACGATCTGGTCCATCGTCGTTTTGATACCCTCTTCCAGAAGCCATTGAGCCAGGGACTGTCGCAATGGCCGCTTGCCCTCCGTGGTCGTGTACTGCAGGGATTTTACGGCGTTATGAAGGATCTCCTCCTGGGCCACGTTGGCTAGGAAATCCAAAGGAAATGCAGCAGGATCAGGTAGTCCGCCGGCGAAGGAGATGACCTCCGGCTGCTCCGTGTACTTCAAAAGCTCCCGAATGGCCGAGCGCTTCGCCCCCTTGGTCCGCTCCGCAAAACGTAGCACGCGCTATCACCTCTCTTTTATCCCACGCACTGGGAAAGCCACGGGAGAAGCCCGTGGGCGAGATACGTGCCCAGGGCCGCTCCCCCCAAAACGTCCAGCGGGTAGTGCTCCCGCAGGTACACCCGGGAAAGGCCGATGAACACAGCGAGGAGGTAAAGGAGGAGGACGTTGTACCACGCCGGGTAAAGCCGCAGCACGAGATAAGCCATGGCGAAGGCCATGGCGGTGTGGTTGGAGGGAAAAGAAGAAGTGGTGAGGAACTGGTGGTGAAAGCCGCGTCGCACAAAGGTCGGCCGCGGCCGCGCCGTAAGGGCTTTTATCCCTTGGCAAACAAGCACCACCACCACCGTCACTCCCAGGCCCAAAAGGGCGTTTCGGTGGTCGGTGGGCGTACCAAACACGATCAGAGCCAGGGCCAGCGCGGCCCACACGTATCCATAGCCCACGTAGGTTGCGACAAGAAGGGGAAGATGGAGGGCACGGAGAACCCGAGAAGTGCTAACACGGTCAAGCGTTTCCTCGTCCCAGAGGAGCACTCGCTCCACGGCCCGGTCCAGGTGTGCCAAAACTCGCACCAGCCGCGGCCGTAGGGCGTCCACCCCTCTCATCTCAATAAGGGAAACGCCAGCACCTCCCGGATGGAGGAGGAATCCGTGAGGATCATGGTCAAGCGGTCAATGCCGATCCCGATCCCGCCAGCGGGCGGCATGCCCAGCTCCAAATCCCGCAGGAAATCCTCATCGATGCGCTGGGCCTCCTCGTCTCCCTGAGCCCGAAGTTTCTCCTGGGCCAGGAACCTCTCCCGCTGCTCCTCGGGATCATTGAGCTCGGAAAAGGCATTGGCCACTTCCTTTCCCGCGATATAAAGCTCAAACCGCTCCGTGAGGTCGGGCCGATCGCGCTTGCGCTTGGCCAAAGGAGAAATATCCAAGGGGTAGTCCAGAACAAAAGTTGGGTCCCACAGGGTTTTCTCCGCGCAGGTCTCCAAAAGGTGCTCGATCACCTTTCCCTTAGGCCCCTGCTTCAGGTGCTCGGGGACCGAAATCCCCCGGCGTTCCAGATCCGCCAAAAGCTCAGGCAAGGGCTTCTCCACGTCGCAGCCGCTTGCCTCCGCCACAAGTTCCAAAAGCGGAACCCTCCGCCACGGCCGGGAGAAATCGATCCACCGGCCCTGATATTCTAGGCGGGTCGTGCCGGCCACGGCAAGGACACACGCCTCAATGAGCCCTTCGGCAAGCTCCATCATCCCTTGGTAGTCCGTGTAGGCCTCATAAGCCTCAAGGGCGGTGAACTCGGGGTTGTGCTCGGAGGAGATGCCTTCGTTGCGGAAGTTGCGGCCGATTTCATAAACCTTTTCCAAGCCCCCGACCAGGAGCCTTTTCAGATAAAGCTCGGGCGCGATGCGCAAATAAAGGTCGCGGTCAAGCTCGTTGTGATGGGTTACAAACGGTCGAGCCGAGGCTCCGCCGGGGATGGGCTGGAGGATGGGGGTCTCCACCTCGATGAACCCGCGTTCATCCAAATAGTTGCGGATGGTGCGGAGGATTATGGCCCTCTTTATCAGGATTTCCCGGGCCTTGGGGTTGGCCAGGAAATCCAGAGCCCGCTCGCGGTAGCGGGTCTCCACGTCCCGAAGGCCGTGCCACTTTTCCGGAAGGGGCCGGAGGGATTTGGCCAGCATCACGAGCTCCCTTCCGGCCACGCTCAGCTCCCCAGTCTTGGTGGTGAAGACTTCTCCCCGGACTCCCACCACGTCGCCGATGTCCAAAACTTCCAACCAGAACTCGTAGGTCTCGGAACCTAGGTTCTGGGGAGTGAGAAAGATCTGGATCTTTCCGGAGCGGTCGTGGAGATCGGCGAAGGTGACGCGGCCCATGCGGCGGAGGGCCATGATCCGGCCGGCCACGGCCGCCTCCACCCCTGTATGCTGGGCCGGCGGAAGGTTTCCGAATTGCTGTCGCAGCTCCGCCGCAGTGTGGGTGCGGGAAAATTCGTAGGGGTAGGGGTTTATCCCCCTCTCCCGCAGGCGGGCGAGCTTCTCCCGGCGGGCGGCGATGAGCTCAAGCTCGGGCATCAGCCCCTCTCGATTCCCAAGATCTCGTAACGGATTTTTCCCGCCGGAGCCTGGACCACCACCTGCTTCCCTTTGCCGTGGGTGAGAAGAGCCCGGCCCACCGGGGAATCAATCCCAATTCGGTCCTGGAGGAGATCCACCTCTGCCGGCGGCACCAAGGTCACCGTCCAGATCTCCCCGGTTTCCATGTCCTTGAGAATCACCCGCGAACCAATTCCCACCTCATCGGTGCGGATCTCATCCTCGGAGATGATGCGGGCGTTGGAAAGAAGCTCCCGCAGGGCCCGCACCTCCCGTTCCAGGATCTCTTGCTCCTCCACGAGGTACAGGTACTCCTTGTTCTCTCGGAAATCGCCGCCGGAGTGTTCCTTGGCCTGGGCCAAGAGGGCCGGGATCTCCTGGTAGAGCCGGTGCTCCTTGGCCTCAAGCTCCGCCTTCTTGCGTTCGTACCCCTCACGGGTGAGAAGCGTCTCCCGTGCCATCGTACACCTCCTGAAATTCCCGCACCCATTCCCGCGCGATTTCCCCGGGCCGGAGCTTCCCCGCCTCCGGCCGGGCGATCACCGCCACGTCCAGGTGGTGAAAAAGCTCCTTATTGAGCC
>JACIWM010000024.1 GCA_014360945.1 Candidatus Bipolaricaulota bacterium
TCCCGGGTGCGCGTTTCTAAAGCGGACTTAATTGAGCTACAGCGGAATCTTGTGCGTTCCCATGCCGCCGGGGTGGGAGAGGCGCTTCCCGAGCAGATAGTGCGCGGAATTCTCCTTTTCCGGGTGAACTCCTTTTTGCAAGGAGCTTCCGGGGTGCGGCCGGAACTCGTGGAGTTGCTTTTGGAAATGCTGAACCGTGGGGTGTATCCGGTGATCCCTTCCCAAGGCTCAGTGGGGGCCTCCGGGGATCTTGCGCCCTTGGCCCACTTGGCCCTGGTCCTCTTAGGCGAGGGAAAGGCACGTTTCCAAGGGGAGGAGCTTTCCGGCGCCGAAGCTCTGCGCCGTGCCGGTCTTTCCCCGCTCTCCGAACTTTTCCCTAAGGAAGGCCTGGCTCTCCTAAACGGAACCTCCGTGATGCTCTCCCTTCTTTTTTGCGCTTGGGTCTTGGGATGTCGCGCGTTTCGTGCGGCCTTGGCCACAGCCAGCCTCACCTTTCAGGCCCTGCGCGGCCGTACCCAGCCTTTAGATCCCCGCATCCATGCGCTTCGCCCTCATCCCGGTCAGAAAAAAGTCGCAGAAGTAATGCGGGATCTCCTTTTGGAAAGCAAACTAACGGACACTTTTCTTGACGACGTGCAGGACCCTTATTCCCTGCGGTGCCTGCCCCAAATCCTCGGTCCAGTATGGGAGGTGCTGGACCAGGTAAAAACGACGTTGGAGATCGAGATGAATTCAGCCACGGATAATCCCCTCATACTCGGTGAGGAAGCCCTCTGTGGTGGCAATTTTCACGGACAGATTTTGGCTCTAGGTGGCGAGGAGCTGGGCCTGGCTTTCTCCGTTCTCGGAAACTCCTGCGAGCGGAGGCTGAACCTTCTTCTCAACGGGGCGGAGCGTGGGCTTCCTCCGTTTTTGGCGCATGCCCCAGGAAAGAGTTCCGGGCTCATGCTTTTGCAGTACACGGCCGCCGCCCTGGCCGCGGAGAACAAGGTTTTGTCCCACCCGGCGGCGGTGGACACCATCCCCACCTCCGGGGGAAAGGAGGATCATAACTCCATGGGTGCCACCTCGGCGTGGAAGGCTTTCAAAATCGCGAAAAACGTGATATATCAGGTGGCGTTGGAGGCGGTGGCGGCGCGGTGGGCTGCGGTCATCCAGGGCCCGGAGAAGCTTTCCCCGAAAACACAATTCTTTTATGAGAAACTTTGCGAAATCGTTCCGCCTCCGGGCGAGGATCGGGATATGAGCGAGAATATCGCCCGGCTGGCTCGGGAAATCGAGGAAGGGAGGTTCGTCATCCATGGGCTTTAAAGCGGGAACGGTGGCGGTGGTGGGAAAGACGAACGTGGGGAAATCCTCGTTCATCAACGCCGTGATGGGCCAAAAAGTTGTGATAGTTTCTGACCGCCCCCAGACCACGCGAAACCGCATTCGTTGCATCTACAACACCGAAGGAGCCCAGGTGGTGTTCGTGGACACCCCCGGTCTCCATCAGCCGGTGAATAAACTTTCCGCCCACCTTCTTAAGGAGGCCTTCCGAGCCCTGGCCGGGGTGGACGTGCTCGCCTACATGGTGGAACCCACAGGAAAAGTGGACGAATACGACGAGACCGTGCTTCCTCGTATTCAATCCCTGCCCTGTCCGAAGGTTCTTTTGGTGAACAAAATCGATCTTGCCAAGGGAAACGAGCTTCCCGAAACCCTTTTGGCCTACGATCGTCTGGGGATCTTCAACGATCTTGTGCCCATCTCCGCAAAACGCGGCGTGAACATCGACCGCGCCCTGTCCGTCATCATCGGCCACCTTCCCGAGAGCGAGCCCCTTTTCCCGCCCGACATGCCCCTTCCCACCGACCGCCCCTTGGAGTTCATCGTGGCCGAGATTATTCGCGAGAAAATTTTTCACCTCACCTATCAAGAAATCCCGTACTCCACGGCGGTGGTGGTGGAGGAGATCCGCGAGCGGGAGGACAAACCCCTCATCGAGATCTACGCCACGATCTATGTGGCCAAGGATTCGCAAAAAGGGATCGTAATCGGAAGCGGCGGACAAAAACTAAAGGAGATCGGAAGGCTCGCGCGCTTGGAGCTGGAGGCCCTGTTGGGAAAGAAGATTTTCCTCTCCCTTCAGGTTAAGGTTCGACCGAAATGGACGGAGAACGAGGCGGAGATCGTGCGCCTCACCGGCGATTGATATACTCGCCCATGATGCCCACGGAGGTGGTGATCGAGCCGGTTCGGGACTTCCTAGGGTACCGGGCCTGCGAACGCCTTCAAAAAGAAGTCTGGGGATTCTCCGATCTTTCTGTGGTTCCCGATCATGTCCTGCACATGATCGTCCAGGCCGGCGGCCTCCTTTTAGGCGCGTTCGATGGCATCGGCCCGGGCCGGGAAATGCTGGGCTTTTCCCTTTCTGTGGTGGGACTTTGGGAAAGCCAAAAACTTCGGCATTTCTCCCTCATGACCGCGGTGAAGCCTGGCTACCAAAACCAAGGGATCGGCGAAAAGCTAAAGCTTGCCCAGCGGGAACACGTTTTGCGCCAAGGGATTGACCTCATCACCTGGACCTTTGATCCCTTGGAATCCCGCAACGCTCATTTCAACCTAAACAAACTCGGTGGCATTGTGCGCCGCTATTACTCCAATTTCTTTGGAGAGGAGATGAGGGACGCCTTAAATCAGGGTCTTCCCAGCGATCGTTTTTTGTGCGAATGGCATTTACGCTCCCGACGGGTGGAGGGAAGGGTTGCGGAAGAAATCCAGCCGGAATTACGACTGGCAGAGGTGGAGGTAATAAATCGCACCGTGCGCCTGCCCAGCGGGCAGCGGGCTCCCGCCGGCGGACGCCTGGGCCTTTCCGCGCGTTATCTATTTTTCGAAATTCCCCAAAATCTTCAGATCCTGAAACGAGAAAACCTTGAGGCAGCCCGGGCCTGGCGTCAGGAGTGCCGAAAATTCTTGGCTCCTTACTTGGACGAGGGATATATCATCACCGGGCTTGTCCGGCAGGGCGAAAGAAGCTTTTTACTTTTGGAGCGGGCCACGCTCGAGGAGGTGCTGGACCGACGGTGATAAAGCTTGAGCGATTGTCCCTTTTTCTTGTGGAGCTGCCCTTAGTGAGCCCCTTTGCCACAAGCTTCAGCGAGGAACGCGTTAAACACGCGCTTTTGGTGAGTCTCACCGCGGACGGAATCATGGGCTGGGGCGAATGCGTAGCCGGATCAGGACCGTGGTTCTCCGCGGAGACCGTAGAGACCGCGCGCTACGTGATCTCCGAGTACATAAAACCCATCCTCAGTGCCCACAAGACATTCACGCATCCTTCAGAGCTCCGCCGACTTTTTTCCTCCATCCGCGGGCATCCCATGGCCAAGGCAGCGGTGGAGGCCGCGGCCTGGGATATTTACGCCAAATCCCAGAAAAAGCCGCTTTTCCAGGTGCTGGGTGGGGTGCGCGAGGAAGTTCCGGCCGGGGTGAGTGTGGGAATCCACCGGGACATTCCCTCCCTGTTGGCCACGGTGGAAGGTTATCTTGCCGAAGGTTACCAGCGGATAAAACTCAAGATAAAGCCCGGGTGGGATCTGGAGCCTGTTCGGGCCGTGCGGGAGCGCTTTCCTGATGTCCTCCTTTCCGTGGACGCCAACGCTGCTTACCGCTTTTCGGACCTACCGACCCTCAAAGAGCTCGACCGCTTTGGCCTCCTCATGGTGGAGCAGCCTCTGGGGTTCGATGATCTCCTGGAGCATGTGCGCCTGGCGCAAACCCTCTCCACCCCCATTTGTCTTGATGAATCCATCGATTCCGCCCACCGCGCTTGGGAGGCGGTGGAACTTGGAGCTTGCCGGATCATCAATGTGAAGCAGGGCCGTGTGGGCGGGATCACGGAGGCCCTGGAAATCCACGCCCTCGCCATGGACAGAAAAATTCCGCTTTGGTGCGGAGGAATGTTGGAGACCGGGGTCGGCCGGGCACTGAACGTGCATCTTGCCACTTTGCCCGGGTTCACCCTTCCCCACGACATCTCCGCGACCAAACGGTACTTCCGCGAGGACATCGCCGACCCGCCTTTTGAACTCAAAGACGGATTCATCCCCGTCCCCCAAAAGCCCGGGCTGGGAGTGGAGATAAATTGGGACCGACTTCTACGTTCCTGTACCTGGAGCCGGACTTGGAAAATTTAGGAGGTTTCCATGCGGAAAAGCGAGCTAGCAAGGATCATTGACCACACCGCGCTTGGGCCCGATGTGGACCGGGAGCGGGTGGAAAAGGTGTGTCGCGAGGCCATCCACAACAAATTCTATGCCGTGTGCATTCCCCCCACTTTCGTGGCCCTGGCCCGGCAGATCCTGCGCGATAGCGGGGTGAAAATCTGCACGGTCGTGGGCTTTCCTCACGGTCAGCATCGGCCGGAGGTGAAGGCCCTGGAGGCTCGCTTAGCTGTGGAGGAGGGCGTGGACGAGGTGGACATGGTCATCAATGTTCCCGCCCTGAAAGCCGGGGACTACGCCTATGTCCTTTCGGAAATCCGGGCGGTGCGGGAGGCCACCCAGAAAGCGGCGCGGCCCATCGTGCTCAAAGTTATCCTCGAGTGCGCCCTTCTTTCGGAGGAGGAGAAGGTAGCGGGCGCAATTTTGGCCAAGGCCGCCGGAGCGGATTTCGTCAAGACCTCCACGGGTTTCGGCCCCGGAGGAGCCACGGTGGAGGACGTGGCTTTGTTGCGCAAAACGGTGGGCCCGAATTTCGGGGTCAAGGCCGCGGGCGGGATCCGCGATTATGCCACGGCCGTGCGCATGGTCGAGGCCGGAGCCAACCGCATCGGAGCCTCCCGTTCCTTGGAGATCCTCGCCGGCGCGCCGGACTGAGCTTGGCCGAGCTTGTCCGCGACCGCGGCCTTGTGCTCCACACCCAGGATCACGCGGAAACAGATCGCATCGTGTCCCTCCTCACCGAAAACCACGGACAGGTGGAGATCCTGGCCAAGGGCGCCCGACGCCTGGAGAAAACGTGGGGCGCGGCCCTCGATCTCTTGAACCTTGCGGAGGTCATCTACTATCGCCGCCGCTCCGGGTTGCACCTTCTTAGGGAGGCTTCCCTTCTTCGGCGCTTTTCCCAACTTTCCCAGGATCTGGTCCGGCTGGAGGCGGGATTAACTTTGGCCCGCTGGGCGCGGGAATTGGTGCCCAAAGAAGCTCCTGATCCTCGGCCATTTCGGCTTTCTTTGAGCTTCCTTTTCGCCTTGGACGCGGGAGGGCCCGCGGAAATCCTCCTTCGCGCGTATCAGTTGCGGCTTCTTGCCCTTCTCGGATATCGCCCGGCTTTGAACGGGTGCGTGGCCTGCGGAAAAACGGAAGAGCTTGTGTGGTCTCCGGATCGGGGCGGCCTTCTTTGCCGGTCCTGCGGCGGAGAAGGAGAGGAAGTGCCGGCCCGGGTGTGGCGGACCATGGATGCCCTCCTTCGCCTTCCCTTGGCGGCCTTAACACGGCTGCGCCTTCCTCCCGAAGATCTTCCGCACATCGACGCCATGCTTTCCGCGTTCCGCGCCGCTCAGCTTGCCCGCTAGCTTTGCCTTGAGGGAAAAGCTATATTTGGGCACCGTGGAACTGCACGTGATTTCCTGTGAGCGGCCTTTGTTCTCCGGCAAGGTGGACGCGGTCTTCGCTAAAAGCCCGGTGGGATGGTTTGGGATCCTGCCCCGCCATGCTCCCGCGACTTTTTTACTTCAAGACTCTCCTCTTCGCGTAAAGACCGCGGAAGGAGAGCGCGTGTTTTTTGTGCGCCGCGGGGTCCTACATGTGCGGGATAACGTGGTGACCGTGGTGGCCGATGAAATCCGGAGCGCGTAGGGTGTTCATCACGGGATTTGGAGTGGTGAGCCCTTTGGGCGTGGGCCGGGCCTCCTTTTTCCAAGGCCTGCGGGAAGGAAGGGTGGCCATCCGCCGGGTTGATGAGGAATTGGATCTGCCGGGCGTGGGCGCGAAGGTCGTGGCGCCATGCGACGGTTTCGATCCCCTCGCGTTTCTTTCGCCAAAGCGGGCAAAAAGGCTTGGCCGCGCCTCGCAAATGGTCCTCGCTGCGGCCAAGCTCGCCGTGGAGGATGCGCGGTTTCAGCCCCGCGGCACGGGCGCGGTCGTGGTGGGCACGGGAATCGGGGCCCTGGAAGTGCTTTTGGAAAACCACGTGTCCTTTTTGGAGCGCGGACCGGACCGGGTTTCCCCGTTCTTGATCCCCCTCATGATGCCCAATGCTCCGGCCGCGGAGATCTCCATCGAGCTTGGGATAAAAGGGCCGAGTTTCGGGGTGGCCACGGCCTGCGCGGCCAGTACCCACGCCATCGGCTTGGCCTTTCACATGATCCGGGCAGGCGAGGTGGACTGGGCCTTAGCCGGGGGCACCGAGGCCGTGATCCTTCCCATCGTCCTGGCCGCATTTGACCGCATGGGCGCCCTCTCTCGCAACCCTGACCCGGAAAGCGCTTCTCGGCCGTTCGATCGCGACCGCGATGGGTTTGTGCTCGGAGAGGGCGCGGCGATCTTTGTCTTGGAAAGCGAGGAATCTCTGCGAGCCCGCAGTGGGGAGGCACTGGCGGAAATCCTGGGATTCGGCCAAAGCTCCGATGCTTTCCACATCACCGCTCCGCCCGAGGACGGAGAAGGGGCGTTTTTAGCCATGGCCGAAGCCTTAAAAGACGCTGGCCTTTCTCCCGAAGACGTGGACTACGTGAACGCCCACGGCACCTCCACCCCCCTCAACGACCGCGTGGAAACGTTAGCCCTAAAAAGGCTTCTCGGTCCAAGGGCGTACGAAGTTCCCGTGAGCTCCACGAAATCCCAGATGGGCCATCTTTTAGGTGCCTCTGGTGCGGCGGAACTTGGGGCCGTGCTTTTCGCGTTTTTGGAGGGCCTCATCCCGGCCACCGTCACCTGGAAAAATCGTGACCCGGAGTGCGATTTGGATTATGTGCCTGGTTCTCCACGACCCGGAAAGGTACGGGTGGCCTTGAAGAATTCCTTCGGTTTTGGCGGCCAGAACGCCTGCCTTGTTCTGCGCGCGGTGTGAAAGGGGGAAAACGTGCGGGCAATAAAGGTAGCCCTGATCGGCACGAAGTTCATGGGGAAGGCCCACGCCAACGCCTACCGCCAGGCCCGAGCTTTCTTCTCCCCGCCCATCCTTCCTGTCCTTTACCTTGCCTGCGGCACAAACGCTAAAGAAACCCTAGAGTTTGCGGAAAAATTCGGGTTCGCACGGTACACCACCAATTGGGAGGAGGCTTTGGGCCCGGAGATCGATCTTGTAGACATTTCCGCTCCCAACGATCTTCATGCTCCCATCGCCATTGCCGCGGCTCGCGCGAAAAAGGCGGTGTTTTGCGAAAAGCCCCTTGCCCGTAACCTCGATGAGGCCAAGGAGATGCTCAGAGCCGTGGAGGAGGCGGGCGTTCCCCACATGGTTTGTTTCAACTACCGCTTTTTCCCGGCTATTCAGCTTGCGAAGAAACTCATCTCCGACGGAGCATTAGGAGAAATTCGCCAATTCCACACCCTTTATCTCCAGGACTGGGGCCTTAGGCCTGGTCTTCCCCTCACCTGGCGGTTTCAGCGAGATAAAGCCGGTTCTGGAGCCCTGGGAGATACGGCTGTGCACATCGTGGACTTGGCTCGCTTCCTTGTAGGCGAGATCGCCGAGGTCACAGGAATGCTCACGACGTTCATTCCCGAGCGGCCCCTCCCTCAGGGCGGAATGGGAAAAGTCACGGTGGACGACGCCGCCGCATTTTTGGCGCGTTTTAAGTCCGGAGCCACCGGGATTTTCGAAACGAGCCGCGTGGCTTTAGGCCGAAAGAATTTCATGCACCTTGAGCTCAACGGAACCCGAGGAAGCCTTTACTGGAACGCCGAGGACCCTAACTGGCTTTGGCTTTATTCTTTGGACGATCCTCCCCATCTGCGGGGTTTCCGGCGAATCCTTGTCACTGAAGCGGAGCATCCTTACGCGAAAAATTGGTGGCCCACCGGCCATATCCTAGGGTACGAGCACTCCTTCGTGCACGCCGTGGTGGAGCTACTTTCCGCTATCCACGAAGGCCGCAAACCCAGCCCAAGTTTTGTTGACGGGGTGAGGGCTCAAGCTGTGTTGGAGGCCGTGCTCCTCTCCGAGGGAAGTCGCCGCTGGGAAAAAGTTCCCGACTAAAACTGGGAAAGAAAACGCAGGTCGTTTTGCCAAAAGAGGCGGATGTCCTCGATGCCATAGCGCAGCATGGCCATGCGCTCGATCCCCAACCCAAAGGCAAAGCCCGTGACCTCCTCGGGATCGTAACCCACCTCCTCCAGGACCCGGGGATGGACCATGCCCGCGCCCATGATCTCCAGCCACTTCTGCGTGCCCTTCTTTCGAATATGTACCTGGGCCGAGGGCTCAGTGAACGGAAAGAAGTCCGCGGAAAAACGCATTTCATACCCCGGCCCGAAGAAGGCCCGCACGAACTCCCCAATCACCCATTTGAGATGGGCGAAGGTCAGGCCTTTCTCCACCCAAAGGAGCTCCACCTGGTGAAAGACCGGGGAGTGGGTGGCATCGGGATTGTCCCGGCGAAAGCAGCGACCTGGACAGATGATGCGCACCGGGGGCTTTCTCTCCTTCATGACCCGAATTTGCACGGGTGAAGTGTGGGTGCGGAGGAGGATTCCCTCCCCAAGGTAGAAGGAATCCCACTCATCCCGGGCAGGATGGTCCGGCCCGATGTTCAGGGCCTCGAAGTTGTAGTACTCCGTCTCGATCTCCGGGCCACTGGCCACATCGAAGCCAAGACGCAGAAAGATCTCTTCGATTTCCAGGCGCACCTGAGTGAGGGGATGCAATTTTCCTAAAGGTCGCCATTTTCCCGGAAGGGAAAGGTCGTAGCGTTCCTGAGCAAGTTTTGCGAGCCTCTCCTTTTCCGCCAAAGCCTCCCTTTTCTCCGCTAAGGCCTGCTCCACCCGGGCCTTCAAAGCGTTCAAAATCCTTCCGGCCTCGGCCTTCTCCTCAGGAGGAAGGTCGCGGAGTGCGGAAAAAAGCTGGGTGAGGGTTCCTTTCCGGCCGAGGATTTGTACGCGCAAAGCCTCAAGTTCCTCGAGAGTTCCCAAATTCGCCGCGGTCTTTTCCCATTGGGCCCAGATCTCCTCCGCTGCCCGGGAAAGCTCAGCCAGGGTCATGGCGGCCAAGTGTACTTTCCCCTCACCCTTTTCCGCAAAGCCCGCTAAAATTCGGCCACCATGAGCACGGTTTGGTTCACGGATTTTTCGGCGTCCCCGGAGATGAACCTCCTCCAAAAGCTGCGGGTTCTTCTAAGGGAGGCCGGCCTTCCCAAAATTTTCAAGGCCGGGCAACTTGTGGCCATAAAGCTCCACTTCGGGGAGCTGGGAAACCTCGCATATCTTCGGCCTAACTACGTACGAGTGGCCGTGGACGAGCTCAAGAATCTGGGAGCGAAACCTTTCCTCACCGATGCCAACACGCTCTATGTGGGAACGCGCTCCAACGCCGTGGATCACCTTCTCACCGCCGCGCAAAACGGATTTGTGTGGGAGGTGGTGGGTGCGCCGGTGATCATCGCCGATGGGCTCCGCGGCACGGACGAGGTGGAGATCCCAGTGGATGGGGAATACGTGAAACGCGCGAAGATCGGGGCAGCCGTGGCCCTGGCCGATGCCCTTTTGGTGATGACCCATTTCAAGGGCCACGAGCAGGTGGGATTCGGTGGCGCCCTGAAAAACCTGGGCATGGGCTCGGCCTCCCGCGCCGGAAAGCTTCACCAGCATTCCACCTCGAAGCCCAGGAATTTGGCGGACCGCTGCACGGCCTGCGGGGTATGTGCCCGATTTTGCCCTGCGGGAGCTATCACCGTAATCGACCACGCCCTCACTGATTACGAACGATGTCTTGGCTGTGGACAGTGTGTGGCCATGTGCACTTTTGGGGCCATGGTTCCCGGCGATGAGGCCTCCGTGGATCTCCTCGCCAAAAAAATCGCGGAATACGCAAAAGCGGCGCTCAACGGGCGTCCCGCATTGTTCGTTTCCTTCATCCAGCAGGTTTCACCCGATTGCGACTGCTGGGGGATGAACCGGCCGCCGGTGGCCCCAGATATTGGGATCCTCGCCAGCACTGATCCTGTAGCGATCGATCAGGCGGCGATGGACTTGGTCCTGAAGGCCGTGGGGCACGATCCATTTCGCCGGGCCCATCCTCAAGCGCGCTGGGAGGAGCAGCTGGCCCATGCCGAGCGCATCGGCCTTGGCTCCCGAAAATACGAGCTCCGTCCGATCCTCACCGGCCTGGACCGAAAAAGCTCCTGAATTACAATGCCCATGCCATGACGGAATTCCTTCAGCGCCGGGAGAAACTTTGGCAGAAGGTGCGGGAGAAGGTGGACGCCTTCCTTTTGGTGAACGTGGAGGGCTCGGAACAACCAAATCTTCGGTACCTCACAGGCTTCACCGGAACTTTCGGGGTCCTCATCCTTGCCGAGGAATCCTTGTTTTTCACGGACCCGCGTTATACAGAGCAAGCCAAGCACCAAGTGGATCTGGAGGTTTTGGAGGTGCGGGGTCGCTGGCTTCCCCAGGTGGTGGAAAAGCTCCGCAGCTTGGGCGCGAAAAAGGTTGGAATCGGAAGCACACGTACCACCCTCCATCTTTTTGAAGAGCTCAAGAAAGCCGGGGAGGACCTGGAATTTGTGCCGCTCGGCTCGCCGGTGGAGGAATTGCGCCGGGTGAAGACGGAAGCGGAGATCAAAAAGATGAAGGAAGCCGTGGAGCTCACGGAAGCAGGTTTACGCTGGATTCTAGGGCGCCTGAAACCAGGGATGACCGAGCGGGAAGTGGCCTTGGAGTTGGAGTTTTGGTACAGAAAAGAGGGCGCTGACGATGTGGCCTTTGATCTCATCGTGGCCGCAGGCCCCCAAAGCGCCATGCCCCACCACCGCGCCGGGAATCACGTCCTGCAAGAAGGGGAGGTCGTTCTTTTCGATATCGGGGTACGGCTGGATGGGTACTGTGCGGACATCACCCGAGTTGTGGGCCTTGGCAACCCGGAGAAGGGTGTGAAAGACGCGTACAAACTGGTGCTTTCCGCGAACGCCGCGGGGATTCGAGCCATCAGGGCCGGAATTCCCGGAAAGGACGTGGATGCCCAGGCCCGCAAAATCATTGAGGACGCAGGTTTAGGGGAGAATTTTGGGCATGGTCTGGGGCACGGGGTGGGAATGGAAGTCCATGAAGGACCCAGGCTTTCCACGACCTCGGAGGACGTGCTTGTGCCGGGAAATGTGGTCACGGTCGAGCCTGGCGTCTATTTCCCCGGGAAATTCGGGGTGCGCATCGAGGACATGGTGGCGGTCACGGAGGAGGGGGCGCTGGTCCTCTCCGCGTTTCCCAAGGATGAGCTTTTGGTAGTGGGTCGGAGGTGAACGTGGAGCTAAGAGACATCGCTAAAAGGATCGAGGAGAAACAGGGCATCCCTGTGAGTGTGCGCGACGTGGCGCGGGTCATTTCCGCGGTGCTCACTTCTTCCGATATCTGGCGCATCGTGGACATGGCAGGGATCCCGGTCCTTGCCACCTGCGAGGCCCTGCGGGCCTTGGAGGAGGCGGGTTGGGTGACATTTCAAAATGATCGGGTTCTCCTCACCGCAAACGGAAAGGAGGCCGCGGCAAGGCTTGGCATACATCCTGTGGAGGAACTACGTTGTCCTCGTTGTCACGGCCGGGGTTTGGAGCTTTGGCCATTCCAAGATTTGGCCCACGAGTTCCACGAGCTTGCAAAAGATCGACCGGAAGCGTCCCAGGAATTCGATCAAGGATATGTGACCGAGGAGACCACGGTGGCCCGCATTGCTCTCCTTCATGCCCGCGGGGATTTAGCGGGAAAGGAGATGCTTGTCCTTGGGGACGACGACCTGGTCTCGCTTGCCGCGGCTTTAACCCGCCTTCCCAAACGGGTGGTGGCCTTGGACGTGGACCGAAGGATCGTGGAGTTCTTGCGAACTGCGGCGAAAAAGAAAAATCTGAATTTAGAGGTGCTCCAACACGATCTGCGCGAGCCCCTTCCCGAAGAACTTCTCCGTCGGTTCGACACCTTTGTCTGTGACCCCACCGAGAGCTTCCGAGGGTATTTGGCCTTCGCTCATCGCGGCATTTCTGCCCTCCGCGGCCCGGGCGGCGCCGGATATCTGGGGCTAACTCGCCTTGAGGCCTCGCTACACAAATGGCGGCGCATTCAGCTCGCCCTTTTGGAGGCCGGAGCCGTCATAACCGATCTTTTCCCGAACTTCCACGAATACGTGAACTGGCCGTACATCGAGACCATGCGGGCCTGGCCCCACCTTCCGGTGAAGCGCGTTCCCGGAAAATTCGAGCCCTGGTACCGCTCGGCCCTCATCCGCATCGAACTTGTGGAGGAAGGGAAAGTGGAGAACGTCCGGTACTCTGGGGACATTTTCACCGACGAGGAAGCGGCCACCACCTAAGCTGATATAATAGCTGAACCATGCCACGCAAAGCCAAACCAGCACCGGTGGTGGCGGAGGCACCGGTGAGCCTTCCCTGGCCGTTGGTACCCCGCAAGGTTTTCTTCACCCGCGGTGTGGGACGGCACCGGGATGAGCTGCGTTCCTTCGAGCTGGCCCTGCGGGACGCAGGGATCGAAAAACTGAACCTCGTTCACGTTTCCAGCATCCTTCCGCCCGGGTGTAAGATCATCCCCCGTTCCGAGGGCCTAAAAGAAATAAAGCCCGGGCAGATCGCGTTTTGTGTGTTCTCACGCTGTTCCTCCAACGAGCCGCACCGTTTGATCGCCGCGTCCATCGGCTGCGCCATCCCCGCTGATCCCAACGCCTATGGGTACCTTTCCGAATATCACGCGTACGGGGAGAACGAAAAGCAGGCCGGGGATAAGGCCGAGGATTTAGCGGCGTCCATGCTCGCCTCCACCTTGGGCATCGAGTTCGACGATGAACTCGTGTGGGACGAGAAAAAGGAAATTTGGAAGATCAGCGGAAAGATCGTGCGCACCATGAACATTACGCAATCGGCCATTGTGGATAACAAGGGCTACACCACGGTCATTGCCGCCGCGGTGTTCCTCTTTTAGGAGAAGAAATGTCCAGCAAAAAGGATTTCCTGCGTGAGCCCGTCCGGCACATTGACCCAAAGAGCTTCAACGCCGTGCCCATTTTGGAGACCATGGAGCACATGTCCTATCAGGCCCGGAATTTGGCCCGGGCCGCAAAAATCTATGATCGCATGCTTGCTGATCCCGATTGCACCATCATCCTGTGCCTGGCCGGGTCCCTGGTCAACGCCGGCCTTCGGCAATGCATCGTGGACCTTCTTTCCCACAACATGGCGGACGTGGTGGTGGCCACCGGCGCAAACATCGTGGATCAGGACTTCCTCGAGGCCCTGGGATTCAAACACTACATCGGAAGCCCCGACGTGGACGACGACCTTCTCCGCGAGCTTCACATCGATCGCATCTACGACACCTTTTTGGACGAGGACGAGCTTAGGGTCTGCGACCACACGGTGGCGGAGATCGCCGAACGTCTTCCGCCCGGCGTTTATTCCTCCCGGGAGTTCGTGCGGGAGATGGGGCGATATTTGGTGGAGCGGGGCCTTGGCGAGAACTCCATCGTGCGGGTGGCCTATGAGAAGGCCATTCCCATTTTCATTCCGGCCTTCTCCGACTGCAGCGCCGGCTTCGGTTTGGTCCTCCATCAGTGGCGCCATCCGGACAAACACGTGGCCATCGATTCTGTGAAAGATTTCCGGGAGCTAACCCGCATAAAGATCGCCGCCAAGGAAACGGGCCTGGTGATGGTCGGCGGAGGTGTGCCCAAGAATTTCGCCCAGGACGTGACGGTGGCCGCGGATGTCCTGGGTTTCCCGGTGCCCATGCACAAGTACGCGATCCAGATCACCACCGCCGATGTGCGCGACGGCGGCCTTTCCGGCTCCACCCTTAAAGAGGCCAGCTCCTGGGGCAAGGTGGCCCAAGGCTTTTCTGAGATGGTCTGGGCTGAAGCCACCTTGGTCTTCCCTCTCCTTGTGAGCTACGTGTACCATCGAGGCACGTGGCGTTCTCGCGCGGAAAAGCGGCTCTCGGAATGGCTGGATCAGAGCCCGGTCAACACTTCTTGAAACTGGCCGAAGTTTTATCCCCCCAGTAAAATTCAGCTGTGACCCGAGATTTTTTCGGGTGGTCAGACCCGTTTGGGCTAAAACCCAAATGGGTTGTTTTTTGGCCAAAACTTGCCCGGAAAGGAGGTGAAAAATGCGGGAGCTCGGGAGGCACCTGGTGGCGGAGCTGTGGGGTTGCCAAGAGAACCTGAACAATCCGGAGGAGATCCGGAAGGCCCTGGTGGAGGCGGTCCGCCGTGCCGGCGCCACCCTCATCGACGTCCACGTCCACACCTTCAACCCCCATGGGGTGTCCGGAGTGGCCGTCATCGCCGAGTCCCATATCTCCTTGCACACCTGGCCCGAGCACGGCTACGTGGCCCTGGATGTGTTCACGTGCGGCGAGAAGGTTGTGCCCGAGGCGGCCGTTGCCGTCTTCCGCGATCTTTTCCGCCCCCAGCGCACCCACCTCATCGAGATAAAACGGGGACTCCAGCTATGACCGGCGGAAGACGACCGGGAGAGGACTGGTTATGTGAGGAACAGGCGCCGGGCGCGTGGTTCTGCCTCGGCGTCAAAAGGTGGCTCGTCCGCCGGAGAACGCCGTACCAGGACCTGGACTTAGCGGAGACCGTGACAAACGGTCTCGTCCTGGCCCTGGACGGAAAGTTCATGCTCTCCGAGCGCGACGAGTTTTTTTATCACGAGATGCTGGTGCATCCCGCGCTCCTTTGCCATCCCGCGCCGGAAAAGGTTTTGGTGGTGGGCGGAGGGGACGGAGGGGCCCTGCGGGAAGTTTTGCGCCACCCCGTGAAATCCGCGGTGCTCGTGGAAATCGACCAAGAAGTGGTGGAGGTGGCCAGGGAATGGCTGGGCTCCGTGCACCAGGGCGCGTTCACCGACCCCCGCACGACGATCGTGGTCTCCCCGGGCGAGGAATTTCTTCCTAAGCACAAGGCGGAGTTCGATGTGATCATCGTGGATTCCACCGATCCCATCGGGCCGGGAAAGGCCCTGTTTCAGGCCTCTTTCTTTGAGGCGTGCCGAAAGGCTCTACGGGAAGAAGGAATCCTGGCGTTACAGACAGGAAGCCCCTGGCTTTGGCCGGAGGAGATCTCCTCGGCGGTGAAGGCCCTGCGAGAACTATTTCCGGTGGTCGTCCCTTATCTGGGATTCATGCCCCTTTACCCCTCTGGTATGTGGAGCTATGTCCTTGCCGGAACTTTTCCCGTTCCGGAGCTAGGGGAGCTGGAGCGCCGTTTTTCCGAGCGCGGGCTTTCCACCCGGTACTTCACGCCCGCCGTATTTCAGGCGGCCCG
>JACIWM010000025.1 GCA_014360945.1 Candidatus Bipolaricaulota bacterium
GCGGGCGGAGGTGCAGCGCGGGATTGCGGAGTGGCTCAAGAGCTGGCAGCCGGGGATCACCCAGGCTCAGGCCCTAAAGCGAGCCGAGCACTACATGAAGGCCATGCCGGCCTGGGCAGAGGATTAAGGCTAACCGGAGAAATCTCGGAGGCCCTGCGCTCGAAAAGAGAAAACGTGAGGCCTTTTTTCTTAGCTCCTAGGGGCTTTAGGCAAAAAGCCCGACGTTATTTCCAAAACTCCCAAAACCGGCGGGTGCGCCATTTGGCTTCCGTGATTTCCCAATTTTTGGCTGTCACCACCAGGTCTACCCACTGTGTTTTTCCAGTTGCGACCTCGGTGGCCACGAAAGCCAAGCTCACCTGGCCCGTTCCCGCAGAGACGAACTCGGCCTCACTGGCCACCCGGAACTCCCGCAGCACCAAAATGACCTCGGCCGCGCTTGGGTTAAGGACCCAAGTGATGGCTCGGCCCGCGACCTCTACCGCGAGCTCCCCGCTCAGGCGGGCCCGCCAATCCTCGGGCAGCACGGAAAAGCCCCAGTCGATGAACACCCGATTTTTCCCGAACAACGGATCGGACAGGGGATAGAGCACCAGAACCACACCTGCTAAGCCAAGCATCACACCGGTCCCTCCTAAATACCAGACTAGCTTCCGCTTCATGGAATGCGCCCTCCTCTGTACTCCCCCAAAAAAGGACTATTTTCCAGGCTCGATACATACGAACCTATTTTAGCGGAAAACGTTGATGGCTACGCAAACAGCCTATTTAATCCTCCCCTTTCTCCAGTGCCTGGGCGGTCCAAGTGCTCTCTCCTCGAGGAACTCTTGGGCACATCACCTGTCTCTCAGGGCCTTTTCTTATTCAAAATTCTGAAAAGTATTTGCTCCCGGTAGGACTTCTTCAGATTTTTAGCCTTTTCCCTCTCGGAAGGCTGCCGAGTTGCCCTGTAGATAAAATTCCTAAGCGCAAAGAGCTTGACTTCCTATTCTCAAAGCTGCTGCTTCCGGTGGGCATGGGCACAGAATGCACCCTCTCGGGCGGGACGTGTTGACTTTGCTTTCAAAAACCAGAGGACGAAGAGCCCACCGGAACTTATGAGCAGGAGCTACCCCGGTTTCCACGTTGTTTTACTCTTGCAACGCTCTGCTTTTCCCGGTCCCAGCGCTCCCCGTGAACGGGGGAGGGTCAAGCTCTTCTTTGGCCGGAAGGATTACGATTCCCAGGGTCACGAAGACGGTGCCTTGATCTCTTCCCTTGGGATCACCTCGAGGAACACATCGATCTTCGAGTCCACAATCGCGCCCGCGGCACGCGCAAAAAAAGCCAACCGGAAAATTCGTCCTGCGCTTCCCATTGGCACCGTGAAGACGTATTCAGCCGTGACTGTTCCCAGGCCCCAGCCTCCCGGAAACCTGGGCCAACCGGGCGGAAGGGCATCGGCGAAGATCCCCACCGCTACTAGCGCTCCTTCAGGGTGAAGTGCTTTGGCCTGAAGGGTGAGCATCCCCGTTGCCCCTTCAGGTACACGGCAACGGATTTCGCCACGATTCGGCTCCGGAAGAGACCGATCGCAAGAGCCGGCAATAACGAGGGTAGCAGTGAACTCAATGTTTGTGTACCCCGATTGAAACGTACGGACGAACACTGTTGTTTGCCCAACTCCCACAGTGGTTCCGCGCACGTTTTCCGCAGTCTGAATGGGGTCCTGTGGACTCCCGGTTGGGTGGCCATGGGTGCGGATTAGATCCCCAACCAGCGCTGTCTGCGGCTTCGTCCTGGGGTCGACCTTTTCCATCGCGAGAAGGAACGCCTTTAAGGGATCGAAAGGATCGTTATTAGCATTGCGGAGAATGGCGTTCAGGTTTACTTGGATGTCGGTCTGCAGGCATGGCACAGCACAATCGAGCTCGCCGAGTAGAGGTCCTGGCTCATCGAACACCTGCTCCTCGCCTGGGTTGAGATAAGCCAGCTCTTCGGTGAGGAACGTCAGGCGACCGCAGGGAAGCTCGATCGTTCCCGCTAAGAAAAGGTCGTGCGGGCCCCGGAACGGCCCATCCGCTGGAATTTGTTCAAGGCGGATGCGCGCCACGTGGAATGAGAGGTGGTAAATGCAGATTTCGCCGCTTATTCCGATCAACCGACTATACACGCGCACGGTGAGCGTGCCGGCAAGGCTGCCGGTTTCGTCTCTTACTTCGACCGCGATCTCCCCCACAGGGCCAGACCTCGTAGCAAGGCCACGGCAATGGTGGCACCAGCCCGTATCGGTTATACACGTGGCTTCGGTGTAGGGAAGGCGGGCCGCCAGGGCCAGGGCAGCCCGGTGCAGAAGATCAGGGGAAGGTGCTTGCTCAGGAGCCCCAGCCAGCGATCCCACCATCGCCAGCGACGGGCCCACTCTGAAGAAGTGCAATCCAAGACCGCTCGGGACATGGAAAAGCCTCACCCCCTGATCGCCGATCCGGTCAAGTTCTGGTTCAGCAAAGGTCGCCACAACCTCCGCGAACAACGCTCCCGCGGGCGGTTTGCCCGGAGCTCTTGGAAACCACCGGAAGCGTTGACAATCTGTGGTTCCTGCGGTTTCTCACGTCGCGGGACGACTTACGGAAGCTTGCCCGGATGCACGAGAAAACCATCCTTGGGATCCCTGGGATCGGGAAGAGGTACGCAGTGATCATCGGGGAGTGGCAGGGAGAGGCCAGGTTCTCCCCCGAGGTGGAGTATGCGGGCCCGATGATTGTCTCCGACGCCAAAAGGGTCCTGGAGCTGCTTGAGGAGATAGCTGCTCTGGATGTGGCCATTGAGGGGCTATCCCAGGGGTCCGCGCTTGTCAAACGGATCGACTCCATCCCCGGGTTCGGCAAGACCTCGAGCGCCGAGCTGGCCGGTGAGATCGGCACCTTCGTGCGGTTCTCCTCCGAGGCGAGTTTGGCCCTTTACCTGGGGATGTGTCCGTTGGATCGGCAGTCGGGGCAGTTTCGAGGGACGAAGAGCCCTAGGCAGGTGAACTGGCGGGCCAAGGCGGCGATGATGGTGGCAGGGGCCAGGCACATTGAGCAAGTCCCGGAGTCCCGCATGTACTACGAGAAGAAGCGTGTCGAAGGCAAGAACCACAACCAAGCCATTCGAGCTCTCGGGAGGCATATGGTCCGTGTCATGTGGTCGATGATGAGGCAGGGACGGGATTACGAGGTAAGAGAGGCGACATGCCTTACTCGAAAATCCGACCGGGATGTTCAGGTCCTGGCTTACGGGGACGTCGCGCTGCCAGCATGGAGCTATCCATCTCCCCCAGCAACGGGCCCGGCTCTGGAAAAGCCACTTCCTTTCCGAAACCGAGGTAGGTCGGCTCGGCGGTGACGAAGGGGCGTCCGCCCACAGGCAGGCTCAGCACTCCCAGCCAGGAACAAGTCGAAGCCCGAACTGAAGGTGGTAGTTGCCCGCGCCCTCTCCTACCAGCCAGCCGCAGCCGCGCACCGTAAGTGTTCCGGTGCGGCCGCCGTCGGAGTTACAGTTTGAACTCATACGTCGAGCGGTGAGGTGGTGCCAGCCGCCGGCCAGCGAACCGATTAGGGCAACGGACCAGCCGATCCGGGACAGCTGCGCCGTGCTCCCGCTGGCGCCCTGAACAAGCCTGACGCTGTCGTCCCCAATCCTGTCCTGCTAATATCTCGCAAGGCTGAGCAGCGCGTCGGCGGGCAACAGCTCGGCGGCAAGCTCCTGGATGATGACGACCTAAGCCAAGATCCAGCTTGCACCTTGTCTTCAAGCCCTACCAGCCCCGCGAGCCCTGGGGGCGCAGCGATCCTGCACCAGGCCGTCTTCCGCGTCGAGTTCCCAACCTGGCAAGATCACGCGTGGGAAGAGCTCCACCGCGCCGGTCCCAGGCCAGTACACCAACCTAAGAACAGTTCCAACACAACGCAAGCCCAACTGCCCTGGGCATGGCTGCTGCCCCCAGCCCGGCCGCCGACCGAGGGCCGGCCAGTGCTGCTCTACCTGCACGCCCGCTGGTACTCAGCAGCCAGCTCATCCGCCAGCCTCCGCAGCTTCTCGAGCGCGCTGGCCGCGGCGTCGATCTGCTCGCTCAAAGCAGTGATCTGATCGTGTAAGGCCGCCTCCCAGGCCTCCTTCCCCCTCCGCGCTGCCTCCAGCTGCCGCTCGGCCTCCTGCAGCTTCTGCTGCCACGTCTGCCACGCCTCCCTCGCCCGCTGCAGTTGCCCGTGGGCCTGGCGAAGCTGACGGTACGCGGCCTCGCGCTGGGCCTGGGCCTGGCGCAGTCTCGCCTCCAGCTCGTCGATCAGCCCTCGCAGGATCGACAGCTTTTCACGAACCGTCAGCTGCCTCGGATCCTTGCCCTCTGCCTTTTCCTGGATGTAGCGGCTGACGAACTCGCTCAAGGCTTGCGAGGCGGCTGCATCGATTGGGTTGCTGCCGATAAGCGAGACCAGCCCGCCCAAGTCGACCAGGGCCTCACTAAGTCGGGGAAGGACGGCCTTCTTACACTTGTCCACCGCGATCGCGAGCCAGAGATCCAGCTGGGGATCTTCCTCCCCCACATTTTCCTCCAGCACGTCCCTGATGAACTGCACCTTGCGGCTGAGCGGCCACTTCAAAGCATCTGCCAGCCTTCCGTAGGCCAGACAGCGGGCTGCCAGTGGAAGTCCCCGGTAGCGCTCCCAGGCGGCATGCAGCGCACCCTCCAGGACCCGGAGTTCGGCCTCGCAGCGGTCGTACGCCGCCTTGGCCGCCTCGTACTCTCGCTGGGCAGCTTCCCACTCAGCCTTTGCCTTCGCCTCTTGGCGGATCAGATCTTGGACCTTCTGCTCCAAGCGGCGGATTTCCTGCTCTAGGTCAGATGCCTTAAGCCGCAGCCGTTCCTCTAGATCTGCCAGCTTCTCCCTCAGCGCCTTCTCCTGCCCTTCCTGGGCCGCCATCTCCCCCCGGATTCGGTCGATTTCCCGCTTCAGGTCAACACACTCAGAGGTCAGCAGAATCACCTTGGAGGCGCTGCACCTGGTCAGACATGCGTTGTAGACCAGAACACCTGTTGCTCGCTGAACCACACAGATGGCGATCTGGTCCCACTCAGCAGTGAGGATGACCTGGACGTATTGGTTCGCCTTCGTGGGAGGAGGTACCAGCACCGTGGCCTGCCTGCCCGTCCCCTCCACCGAAGCCGGCTCTGACACCCGCCACCGGATGTCCCCCGCGCTGTACCAGCTCACCCAGCCGCCAGGGCTGTGTTCGGTGCACTGGAGATCTGCATTCACCGTGAACTCGGCGCTCGCCCCATGGCGGAGCTGGATCAGGTCAGGCCCCTTTATGACAGCCTCGCACTCGCAGCAGCAAGTCATGTCGAAGTCCTGCACGAAGCGGATGGGCGTGTACCAGACGTCCCGAGGGCCGGGATCCCTGAGCTCGATCGGATACCGACACGCTGCACACTTCGGCGTGAGGTGGACGTCGCCGACGCTGTAGCTTGTGAGGCCAAACAAGGAGAGCTTGGAAAACTTGGTAACTGTAGTCTCCGTGTAGCCAGGGACAGCAAAGGTGAACCCTGCTAGGTCCTCCAACACCACCGTTTCCCCCTTTGGGACGAGGCTGAGCGTGAACTCCTGGTTGGGGAGAGGCTTCACCGTGCACTCGCTGAGCCGCCCCGTTACCGTCGCTCCAGGAGCAAGCGTGACCGTGAATTTGCCCTCGTTATCGGTCTTTCCGGTAATAGGCCCGGTCGGGGCAACAGGCGGCGGAGTGGGCGGAGCCGCGGGCTGAAGACAGACTGTGCCCACATCCACCGTGGTGTAGGTGCGGCCGAACATGTCCATGGAAGAGGCCAAACCAATTTGCGTTATGGTGACCTCGGGATACCCGGGTGACGAAAGGCACACCGCTCCGATCTGGTCGGCCCGCGTGAGCGTGCCGATTCCGGGTTTGGGGACCAGGGTGATCGACACCTCTCGGTTCGGCAGAGGAACTACGGTGCACTCGGTGAGCTTTCCCGTCACACTCGTATTGGGAAGCGAGGGGATGGGGACCTCAAACCGCCCGGTCTCGTCCGTCGTTCCCGTGAACGGGCCATAACTGGGCCCCGCTTCTGCGGGAGGAGGGGTTGGCGTGACCGCCCTGACCACCTCCAAAATCACCCGGAGCTCGAGTTCGCCGATCACCCCGGCGGTCCATGCCTTGAATCGCAGGGCAAAAGTGCTCCCGGCACTGCCGGGCGGGACGGTGAACCGGTATTGGGCCTCCACCGTTCCCCATCCCGAGGCCACGGAGCTTCGCGAATCCCTCCACTCGTCTTGCTGGTAGACCCAGAACGAGCGGGGCCAGCCCCCGGGCACCGATTCAATTCGCATGTTAACGGCGCCGGTCGGAGTTCGAATAGCCCTGAGCTCCACTATTCCGGCGCTTCCCTCGGCCACCTGGCAGCGAATCCTGGAAATGTTCGAAGCCGGATAATCTGGACCCTGACAAGTTCCTCCTACCATCAATCGCCCAGAAAACTGAAGTCTTATGCCCCCGTAGTAGATTTCCCCTGGCCCGTAGGTTTGCGCCCAGCCAAGGGATGCCCAAAGAACTGCAAGCACAAAAACCCACACTAATCTGCGCACCATCTTCCCACCTCCTTTCGACGTCATTGGGGGGAGACAGCAGGGCCTGTCGGCGGAACCGGAGAGCAAGGGCTGTGCTGAAACGGACTTGTCAAAAGACCGTTGATTTCGCAAGAAAATGTGGACAGCGGTGCTCCGTTTTATCCCGATCTTCTCGCTTCGGACCACACAAGCGCGCGACGGGATCATCCTGGCTCCATGCAGGCCTTTCCTGCCAAGGCGAGCCATAGTCTTGCGCATTGGTAACAAGGCGTGGTCTCCCCATACGGCGGCTTGACCAGATTTGGACGGAGAACCCGTTCCCACTCGCACGGCTAACCCCAAACTGTCCCCGGTTTCCTCGCCCATAAAGGACGCTCCAATCCATGGCAGGGGGAACCGGCTATCTCGCGGATTGGGAAACCCCATCCCCCTCGCCGTCTTTTCGGTGGGGTAAGGAGAGTACGACGGGGTTAGACAAACCGGTTACTGGACTTTTCTTGCTTTCGCCGAGGCGTGAGCTCTCCCCTCCACCCCCGGTTCATCCGTCACAAAGTGTACACCTTTCTCCCAGGGGAGGTTTCATATCGTCCCCGGAGTCCATCAAGTATCGGAATTGGGTGGGGAGTTCGCGGCGCCCCAGTTTAGGAAGGAGGGCCCGCGCGCCCAGAGGGCTCGTGCACGGTTGCATACTGCCTTATGCAAACGGTGTGCGCTTTTCTTCCCTTGGCCTTCGCCTTGGGTCCTGCAGCTAGTGCCCTCTTATTTGAAGCAAAACCGCGGCCAGCGTGAGGTCCTCGGGAAAGGTGATCTTGAGGTTGCGGGGATCGCCGGGCACAACGGCCACAGGAATTCCCCGAACAAGGAGAGCCGCGGCATCGTCGGGAAGATTCTCCTCAGAGGCCCGTAAAGCCGGAAGAAGGAGATCCCGCCGAAACCCTTGAGGCGTCTGGATGGCCACAAGACCTGAGCGGGGCAGGGTCTCGGGTTTGAGGAAACCATTTTCCGCGTATCTGAGGGTATCCACCACGGGAAGGACCGGGACGGCGGCGCCGTGCTCTTCGGCGGCGCGAAGGACGCGCCGGATCAACTCCGCACCCACCAGGGGGCGCGCAGCATCGTGGATGAGCACGTACTCCCCTTGAGCTACTTCCACCCCGGCCAAAGAGGAATCGCGCCGCCGCGGGCCTCCGGTCACCACCCGCACGGGAAAATCCAGGTCCTGAAGAAGGGCGGCCACGCGGAACTCCATCCCCGGCCGGGCCACCACTATCAGCTCCTCCACCACCTCCGCCGCCAAAAAAGCCCGCACGGAGTGGAGCAAAACCGGAGAGCCTCCAAGTTCCGCAAAGATTTTGTCCCCGCCGAAACGCTCTCCTCGTCCGGCGGCCAGGATGATCCCGGAGGCCCTCACGATTTCGAGCGAGAGAAGGAAAGTTTGCGCAGGCCCGTGCCGTCGGGATTGATGGCCCACGCCGCCCAGGCCCCATCCCGATTGGAGTTGAATACAATGACCCCGTTAGGGGCCCAAGATGGATTCACATCCAAAGCGGAATCCGTCGTAAGCCGACGCACTTGCCCGCTTTCCACCTCCACCACGAAAAGATCCCAGTTGTCCTTCTCCTGCATCCCGATGAACGCAAGCTTCGTGCCGTCTGGCGACCAGCTGGGATAGATCACGTCCTGGCTCATCTGCACCAAAAGCCGCTCCACATTGGTTTCCAAGTCCAAAACGTAGAGCCCATAGACCTGGGCGCCGGAAGGTTTGGCCACATACGCCAAAAATCGGCCATCCGGGGAGAGCACGGGCTGCCAGAAGTCCACCGGCTCCTCTTTTCCCCCGAAAAGAAGGGAACAGCCGCCGGAAAGGAGCGCGAGCATTCCGAGGAGCACCACCTTCACAAGCTTCATGAGTCTTTCCCCCTTGTTTGTGCTAGAATTTTTGCACATTGTACGTGACCGTGAAACCTCCCACCACGGTGGGCGAACTTCTCGACTGGGCAAGGGAAAAACTTGCCCACTTTCCTGAGCCTCTGCGGGAGGCAAGGCAGGCTCTTCTTTTGGCCACAGGAGAACGCCATCTTGAAAGAAACGAACGTCTTAGCCCGTTTACGCGTGGCCGGTTTCGCCGGATCGTGGAGGCCCGGGCCCGCGGCGTTCCCTGGCCCGTTTTGGAGGGGGTCACCGGATTTCTGGATTTCGAGGTCCTTGTACCACCGGGGGTGTTCATTCCCCGGCCGGAGACGGAGGAGCTGGCGGAGCTGGCTGTCACGGAGTTTCAGAAAGCTCCGAAGGGAGCGCGCGCCCTGGATATCGGCACGGGAACGGGAGTTTTGGCCATTGCCCTTGCTCGAGCCCGGCCGGATGGGGAAGTCTGGGCCGTGGACATAAGTTCCCGGGCCCTGCGCGCGGCCCGCCGAAACGCCCAGCGCTTGGGCGTGAAAATCAAGGTGCGCCGCTCCAACCTTTTCTCCGCGGTCGAAGGAAAATTCCACCTCATCGTGGCCAACCCCCCATATGTGGCCAAAGAGGCGTGGAAGACGCTACCATCTGATGTGCGCAACTTTGATCCCAAAGCGGCCCTGGACGGCGGGAAGAATGGTCTTTACTTTTTGACGCGCCTTGTGCGTGAGGCCCCGGATTTCCTCGTTTCCGGGGGAGTGCTACTTTTGGAGCTTGCTCCGTCCCAAGGGGAGAGAGTTTTGGCGGAAGCCGAAAGCACGGGGAAATGGCGGGAATGCTCGGTTTTGCCGGACCTTTCCGGGCGCCCCAGGTTTTTCCGGGGGTACCGATGCTAGCCATTCAAGTGGCGGAACTTCGTTTCGCCACGGAGGATGGCGTGTTGGTCTTTGATGGCCTTTCCTTCGGGGTGCCCCGCCATGGCTTTGCTTGGGTGGTGGGGCCGGGGGGATCCGGAAAGACCCTGCTTTTGCGAATCCTTCTCGGCGAAGTTACGCCAAGCGGCGGGCAGATACTCCTCCTTGGCCGCAACATCCGCCGCCTCTCCAAGAAAAAATTCCGAGAGCTGCGGAAAAAGGTGGGATATGTCCCCACCGAACCATCCGCCCTCTTTGGCCGTACGGTTTTAGGAAACCTCCGGTTCAAGTTGGCCGCACTGGGAGTGGGAGGAGAGGCCGCCCGGGAGGCGGTGGAGCGAGCTTTGGATCTCTCCGGCCTGCGCGGCCGCGAGGATGAACACCCGGAGAATTTCACTGCCCTCGACCTCAAACGCCTGGATCTGGCCCTGGCCCTGTGCCCCGATTGCTCCGTGCTTTTAGCCGACGATCCCCTGCGCCCCCTTTCCCTTCCGGAACGGGAGACCTTCCTTTCCGTGCTTGAGGAGGTAAACCGCGCCGGAGTCACCATCCTCGCCACCAGCCGTGATTCTTCGTTTCTTTCCGACCACGGTTTCTCACCGGCAAATGAGATGCGAAAGCTCGTGCTTTTGCGGGAGGGCCTGGCGCCATGAAAGCCTTTTTCTTTGCAAGCATGGATTTCTTGTGGGCAAATCGACGCCGAATCGGGTTAGCATTCCTTTGGGCAGTCAGCATCACCTTCGTCCTCCTTTCCCTCACCGCCCTTTGGACCATTCCTACGCAAGACGAGCCTGCGCCGCCCGCCTCCCAACGGTTCTTCCTTCTCACGTTGAGCCCTCTTCTTTCCGAGGCCGAGATAAACGAGCTCGCTTGGGAGATCTGGTCCTGGCCGGAGGTGCAACGCGTGGCCTTTCGCTTCCCCGGGGAAAGCGAGCCCGAGCCCGTTTCCGAGCGGACGTTGGTGGTGGAAATTCAAAAGGGGACTGACTCCGAGGGAACGGGAGCCAAGCTTCAGGGCTTTCCGGAAGTGACCAAGGTCACGGTGGTGGAACGCACCTTTGTGCCGGCGCCGGCGCCCTCCGCTGCCCGCATCGGTGCCGTGGCCGCTTTGATCCTAAGCCTTGGTCTGGCCCTGTTTTTGGGAGTGGTGGTGACCACGCGCACCCAAAAAGGGTGGGCGCGGGAATTGCGGCTTTTGCGGGAAAGCGGGGCTCCTTGGTGGGTATGGCGCGGTCCGCGGTTCCTTCTTGGGGGTTTGGTAGGAATCCTCGGAGCCGGCCTCCACGTGGCCGCGCTTTACGTGGGAATGCGGTTCATCCCCCCTGATAGCGGCTGGGCCGAGCTTTTGCGCACCCTGCCCAAGGTTCTCGCGGTAAGTCCACCGGTTGGCCTTCTCCTTGGCCTCTTGGGCACGCTTCTTAGCCCTCACTCGTAGCGCAGGGCCTCCACGGGCGGAAGGCGGGCCGCCCGATACGCAGGGAAAAGCCCGGCTACGGCTCCCACCAAGAACGAGAAGAAAAGGGCTCCCACCACCAAGGCCAAGCTGAGGACGGGGCTGAACGCGCTTTGCGCCTGGAAAACTCGGCTCACGATGGCCGTGGCCACCCAGGCCACCCCAAACCCGATAAGCAGCCCCAAGGCTCCGCCGGCCAGGCCCATGAGTCCCGACTCGAACAGGAAAAGAAGGAGGACGTGCACATCCTTCGCGCCCACAGCCTTGAGAATCCCGATCTCCCGGGTCCTCTCCAAAACCGCGGTGTACATGGTGTTCATGACACCCACCCCGCCCACCAAAAGGGCAATCCCCGCGATCCCCGCAAGGAAAGCCTGGACCCCGCGGATCACCGACTGAATGTTCCGGGTGAGGTCTTCAAAGTCGGTGAGGGTGGCGTTGCGTTCGCCCACGGCCGCAAGATGGGCGCGGATGGCCTCCCGCACGGCGGCCACGTCCGCCTGATCCGCAAGCCGCACCACCGCGTACTGCACGAGCTCCGGGCCGGGGAAAAGCTCGCGCAGCTCGGAAAGGGAGATGACAAGCACGTCCACGAGAGGCATTCCACCGCCGGCGAACCCCTGGGCTCGCTGGGCTTGGAGAACCCCGACCACCGTGAACTTCCGGCCCTCGATGGATACGGTGGAGCCCACGTCCGCGCCTAGGATCCGGGCCGTGCGGCTCCCTAAAAGAACCTCCCCGGGATTCTGGAGGGCGCGGCCCGCGGAAAGGGTGAGATCCATCTCCGCCACGAATTCCTCCATGGCCGGGTCATAGCCGAAAACCGTGAGAAATCCTTTTCCGCCAGGGCCCTCCACGTAGGCCGTCTCCGTGCGCAGGGCGATGGCATTGCGCACCCCTGGGATGGCGCGAATGGCCTCGATGTCCAAGCGGATCCGTTGGCCCAAATTCAGCCCCCGGGAGGTCACGAGAATCGTGTTATAACCAACGATCCGCTCCACCTGGGTGGCGATGCTCCGCTGCAGTCCTTGCCCGATGGAGATGAGAGCCACCACGGCCGCAGTGCCGATGAGGATCCCGATCACCGTGAGCCAGGACCGTAGGCCCCGGTGCCGAATGTTCCGCAGGCTCAAACGAAAAAGGTCGAAAAGCATCACAGCCTCTCCGTGATGCGGCCGTCCCTTAGGCGCAACCGGACCCTGGCCACCTCCGCGGCCTCCGGGTCATGGGTGGCCAGGACGATGGTCCGGCCTTGCTTATTGAGCTCGAAAAAGAGGACGAGGATTTCCCGGCCGGTGGTGCTATCGAGGTTGCCCGTGGGCTCGTCGGCGATGAGGAGGGCGGGATCGGTGACGAGGGCCCGGGCCAGGGCCACCCGCTGCTGCTGACCCCCAGAAAGCTGATTGGGCCGATGTCGCAGGCGATCACCAAGGCCCAGCCGACGCAGGGCCTCCTCCGCACGGTTCCTCCTTTCCCGCGCAGGAACGCCCAGAAAAACCAGGGGAAGTTCCACGTTTTCTAGAGCCGTGAGGTTCGGGACGAGGTTGAACATTTGGAACACGAAACCAATGCGGCGGCCGCGGAGCTCCGCAAGTTTTCCCCCGTTCAGGCGCGTCACATCCAGGCCCTCCCAGAGGACCTTCCCGGCGGTGGGCCGATCCAAAAGCCCCAAGATGTGGAGGAGCGTGGATTTTCCGGAGCCGGAGGGGCCCATGAGGGCGAGAAAATCGCTGCTTTCCACGCGCAGGTCAACGCCTTGTAGAGCCGGGACCTCCACCTCGCCCAGCCAATAGATCTTCTTCACTTCTTGAAGCTCCACCAGGGCCGCAGTCATGGCCGCTTATATTGCGTTAGGACCATCTCAAATGTCACTTTCTCACCCTTTCGTACGCGCAGAAGGGGCAAGAGATAAACAGGATCGGAAAGGCTCACGGCCACCTCGATCGAGGTGTCGGGCTGGTCAGCAGGCCGAAAATCGCCGATGAGGCAAAGAACTCCGGCGATTTCGGCTTTCTCGCGCACGAAAAATTCTCCGCCGGGGAGGGCATAGCGTTCGCCCACATTGAGAATCTCCCTGCGGCGGATGAGGACGTTCAGAGCGGAGAGGTCGATTTGGCTACCCATGGCGGTCACAAAGAGGGGCGCGCCGAGGAAACCGAGTACGGAAAGCTCCGCGCCGGTTCCTTTAAGGCTCACGCTCATGGTCACCGCATACTGGCCGTCGGGGAAACCCTCCACGAAGAGGCGCAGCTCCTGGGCTGGCCCCAGACCCCGCAGGGCCCAAACCATCTCCGTGGTCCCCACCGGGAAATCCGTGATCTCCGCCTGAGCCCAGCCCAAAAGACCAACACCAACGATCAAAATTGCCAAAATCTTGCGCATTTTTCGCCCTCCCAAAAGTTTACTTGGCTTCCTTCTTTTCCTCTACAGCTTGGCCGGAGCTTAAGGAAAGGCCGCGGCGCAAAAGCACAAGCACACCGATTCCAACCTGCAACATTTCCACAAATCGGAACAACACGTTGTAAGCCAAGGCGGTGGGGAAGGAAACGCCAAAAAGCTTGAACACTCCGGCCCGGCCTCCGTCCGTGAGACCAAGCCCACCGGGTGTGGCCCACAAGAACGCGTTGATGAAAAGGTTCAGGGTGAAAAAGAGGGAGAGCTGGGGGAAGGTGAAAAGGGCCTGCTTGGCAAAGTAAAAGAACATCTGGGGCCGGATGTAGTTGAGGAAAACAAGTCCAAGCTGGAAAAAGAGGGAGGCCAAAACGTGGCCGATGCGAAAGGCGAAAACTCTATGGATCTGATACTCCATGACCGCGGTGCTTGCGGCCAGGCGCAGGAAAACGCCGCGCCAAGGGATTAGACGACTTAGGGCCTTGAACAGACGAGAAAGCCAGCGCCAGTGATGGGCGAAGGAGAGGATTCCCAAAATTAGGAGGACGGCCATGCCGCCCAACGCCAACCCCACGGCGGCCTTCACCGCCCCGGAAGTGGAGGGGGAAAGGAACACGAAAAACCCACCGATGGCAGCGAAGAAAAGAAGAGAGAAGCCGCTGAGGAGCCGCTCCACCATGACGGGAGCCATCGCATGGGCCATGGCCACCCCGGCCTCTTTGGCCACCCAATAAGCCCGCACCGGCTCCCCACCAAAGTAGGCGGAGGGAGTAAGGTATGAAACGGCCGCTCCAGCCAGCATGGGAAACAAAACTTTTCCCCAGCGCACGGGAATCCCGGCCCCGCGCAAAAGCACAAACCAGCTCAAACTCCAAAGCAAAAAGGAAAGAAAAACATTGGCCAAAACCGCAAGGAAACCCCAAAAACCCACGGCCTTTATCTCTTGCCAAACTAGGGCCGGACCGGAGATGTAAATAAGGCCGGCAAAAAGGCCAAGACCCAGAAAGACGAGGAGGAGGGAGAAAACGCGGCGAAAGATGACCTACCTCCCTTCGAGGTGCCGCCTTAGGAGTTCCAAAGCCGCTTCGCTTGCGGACCAGCGCACCCCTTGCCGCGAACCTCGGAATTCGTGGCGCTCCACCTCCACCCCCTCAGGATGGGCCAAGGCGATGTACACCAGTCCCACGGGCTTTTCCGGGGTGCCGCCGGTGGGGCCGGCGATCCCGGTGATGGCCAACGCCAAATCCGCCCCGCACACGCGCCGCGCACCCTCCGCCATGGCCCGCGCACACTCGGGAGAAACCGCGCCGTGCTTTTCCAGGATCTCTCGGGGAACGCCGAGCACTTTCTCCTTCACGGCGTTGGAATAGGCGATGATCCCACCCCGGAAATAGTCGGAGGAGCCGGGAACCTCGGTGATGCGCATCCCCAAAAGCCCGCCCGTGCAGGATTCGGCCACGGCCAAAGTCATCCTTTTTTGGCGCAGAAGCTCGCCCACCCTTTCCTCAAGCAAGGTCCACCCCCAAAGCGCGCGCCAAAAGTTCACTCATCAAAACCAAATCACCCCGCAAAAGCACGTCGCAATAAGGATCATAGGGAGTGGGCTCGCCGTTGGCAATGATGAGGCGGGCCCCGCGGCTCAGGGCATAGGGCACGAGCCCGGCCACAGGCCAGACTGTGAGGGAAGTGCCTAAGACAAAAAGAAGGTCAGCCTCGCCCACCTCCCTTTGGGCCTCGTCAAACGCGGGGGTGAGGGGCTCGCCGAAAAGCACCACGTCGGGCTTGACCAGCCCTCCGCACGGGCACCTTGCCAGCCCCGTCTTCTGCACCTCCGCCATCATCCAATCCAAAGAGTAGCTCCTCCCGCAGGAAAGGCATGTTCCGGAGCGCGCGTGCCCGTGGACCTCCAGCACCCGTTTTGACCCGGCTCGTTGGTGAAGGCCATCGATGTTCTGGGTGATGACGCCCTTGATGATCCCTCGCTCTTCCAGGGCGGCGAGGAGTTTATGCACGGGATTGGGCTTGGCCTGGGCCATCACTTGAAACCGCCAAAGCCAAAAGGAGTAAAAGGCCTGGGGATTGCGGTGGAAGCCCTCGATGGTGGAGACCTCCTCGGGATTGAATTTTCGCCAAAGACCCTGGGGGCCACGAAAATCAGGGATTCCGGAGGCCGTGGAGACCCCGGCTC
>JACIWM010000026.1:0-7756 GCA_014360945.1 Candidatus Bipolaricaulota bacterium
CTTGCGGCGAAGCGGAGGGCCACCCAAAATTTTCTCGGAGGGATGGGTGAGCGGCCGAAACCGCCGGTCTTGAAAACCGGTGAGGCGACGAGCCTCCGGGGGTTCGAATCCCCCTCCCTCCGCCAGCTACCGGTACTCCACCACCTCGGAAAGGGGACGCCGCGGCCGGGCCTGCGGACTCTCCGCGGGCTTTCCTACAGGGATCAGCGCCACCGGCCGCAAATTCTTGGATAGCGTCAAAAGCTCCGCGACCTTCCCTTCATCGAACGCGCCCACCCAGCACGTTCCCAAGCCTTTGGCCGTAGCAGCCAAAAGAAGGTTTTGGATGGCGGCAGCCGTGTCCTGAAGGCAATACAGGGTCTCCCCCCGCTCGCGATACGTCCGCCGAGCCCTCTCCAAATCCGCGCAAACCACAATCACCACCGGAGCCTCGGCCAAAAAACTCTGACCGTACGCGGCGGAGACCAGTCCTTCGCGAAGCCTTTGGTCCCGCACGACGATGAACCGCCAGGGCTGAGCGTTGCCCGCGCTGGGGGCCATCACCGCCGCGGAAAGAAGTTCCGTCAAAACTTCGTCCGAAACAGGGGCGCTTTGATACCTCCGCACCGAACGACGGGCGCGAATGGCTTCAAATACCTCCACTTTCCCTCCTTTCCCCGCCATTATACGATTGAGCTGATGATTCGAGCCGTCCTCTTTGATCTCGACGGGACGCTTTGGGAAAACCCGGTGCGCTGGGACGAACTGCGGCGGGAACTAGGCCTTCCTCCCGATGGTCTTCCCATTTATTGGCACATCTCTCGACTTCCTAAAGAGGAGCGGGAGCGGGCCGAGGCCCGCCTTAGGGAAAAGGAGGCCGAAGGGGTGCAACTCGGCCGTCTGAAGCCCGGAGCCCGGGAGCTTTTGGAATTTCTACGAGCCGAGGGGGTTCGCTGTGTTCTTGTCACCAATAACTCCCGGGAAAGCGCGGAGGGCGTCCTCCGAAGCCATCCCTTGGCTTTCGACTTAGTGTGGACGAGAGAGGACGGGGCGTTGAAGCCCAATCCGGAGGCGTTTTTGGGCCCGCTGAGGCGTTTGGGGATACGGCCGGAGGAGGCGGTGGTGGTGGGCGACTCCCATTTGGACCTTCAGGCTGCCCACGCTGCCGGGGTCCGGGCCGTGATCCTCGTTAAGCCGGCTCCGTGGATGCGCCAATTCTTCCCAAAGAACGCGGAATTCCGCGAGGTTGAAGATCTCGCTCAGGTGAAGGCCTGGCTTTCCAAGCTTTTTCTTTCCCGAAGCTGAAGGGGCACGGGCGCAGTCCAAAGGGAGTTGATCACCGACCCGTACCCCTTCCCCTGAGCCACCTCTTCGTCATCCACAATGTGGAGGTCAAAAAGACTCTTTGGTGAAGAAAAACCCGTGAGCGCCCGATAGCCCCGAAGAAGGAGGGTATCCACCTGCCAAAGAAGGCTTTCCAAAGCTCCTGATTTTTTCTGGACCCATAAAATCAGATCCACGTCAGAGGCTGGTCCAGCCCGGTTTTCTACAGTGCTTCCGTATACGTAAACCTTGCGGATCCCTGGGCAGATCCTCCCTAAGTATGTGCACAACTCCTGAGCCAGGGCGTAGCGGAGGAGGGAGTGCGCCCAAGGGTTACCGACGCGGAGGGCTCGCACAAGCTCCCCTTCCGCACTGAACCCCTTCCGTTGCACCTCGGCCAGAGCACGGGCAAAGAGACCCTGAACCTTAGGTCCAAGGAGCAAGCTTGGGGTGTCGATCACGGGAAGATCCCTCGGAGGCGGATGGCCTCAGCTACCCGAGAAAGGGCGAGTATTTGCGCGGCGATGCGGAGGCTCACCCTCTTCTCTTGGGCCAGGGTCCACACGTCGTTGAAGGCGCGGCGCATGATTTGCGCGAGTTTCACGTTGGTCTCGGTCTCGTCCCAGTAGAAGTATTGGAGGTTTTGCACCCACTCGAAGTAGGAGACCACCACGCCGCCGGCGTTGGCTAGAATGTCCGGGACCACGATGCGTCCGCGCTCTTCCAGGATCACATCAGCTTCCGGCGTGGTCGGTCCGTTAGCGCCTTCCACGATGATCTTGGCCTTGATCTGGCCAGCGTTTCGTTCGGTGATCTGTCCTTCCAGAGCAGCGGGCACGAGCACATCTACATCAAGGGTGAGGACCTCCTCCGCGGGAATGGCCGAAACCCCGGGCGCGGAATACCCGGCGATGAGGCGCTTTGGGGAGTGTTCCACATATTCCAGCAGTTCTGGAATGTTTAGCCCGTTGGGGTTGTAGAGCCCGCCGGAGATATCGGCCACGCCCACCACCTTCGCTCCGCTTTGGTGGAGGAGGAGGGCGGCCACCGATCCCACGTTTCCAAACCCTTGGACGGCCACCCTGATGCCCTCCACCCTCTTTCCCAGGCGGGCCAAAACCTCTTGGGTGACGATCATCACCCCTCTTCCCGTGGCCTCCCGTCGGCCCCGCGCCCCGCCTACTGCCACGTCTTTCCCGGTCACAATGGCGTACATGGGCTCGCCGCGAAGGGCCGTAGCCGTGTCCATGAACCAGTTCATGATCTTGGCGGTGGTGTTCACATCCGGCGCGGGGATGTCCCGATTAGGACCGATCAAGGGAAGGATCATCGCCGTGTACCGGCGGGTAAGGCGCTCCAGTTCTCCTTCCGAAAGCTTCGTGGGATCGCAAACGATCCCGCCTTTGCCTCCTCCAAAGGGGATATCCACCACCGCACACTTGAGGGTCATCCAGCCGGCAAGGGCCTTGACCTCGTCCACCGTCACCGCTGGGTGGTAGCGAATGCCGCCCTTACAGGGCCCACGGACGGAGGAGTGCTGGACCCGATAGCCGGTGAACACTTCAATGTGCCCGTCGTCCATCCTGACCGGAATGGCGACCTCTAAGACCCGCTCAGGCGTTTCGATGATCGCCAAAAGATCTGGGGAAAGACCGAGTTTTTTCCCAGCCAGCCGCACCTGGGTTTTGAACATCTCATACGGGTTGGCCTCTACTGCCTGGACGGCCTGGGCCAAGACCCCGGAGTCCTTCTGTGCCATGCCCAACCACCTCCGGCGATAAACCTAGAGGACCCGCAAGGGTTGGACATTGGCAAACTCAGGGTTTTTCGATGCATTTCGACGCAGGATTTCCTGAGTAACCATGTACGGAGCTTTGCAAATTTGCCAAGCGAAAAGATGTCAAAAGATGACTCCAAAAACTTGCAAAAAGGGAAGGTTGGCCTGCCAAATGGTGTCGATCGTTCTTGTTAAACGCGGTTGGGGAAAGGGTGTGCGGCAGAAGAGGATTAAAGGAAATGCTGGGGGCCTTTCCCGCGCTTTGGGAGCGATTGCGGAATTTGGCCGAGGTTTTTCCTGTGAACTACCGAGCGGGGGAGCTGATCTTTCCTGAAGGCGGGTTTGCCGCAGGTACGTATATAGTAGGCCAAGGACTGGTGGGTCTCTTCCGGTCACACGGCACAAAAAACGTCTGCCTTTATGTAGCTGGCCCGGGTGAGCTCTTGGGTCTGGAAGCTTGGCTGGACAACGTCCCGCCGCAGCATCTCACGGCTGGACGAGCTCTTACTGACGTGAACCTAATTTTCCTCCCCACACCCGCTTGGAAAAAGGCGTTGGAAGACCAAGAGGTGCGGAAGCTGGTTTTCTCTTGCCTTGCCCAAATGTGGTTTGATGTCCTGGAACGGGAGGCGTACAAGGCTGATGCACAGGCCGCGGTTTTATGGGCCTTTCAACGCTGGGGCGAGGAAACTCCGCAGGGAGTGCGGTTGTCTTTAAATCCTAATGTGCTTGCCATGGTGCTCGGCCTTTCGCGAACGGCGGTGAAGCAGGCTCTGGTGCGCTTGGGCATCACCGAGGGCGAAAGGCACCTGATTTTGGATAAAAGGAATTTGGCCAAAGCTCCAGCCTTTACAAAGTCTCCTCAATGATGTCCAGATAAAGTTCCGGGGTGCTGGCCAACTCTTCCAGTTTTTCCCGGGAGCGAATAACAAGACCGAGGCGGCGGGTCTGGATATACCCGCGCTCCCGAAACTTTCGCAACACCCGCATGAGCGTCTCCACGGAAACCCCTAAAAGCTCGGCAATGGTCTGGCGGGTGAGGGGGAGCTCCAAGAAAACGGAGCCATCGGGATTGGGCACGCCGTACTTATTGCTCAGGGCCAAAAGGAGCAGGGCCAAATTGCGGTCCGCGGATTCCGTGGCCTCTCGGGTGAGTTTGAATTCAAGCATGGCCACTTCTCGGGCAAACCAGCGACAGAGGTCAACCAAGGCCTGGGGATGGTGGTCCAAGAACGCCCGGAAGGTCGCGGAGTCGAAGAAAAGAAGGGTAGATTCCACGATAGTGCGGGCAAACTGGAAATTGATTTGCGCCCGCCCGAGGAAGAACGGCTCCAGCCCATACCACTCCCCGGGAGCTAAGAACCGTAGGACCCGCTTCTCCTGGGTCCTGGGCGAATACTTGCCGATGTACACAAGCCCCCGGCACACAAGATACACCCCGGAAAAATATGCGTTCTCCTGAGCAACGAGCTCATCAGCCTCAAAATGCAGAACCATCCCGAGTTTTTCCAATTGTTTCCGATCCTCCTCCAAAAGGGAAGGGAAGGCATGGGCGAGGCACTGGGCAACCGACTCCTTGTACATGATCTTCGGCATCGCCTTTGAATTTTAAGATGTAAATGGCTGCTAAGCTACAAGCAAAATAAAAGGGGTGCCATTCGGCACCCCTTTCTTTCCTGCCCTCTTCAGCTTACGCCCAGCCCCGAAGTTTCACGGCCTCCGCCACCCGCTTAACGGCCACAAGATACGCGCCCAGGCGGTTATGAACCTTGTGCTCTTGGGCCATCTTGTGCACAGCGTGGAAGGCCGCGGTCATTTTTTGGTCGAGCTTTTGGTAGACCTCCTCCGCTGTCCAGTAGTACATCATGGCGTTCTGCACCTGCTCGAAGTACGAAACGGTGACCCCGCCGGCGTTGCAGAGGAAGTCGGGAATCACGTAGACGCCGTTTTTGAAGAGGACCTCGTCGGCCTCAGGCGTGGTGGGACCGTTGGCTAGCTCCGCCACGATCTTGGCCTTGATCCGGCCCGCGTTCTCCCCGGTGATCTGGTTCTCCAACGCCGCGGGAATAAGGATGTCCACGGGGAGCTCCAAAAGCTCGGCGTTGGTGATGGCTTTCGCCCCGGGGAAGCCCACCACCGTCCCCGTTTTCTCTTTGTGGGCGATAACCTCCTTAGCGGAAAGCCCTTCAGGATTATAGATCCCACCCTTGGAGTCGGAGACGGCCACCACTTTCAGGCCCAAAAGCTCCTCGCCCAAAAGGTGCGCGAATTGCCCGGCATTGCCGTAGCCCTGGATGGCGCAGGTCGCGCCCTTCGGGTCGATCCCGAGGACTTTGCAGGCCTCGCGGATGCAGTACATGCCGCCGCGGGCCGTGGCGTCGCCTCGTCCGGCCGAGCCCCCAAGGGGAAGGGGTTTCCCCGTGATCACGCCCGGAGCGCTTCGGCCCACAATCTTCTCGTACTCGTCCATCATCCACGCCATGATCTGGGGGTTGGTGTACACATCGGGCGCGGGGACGTCGATATCCGGGCCGATGTAGTGACCAATGGCCCGGATATACCCACGGGAAAGCCTCTCTAGTTCCCACTCGGAGAGCTCCTTGGGGTTACAGACCACTCCGCCTTTTCCGCCGCCCAAGGGAAGGTCCATCACCGCCGTCTTCCACGTCATCCACGCGGCCAAGGCCCGCACGGTGTCGAAGGTCTCCTCGGGGTGGAAACGGATTCCCCCTTTGCAGGGGCCGCGGGCCCAGTTGTACTGAACCCGGAAACCCTCGAACACCCGGACCGAACCGTCGTCCATGCGCACAGGGATGCGCACGTGGAACTCCCGCATGGGCCAACGCAGAAGCTCGTGCATTCCTCGGTCCAGGCCCAGGATCTTCGCCGCCTCATCCAGCTGCCGCTGAGCGATCTCGAACGGGTTGAGCGTCACCTGCACCGCCATTCGAATACCTCCTTTTTACAGATTTCTCGACAGAAATGTTAGGCAAGAAATCTGTCATTTGCCAGGTTCAGCGGAGCGGCTTTATGCCGCGGCGACGCAGGATCTCCTCGGCCAAGCGGGAGGCCTCGGAGATGTAGAGCTTTGCGTCCTCCTTAGGATCCGCATTCATTGGGTTTTCGATTCTAAGCGGAACCCGCAGGGAGTGAGCTAGGGCCTCCACAATTTCCGTGTTTCCTCGTCCCCCGGCCGGTAGCACGGCCTTGGACACCATAACGCGCGTCCCCTCGCTTCTTCGGAATGTCCCGCCTTCTTCCAAGGGAAGGCCGTAAGGGAGAAGAGCGTGGACGTAAGGGCTCACGCGGTTCGGCCAGGGACTCAGGGCCAGAACGAAGCGGGCTTTGCTCAAAACACCCCGCCACGCCGAGGGAAGATCGGTTCCCACAAGAACCAAAGCTTCCAGGTCCTTAGGGATCTCCTGAGAAAAGCCTTGGAGAAGCGAAACATTGAGGCTTCCTTGCGGGGTGAAGATACGCAGGTTCGGGTTCAGCTCTAGGAACTCCTTGATGAGCGCCCGGAGGCTATCCTCTGCCCAACGGGCCTCGAAGACAAACACCGGATTCTTTGCTTTTTTGACTCGCGCTTTCGCCTCTTCCATGGCCCGCTTTCTTCCATCCAAAGAGACAACCTCCACCGCGTGTCCTTCCTTCAGAAGTTGGCGGAGATGGAGGGCAAGCATGAACCCCTCGAAACGAGAAAGTGTCTCTGGCCGCAGGATGAGGTCCGCAGTTCGTAGCGCCTCAGGCCCGGTTAAATTCTGTGCCGACCCAATCCCGAAACTCTGGCCGGCGATCCGGATCTCGCCCGAAAGTTCCCGGGCCAATCCTTGCCAAAGGGCAAGCTCCTCCTCGGAGAGCCCGGGATCCAGGAGGAAGTAAAGGCCCTGCTCCGGAAGCTTTCGGGCCAAAAATTCGCTTACGTCTTCCCACGAGGAGGCAACGAGACGTCCACCACGGCGGATGAAGGGACGGGTCACCCGGGCCCGTTCAAATAGGGCCTGCCAGCCGTAGCGTCCCTTAGCGCAAAGGACCCGGCCATCTGCCGCCCGCACCCGGAGAAACCGGCCATCCAAGGTCTCCACAACTATAGGGCAAGCAAAACTGCAAAGGGTGCAAACCGTTTCCGTCTCCTTGACCCGTACTGGAACGAACTTCTCCAGGGCCAGGCGGTCAAACAGGGCCCCAGTAGGACAGGTCTCCACACAGGCCCCACAGGAAACGCAGTCCGAGTCTTGCCAAGCCCGGTTGAAGGGCGCTTGGATCTCCGTGACGAACCCGCGCCGCACAAAATCGATGGCATGAATTCCGCAGATCTCGTCACAGACCCGCACACATCGGCCGCACAGGATGCATTTTCCGGGGTCCTGCACAATGAACGGGTGTCGCCGGTCCGGAAGGGCCTTTCTCATCTCGCCCTTGTAGCGATCCTGGCGGGCTTGGGCCTGGCCCGCATATTCGCGGAGAAGACAGGTAAAAACGGCGCTGCAGCCGCACTCCAAACACCGGCGAGCCTCGGCCTCCGCCTGGGCCTTGGTGAACGTCGCCTCGTAGGGCTTGAAGCTCTTAACGCGTTCTTCCGGAGGGAGGACCCGAGGATGAACGCGTTTGGCCTCAGAAACCTCGCCCAGGTCCTTGCGGGTGACCTCGGGCTTTTTGTGCGCGTAGGCCTCCGGG
>JACIWM010000026.1:8537-14984 GCA_014360945.1 Candidatus Bipolaricaulota bacterium
GACGCCTAGCCCCAAAAAGACGGCATGGAATTGGCGCTCCAATTCATCCAGGGTGATATCCCGGCCGAGGGCTACCCCGGTACGGAACTCTATGCCCATGCGCTTAAGAACGGCGATCTCTCGATCCAAGACCTCGTGGGGCAGACGGAACGCGGGGATCCCGTAGCGCAGCATTCCGCCCAGTTTCTCCCGGGCTTCAAACACCACGACCTCATGGCCCAATCGGCGCAGGAAATAAGCAGCGGAGAGGCCGGCTGGGCCGCTTCCCACTACGGCCACGCGGAAGCCCGTGGGCTCCCCCACCGGCGGCAAGTAATCCAGACCTAAATCCCCGAGGAACCGCTTGATGCGCCGGATTTGGATGGGTTCCTCCACAATCTGTCGCCGGCATGCATCCTCACAGGGAGCTGGGCAGATCCGGCCAAGCGTGGCGGGAAGGGGGAGCTTTTCGTAAAGGAGTTTCAAAGCCTCAAGATAAAGGCCATTGGCCGTGAGCCCAACGTAGCCCTGGCAGTCAGTATGCGCTGGGCAGTTGAGTTGACAGGGGGCGATGCAATCGCCCCAGTGCGCGCTGAGAAGGAGCTCCAAGGCAGCCCGCCGCACCTCCTCTGCTGACGGTGCACGGGTCCGCACCACCATCCCCTCGGCAATAGGAGTGGAACAGGCCTTTACCACCCCTTTCCCCTCGACCTCCACCACACAAATCCCACAGGAATCGAAGGGCGGAAGCCGTGGGTCAGCACAGAGGGCGGGGATCTCCACCCCCACCCGCCGCGCCACCGTGAGGATCGTCTCCCCTGGTTCCCCGGTTACCTTTTTGCCGTCGATCGTTAACGTGATCATGTTCTCCCCTTAGCGCACGCTCACCGCTCCAAACGGGCAGACCTCCCGGCATCGCCCGCACCGGATGCATTTCTCTTCTTGGATCACCTGGAACTTCCCAGAGCCCTGGACGATGGCTCCCACCGGACAGGCCTTGGTGCATAGCTTGCAATCCCGGCAAAGCTCAGGTTCGATGGAGTAGGTAAGGAGACTCCTACAAACTTTTGCCGGGCAGCGCTTGTCACGCACGTGGGCCTCATACTCCTCCCGAAAGTAGCGCAGGGTGGTGAGAACCGGATTGGGTGCGGTCTGGCCAAGCCCGCAGAGGGAGTAGTTTTTCACCTTTTGGCCTAAGTCCAGGAGGACGTCCAGGTCCTCCGGGGTTCCTTTCCCTTCCACAATGCGGGTGAGGATCTCCAGCATCCGTTTTGTTCCCACTCGGCAAAATGTGCACTTTCCGCAAGATTCCTTTTGGGTGAAGTCCAGGAAGAACCGAGCCACCTCGACCATGCAGGTGTCTTCGTCCATGACGATGAGGCCGCCGGAGCCCATGATGGCCCCGTGTTCTTTTAGGGACTCGTAATCCACAGGGACGTGGGCCAGGGAGGCGGGAAGGCACCCGCCGGAGGGCCCGCCGATCTGCACGGCCTTGAACTTCCGACCGCCCGGGATCCCTCCACCCACCTCCAGAACAAGCTCACCCAATGTGAGGCCCATGGGGATCTCCACAAGGCCGGAATGTCTGACTTTTCCCGCCAAAGCGAAAACCTTTGTGCCCTTGCTTTTCTCCGTGCCGTAGCGTGCGAATGCTTCCCAGCCGTGGCGGATGATCCAGGGCACGTTGGCCAGGGTCTCCACGTTGTTGATCACCGTGGGATGGCCCCAGAGGCCGGACTGGGCGGGGTAAGGCGGTCGGCGCCGCGGCATCCCCCGCTTCCCCTCCACCGAGGCGATGAGGGCCGTCTCCTCCCCGCACACGAACGCGCCTGCTCCCTCCTTTATGGAGATACGGAAGGAAAAGGAAGAGCCCAAGATGTTCCGGCCCAAAAAGCCGCGCGCCTCCGCGTCGGCAATGGCCTGCCGCACGCGTTTTACGGCCAGGGGGTATTCGGCCCGCACGTACACGATGCCCTCGGAAGCACCGATGGCATAGCCGGCGATGATCATCCCCTCGATCACCCGGTGGGGATCACCCTCGAGGACGCTGCGGTCCATGAACGCTCCGGGGTCACCCTCGTCGGCATTGCACACCACGAATTTCACCGGGTCTTTCTCTTTGGCCGCAAAGGACCACTTCGTCCCTGTGGGGAAGCCCGCGCCGCCGCGGCCCCTTAAACCAGATTTCGTGATCTCCTCGATCACCTCTTGCGGGGTCATTTCTCGCAGCACCCGCCGGAGAGCCTCATACCCACCCCGCGCCATGTACTCCTCGATGGAGGTGGGATCGATTTCCCCGCAGTTCTCGAGCACGATGCGTACTTGTTTAGCGAAGAACCCATTCTCTTTGGCCAAAAGGTCTTCCACTGGGGTGCCACCCCGCACGTGTTCCTCGAGGATCCGCTCGGCCTTCTTCACGTCCACGGGGCCATACACGAAGCGCTCGCCGTCCGCAGTGACCACGGCCACAAGGGGCTCGGAGAAACACATCCCTAGACACCCCACGGGTTTCACCCGCACCTTTTGGGAGGCCAAGTTTTTTGCGAGGAAGTGAAAAACTGGTTCGGCCCCAGCGGCGATCCCACATGAGGCCAATCCCACTTGGACCTCGGTCACCCGGCTCATTTCTCCTCCTTGCGATATTCAGCCAGCACCTTGTCCACCGCCCGGCGCGTGAGCCGGCCGTAGGTGTGCTCGTCGATCATCATAACCGGCGCCAGGCTGCAACAGCCCAGGCACCGCACCACTTCCAGGGTGAACAGGCCGTCCTCAGTGGTCCCGCCTTCCTCCACCGAAAGCTTCTCCTTGAGATGCTCGAGGATGGCATCTGCGCCCTGCACATGGCAGGCTGTGCCCTGACACAGGCGAATCACATGCTTTCCGCGGGGTTGGAAGCGAAACTGAGCGTAGAACGTGGCCACCCCGCAGATTTGGGCCTCCGGAACGCCCGTATATCGGGAGATGGCCCTCACCACATCCGGCGGGACATAGCCCTCCCGTTCCTGGACGAGCTGAAGAAGGGGAATCACACTGGACTCATGACGAGGGAACCTCTTGAACTCCTTAAACCAACTACGCTTGGTCACAGTGCGGGACTTTTTGGTGCTCATCAGGTCTCCTCTCAAAACGAAAACCCTGACCCCGAGCAGGATCAGGGTTGCATTTGGCAGCTCTGATCATAAGTTTTTGGGCTTCTGACGCTGGCATTGTACTGCCATTTTGGGACCACGCAATCGGGGATGAATGTCCCCTCCCTACCCCCTTCACAGCCACCCTTTCCCGGTGTATATTATTGGCTGCGACGCACCGCAATGGATTGACTCCTTTCTTCCTTTTTCCTTGCGGGAGCAAAGCAGGAGGTTTTATGGATGCTGTGCGCTTTAGCAACGAGGTGAATCACGAGGAACACGACCTCGTGGAGGAGGAGCTATTGTGGTTGGGGGATGAGGACGAGGGGAGGAGGTCCCCGGAAAACCCGATCCGCACCTACTTCGATGAGATCGCCCGCGTCCCCCTCCTCACCAAGGAGGAGGAAGTAGAACTGGCCAAGCGCATCGAGGCCGGGGATGAAGAGGCCAAAAAGAAATTGGCCGAGGCCAACCTAAGGCTCGTCGTCTCCATCGCCAAGAAGTACCGGGGCTGCGGCCTTCCCTTCCTCGACCTCATCCAGGAGGGGAACCTCGGCCTCATGAAGGCCGTGGAGAAGTTCGACTGGCGCAAGGGCTATAAGTTCTCCACCTACGCCACGTGGTGGATCCGCCAGGCTATCTTGCGGGCCATCACCAACCGCTCCCGCACCATTCGCGTTCCCACCCACATCAACGAGCTCATCCGCAAGATCCACGAGGCCGAGCGCGAGCACATCAAGGAGCACGGGTCCGGGCCGACCCTGGAGGAGCTCGCTGAGGAGCTGGACACCACGGTGGACAACATCATCAAGGCCAAGCGCACCGCGCAGTACACGGCGTCCCTGGACACCCCCATCGGCTACGATGAGGAAGGCGCAGTCCTTGGCGACTTCATCGCCGATGAAGACGCCGTCTCCCCCACCCGGGAGACGTTCCGGGAGCTCCTCATCCAGGAGATCCGAAAGGCTCTGAAGGAACGGCTTACACCCCGGGAGCGCCGGGTTTTGGAGCTCCGCTATGGTCTTGATGGAAATCCGCCGAAGACCCTGGATGAGGTGGGCGAGATCTTTGGGATCTCCCGGGAGCGGGTGCGGCAGATCCAAAAGGAGGCCTTGGAGAAGCTGAGGGGCTCCGAGGTCCTCCAGAAGCTGGAGAAGTTCCGGCAGATCCTGGGGGAGGATTAAGGTCCGGGGCAGTCCGGGTTAGAGCAACGCAGTCCACGACGGGGGTCCTCGTAGAGGACCCCTTTTTCACAATTGGGACATGGGCCCACGGGCCTACCGGAAACTCGGAACGCGCAATCTGGGTACCGTGAGCAGGCATAGAAGAGTCCGTTTTTCCCAAGCCTTTCCACAAGCTCCCCAACTTCGCAGGAGGGGCACTTCACCCCTGTGGGAACGGGCGCGGTGGCCCCGCATTTGGGGCAGCGTAGATACCGACCGTAACGGCCGTGCCGCACCTCCATGGGTACCCCGCAGGTCGGACAAAGCCGCTCCGGCACATCCTCGGCCTTCCTGAGCTCCTCGGCAAGCTCCACCTTTCCCTCTCTGTATCTGAACGGGACGTTCCGCGGAAGATCCCGGGTGCTCTTGCACTCCGGATACCGCGAGCAGGCCAGATAAAGCTCACCATCCCAAAACCGCACCTCCATGGGCGCCCCACATTTTGGACAAGGGACGTCCGTAAAGACCTGGAAAGGCTTTATTCGCTGGGAAAGAAGTTCCTCCACCGTGCGAAGCTTCGGGGAGAACCAGGAATAGAAGGAGCGCAGAAGTTCCTCCCGGGTAAGCTCTCCCTCCTGGATGCGGTCCAAATCCGCCTCCATTTGGGCGGTGAAATCCTCGCGGACCGTCTCCGGGAAATAGCGCCGCAGAAAATCCGTGACGATGAAGCCAAGGAGGGTGGGGCGGAGGCTCCCATTCTCCCGCCGGACATACCCTCGCTCCTGGATCACCGAGACGATCTGGGCGTAGGTGGAGGGCCTTCCGATCCCCTCTTGCTCGAGCTTTTTCACGAGCCCCGCTTCCGTGTAGCGCCTGGGCGGTTCCGTTTTCTTTTCCTCCACGAGAAGTTCCGGCCGAGGTAGATGCTCTCCCTGAGAAAGGGCGGGCAAAGGAACCCCTTCATCGGGGAGTTTCTCCAGTTCCAGAATCCGGCCGATTCCGGGGAACTCCATCCAAGACGTGGAGGCAATGAACTCCAGCTCGCCCACCATTACCGTGACCTTGCGGCGCACCCACACTCCCTCCGCCATTTGGGTCGCCAAAAACCGGCGCCAAATGAGGTCGTAGAGCTTGAGCTGGTCGGGGGTGAGATAAGGGGCCACGCTTTCGGGGGTGCGAAAGACGTCGGTAGGCCGGATGGCCTCGTGGGCGTCCTGGGCCCGCGTTTTGTTCTTGAACCGCCGCGGCCGCTCACTCAGGAACTCCTTCCCAAAGGCCTTTCTTATGAACTCCCGGGCTTGGGCAATGGCCGACTCCGCCACCCGCACGGAATCGGTGCGCATATAGGTGATGAGGCCCACGGGCTTCCCCTCGATGGGCACACCTTCGTAGAGCTCCTGGGCGATCTGCATGGTCTTCCTGGGGGAGAATCCGAACGCCGTTCCCGCGGCTTGTTGCAAGGTGGAGGTGATGAGGGGCGGGGAAGGCCGGCGCAGGATCTTCTCCTCCTCCACCTTCGCCACCAGGGCCTTCGCCTCGGCCAAGCGCTTTTTTATTTCTTCGAGTTCCTCAGGTTTCTCCACGCGCTTGGGGAATTTCGCCAAAAACGGTGGTTCGGTGGGAAAGCGAAGGCTTATCTCCCAGTAGGGCTTGGGCACGAAATCCTGGATTTCCAGTTCCCGGTCGCAGATGAAGCGGAGGGCTACAGACTGGACCCGGCCGGCGGAGAGGCTTTCGAATTGCCGCCCGGCCAAAACGCGCGCCAAAAGGGGGCTCACCTGATAACCCACAAGGCGATCGAGGATGCGCCGGGCCCGCTGGGCCTCGACCTTCTTAAGATCGATCTCACCCGGGTTCTTCAGGGCCTCCCGCACGCTCTCCGGGGTGATCTCGTGAAGAAGAATGCGGGCAAAGCGGTGCCCGTTTTTCAGAAGCTCCATGAGATCGTAGGCGATGGCCTCGCCCTCCCGGTCCGGGTCGGTGGCGAGGTACACGATCTTTGCACCTTTTGTCTTCTCCCGAAGCTCCACCACCACCCGGCGATTGCGGATGACCCATTTGGGGGCAAAGCCATTTTGGATGTCCACCCCAAGCTCATTTTCCGGGAGATCCCGTACATGCCCCCGGGAGGAAAGAACAAGGAACCCTTTCCCAAGGTAAGCGGAGATGGTGCGCGC
>JACIWM010000027.1 GCA_014360945.1 Candidatus Bipolaricaulota bacterium
CGGACCTCCTCCCGGCGGCGGGCCAAATCGAGAGGAGGGATGAGCCTCTCTCCTTCCGCCATCACTCGTCTAAGAAGCTTTCGGCCGTCCCAAACCTCCTCATCCAAAGCAACCAGATCCCGGAAATTTTCCCGCCGCCAGACCTGACACCTTCCGGGAAGGGAGATTTTTCCGGGACTGGTCTTCATGCGCGGCCCTTTTTCGTCCTCCACGAGCTTGTACACCCCGCCCAGGGCCGGAACATCCCAGGAGACCCCAAGCCGCGTCCCCACCCCATAACCCCAGGCTATCCCGCCTTTTTCCCGGAACTCTCGAATTCGGTATTCATCAAGATCGCCGGAGATGAAGATTTTTATCTCCGGGAAACCCGCCTCGTCCAGAATTCGTCGCACCTCCTGGGAAAGTTTCACCAAATCCCCGGAATCCAGGCGTACGCCGACGATCTTCTTGCCTTCCCGGCGGAATTCTTGGGCCACGGCCACGGCATTCCTTGCGCCCTCCAAAGGATCGTAGGTATCGATGAGAAGGATAGGGCGTGGATGGTCCTGGACGAAAGCACGAAACGCGGAGATTTCGTCGGGGAAGCTCATGATATAAGAATGGGCCATGGTCCCGGTCACCGGGATCCCGTAGAGCTTTCCCGCCAGAGTATTGGAGGTGGCGTGGAAGCCGGCGAGGAAGCTGGCCCGGGCGGCGTGGAGGGCGGCCTCGGTCCCATGGTCCCGTCGGGGGCTGAAGTCCACCACCACCGCCTCCGGCCCGGCGGCAAGGAGGATGCGGGCGGCTTTGGAGGCCACAAGGGTTTCGTAGTTGAGAATGTTCAAAACCAAAGTCTCCACAAGCTGGGCCTCGATGCGCGGGGCAGTGACAAGAACAAGGGGTTCCCCGGGAAAGACCACCTCGCCTTCTTCTGCCGCCCAGATTTCCCCGCTGAATCTGAACTTTGCTAGATAGTCAAGAAATGCTGGCTCAAAAAGACCAAGCTGCTCTAAGTAAGCGAGGTCTTCCTCGGAAAAGGTGAAATCCTGGAGGGCCGAAAGGAGCGGGTCCAGCCCGGCGAAAAGGAGGAATCGGCGGTTGGGTACGGGCGCGCGCACAAAGTAGGCAAAGGTGGCGGGCTCGTTCATGCCCCGCTTGAAGTAGGAGTGGGCCATGGTCAGCTCGTAGAGGTCCGTGAAAAGCCCGATGGGCATGGCGTTCGATCCTACTCAAGCTTGGTGCTTCCGGCCAGGGGTTGACGCGTCCCGCCCACCCCTCTATAATTAGCACTCGCAAGATAAGAGTGCTAAAAAGGAGGTGATGGGTATGGCCAGGCTCCCGGCAATTTGGCGCGATCCCTTCTCCATCACCGCCCGGATGAGCCGCCTCATGGACGAGCTCTTCCGCGACCTCGTCAGCTTTGAAGACTTCGCTGACCTGGACCTCGACGTCTTCCCCGGCTTCGGCCATACCGACATCTACCTCAAGGACAAGACCCTCGTCATCGAGACCGAGCTTCCCGGTGCCCGCAAGGAGGACATCCAGGTCCGGGTGGAGGACAACCGCCTCGTGATCACCGGGGAGATCCGGCGCTATGAGGAGGTGCGCGACGAGAACTACATCCGCATGGGCCGCCGCTATGGCGCCTTCCGCCGGGTTTTCCCCTTGCCCGAGGAGGTGGAGGATAAAAAGGCCATCCGGGCCAAGTTCGAAAACGGTGTCCTCCGGGTGGAGATCCCCTTGAAGCGGGCGCCGGAGACGGAGGGCGTGTTCGAGGTGAAGATCGAATAAGGCGCCTCATCCGGGCCGCGGGGGAGGTCTCCCTCCCCCGCTTTACCTTTGCCAAAAACTTTGTGGTACACTCATAAACAAAGGAGCAGTGATGGGCGACATTGTCAGTCTCTTGTTTTTCCTGCTTTTGCTCCAGGCGTTGGTGCCGTTTATGCAGCGGCGGATCCTGGAGTTCCGCCGCCAAGCGGCCATCCGCGCCCTGGAGCTCAAGCGCAAAAGCCGGGTCATCACCATGATCCACCGCCAGGAGTCCGTGAGCTTCTTGGGCTTCACCCTGGCCCGCTACATCGACATTGAAGATTCCGAGCAGGTCCTCCGCGCCATCCGCATGACCCCGCCGGACATGCCCATCGACCTCATCCTCCACACCCCAGGCGGCCTGGTCCTTGCGGCCGAACAGATCGCCTGTGCCCTCAAACGCCATAAGGGGAAGGTCACGGTGTTCATCCCCCACTATGCCATGAGCGGTGGGACCCTCATCGCTCTTGCCGCCGATGAGATCGTGATGGACCCCAACGCGGTTTTGGGCCCGGTGGACCCCCAGCTTGCCACCGGCCAGGGCTATATCCCCGCTGCCTCCGTCCTCAAGGCCCTGGAACAGCCCAACCCCAACCGGGACGATCAGACCCTGATCTTGGGAGACATCGCCCGCAAAGCCATCCAGCAGGTGTATGAGACCGTCTATGCCCTTTTGCGCGACAAACTCCCGGAGGAGAAAGCTCAGGAGGTGGCGCGGATGCTTTCTGAGGGCCGCTGGACCCACGATTACCCCATCACTGTGGAGGAGTTGCGGGCCATGGGGCTTCCCGTAAGCGAGGACATGCCCAAGGAGGTGTATGAGCTCATGGAGCTTTATCCTCAGGCGCCGCAGCGCCGGCCAGGTGTGGAGTTCATTCCTGTGCCCTATGCGCCGCCGGCTCGCTCCCCAAGAGGAGGTGACGCCCGATGAGAATGTGCGACGTCTGCGGGATCCGCCCGGCCACGGTGGAGGTGGAGGTCCTGGAGGGCGGGGAACACAAGATCTTGCACCTTTGTGAGCGGGACTACGCCCGCCTCCGCCGGGAAAGCCTCTTTTCTCCATGGGACCTTCTTTTCGATGAGTTCTTCTTCCCCCGGCGCTGGCGAGACCGGGAGGCCGTGGACATTGGAGAGTACCTCTCCGCTCATGCCAAGGAGCTTTTGCAAAAGGCGGCGCGCATCGCCGTGGACTACGGAAAGAAGGAGATGGACACGGAACACGTCCTCTACGCCCTAACGGAAAGCGAAGTGGTACGGGAGATCCTTCGGGAATTCAAGCTTTCCCCGGAGGACATCCGCGGCTACATCGAGCACAACGCGCCACGCGGCCCGTTCAAGGCAGAAAAGGGTGAGACGGTAAAAGTGGGGATGAGCCCGCGGGTGAAGGCTGTTCTCGAAGGCGCGTTCCATGCCGCCCGGGATCTCGGCCACTCCTATGTCGGGCCGGAGCACATCCTCATCGGTCTCATTGAGGAGCCGGACGGTCTAGCCGGTGACGTCCTGCGCAAGTACGGGCTCACTCCGGAGGCCGTGCGGCAGAAAGTGGTGAAAGTAGTGGGCCGCGGCGCCGAGGAGGGCCGAGTGGAACGCCGTTCCTCCACTCCCACCTTGGACAAGTTCTCCCGAGATCTCACTGAGCTTGCGCGCCAAGGAAAACTTGATCCGGTGATCGGCCGGGCCAAGGAGATCGAGACGGTCATCGAGATCCTTTCCCGTCGGAAAAAGAACAACCCCGTTCTCATCGGTGAACCGGGGGTGGGAAAGACGGCCATCGTTGAGGGCCTGGCCCAGAGAATTGTGCGCGGCGAGGTTCCCGAGGTTTTGCGCAACAAACGCCTTGTAGAGCTAAACGTCAATAGCCTTGTGGCCGGGACCAAATACCGCGGGGAATTCGAGGAGCGGGTGAAGGCCATCCTCGATGAGATCTTGGCCCACCAGGATGAGCTCATCCTCTTCATCGACGAGATCCACACTATCGTGGGCGCCGGCCAGGCGGAAGGGGGGATGGACCTGGCCAACGCCTTCAAGCCGGCCCTGGCGCGCGGGGAACTTCACCTCATCGGCGCCACCACCCTTAACGAGTACCAGAAATACATCGAGAAGGATGCGGCCCTGGAGCGCCGGTTCCAGCCAGTGTTCATTGCCGAACCCACGGTGGAGCAGACGATTCAGATCCTTAAGGGATTGCGGGACCGATTCGAGGCCCACCATAAAGTGCGCATCACCGATGAGGCCATCATCGCCGCGGCGGAGCTCTCTGATCGTTATATCACCGGGCGATACCTTCCGGATAAAGCCATCGATCTCATTGATCAGGCCGCGGCTAGGGTGCGCATCCAGGCTACCTCCAGGCCGGCGGAGGTCCAGGAGCTTGAGGCCCAGCTTCAGGAGCTGAAGCGCGAGTTGGACTATGCCACCTCCCGCAAGCAATTTGACCGGGCTAAGGAGTTGGAGGCCCGGCTAAAAGAAACTGAAAAAGCTTTGCAAGAGGCCACGGAGAAGTGGAAGAAAAGCGTGGCTTCCGAGGTGCCGGAAGTGCGGGCCGAACACGTGGCGGAGATCGTCTCCCGTCTCACCGGGATCCCCGTTTCCGAGCTCACCCAAGAGGAGCGGGAGCGGCTTTTGAAACTGGAGGAGAAGCTTCATGAGCGCATTGTTGGGCAGGACGAGGCCGTGCGGGCCGTGGCCGCGGCGGTGCGGCGCTCCCGCGCCGGCCTCAAGGAAAAGCATCGGCCTATAGCCACCTTCCTCTTCCTTGGGCCCACCGGAGTGGGGAAGACGGAGCTTGCCAAGGCCCTGGCCTGGGCCGTCTTCGGCGACGAGGACGCCCTCATCAGAATCGACATGTCCGAGTATATGGAGCGTCACACCGTGTCTCGTCTCATTGGCGCGCCGCCCGGATACGTGGGCTACGAGGAAGGGGGGCAGCTCACAGAGCGCGTGCGTCGAAGGCCGTATTCCGTGATCCTCCTTGACGAGATTGAGAAAGCCCATCCCGAGGTGCATAACATCCTCCTTCAAGTGTTTGATGATGGCCGGCTCACCGACGGCAAGGGCCGCACCGTGGACTTCTCCAACACCATCATCATCGCCACAAGCAACCTGGGAAGCGAGATCATTCAGCGCAACCTCACCGCTCCGCCCGGGCAAAAGCTCTCGTATGAGGAGCTCAAGGAAAAGCTCATGGAGGTCTTGCGCCGCCACTTCCGGCCGGAGTTTCTGAATCGGATCGACGAGATCATCGTTTTCCATGCCCTCACAAAAGAGCAGATAAAGGAGATCGTGAGGTTGCAGCTGGAGCGGGTAAAGCGCATGGCCAAAGGGCAGGGAATTGATTTGGAGTTTGACGAAAGCTTGATAGAGCACCTGGCGGAGGTTGGGTATCGGCCGGAGTTCGGAGCTCGTGAGCTTCGGAGAAAAATCCAAACCGAGGTGGAGAACGAACTTGCCGAAGCTCTGCTTTCTGGGGAATTCACGCGCGGCGATCGCGTTCTTGTCCGCTACGATGAACAAAATGGAAAGGTCGTGTTTGAGAAGCTCACCGCCTCTGCACCTACCGGCCAAAGTTCTAACCAGAAACCATGATGGCCATAGTGTCCCGTTTAATGTGTCTGGTCAGCATGATAGCTTCCCATCTCGATTTCCGCAAATCCCCGGAGTCTGCGCGCTCCCCATGCCTCGTTCAAGTGACTCAAAACCAGGTACAAGAGCTTTTCTACCGCCTCCTCTCCACAGAACACCTCCACCACCTTCGTCCGCCGCTTCACCTCCTTCGCCAGCCGCTCCAGTTGATTCGTGGTGTACAGATACCGCCTAATGGACTTGGGATGACGAAGAAACGCCAATAGCGCATAGGCTTTGGCCTCAAAGCGTTCCACGATCTTGGGATAGATTACGCCCCAGCGCTCCCGAAGCTTCTGTAGCGCTTTCCTGGCCTCCTCCTCGGTTTCTGCGCGATACACCCGCTTGAGATCCTCGGCCAGAGCTTCCCGATCCGCCTTCCTAGCCTTGTTCAATGCCTCCCGCACGGCATGCAAGACACAAAGCTGCCAATCGGCCTCGGGAAAGATCTTCCTGATCGCCTCCTCTAGGCCTGGAAGATCGTCGGTGATGAAGATCCGCACCCGCTGGACCCCACGCCGTCTGAGGTTCTTGAGGACTTCTTCCCAGTTCTGAGCACTTTCCCCTTCCGCCCCAAACAGCCAAAACCCGAGGATCTCCCGGCGCCCATCCGGCTTGATCCCCAAGGCCATGTACACCGGTTCCTTGGCCGTTTTCCCACGGCGGATGGAAAGGAAAGTCCCATCTAGGAACACCGCGTAGTACTCCTCCGCTAAGGGCCTTTCCCGCCAGGATTTCACTTCTTCTTTGGTGACTGCGAGGAGGCGGGAGATGCTTTGGGGTGAGTAGAAGGCTCCGTACACTCCCTCCAGGAAGCGGGAGATGTTCCTGGTGCTCACCCCGACGGCGTAGAGGACGAGGATGGCTTCCGAGAGGTCTACCGAAGCGCGCTTCCGGTAAGGGAGGATCCTCGGATGAAAATCCCCTTCCCGTACGCGGGGGACCTTGAGGTCCTCGATGGAGTCAGCGAGGGTGAGGAGGTCACGGGTGTAGTACCCGTTAGCCTTGGTAGGGTGCTCCCCGAGATAGACCTCCCTCTCCTCCCGCATAAGGCTCTCCAGAAGGTTTCGGACCATCGCCTTGATCTCCTCCGCAAACTCCTTTAGGATTTCGTTGCGGATTTCTTTCCGCATGGTAGCTTTCCCTCCTCTCGAAAGGCTCTTCCAATGGGAAGGCTACCATGCTACCCCGCAGACACACTTGCCGGGACACTACCGAGTATTCTGGTCAGTTGTGTCCGGTTGTTTCAGAAAAAGTCTGCACAGTTTGTGGCTTGTCATGTCTTTTCAAGCTAGCGTTTTCTCCTTTTGTGGGCAGCAAACCGACCGAAATCACTTTCTGCATTGCGGCACTTCGTTAGGCGAGCAATGAAGTTTTGGGGGAGCGAAACCTCCTCCCGGAACAGGCGCTCAAGATCGTCCATCAGATCCAGAAAACCGAGGACAATGGCGCCGCGCAGCCGCCGCTCCTGGTCCAGAATAAGCTTGAGATACTGACCCTTGTCCCGCACCCTTTCCTCCAAAAGGCGGCCGCCTTCGGGTTGGGTTTCACCAAGACAAAGAAGTTCCACACCGGCTACTTTAAGACGCTGGGATGGGTTTGTGCCCTGATAGCGGGCGCTTCCCGGCTCCACCATGTTCTGAGCCGCTACCAGAGCTTGTTCCCGCGCCGCCGGGACAATTCCGTAGACCCGGCCCTGCCACTCCGCCACATCCCCGGCGGCATACACATCGGGAACCGAGGTTTCCATAAACTCGTTCACCACGATGCCCTTGTTCACAAGGATTCCGGCGTCCTTGGCCAGTCCAACCCGCGGCCGCACACCGACGGCGATTAGGACGAGATCCGCCGGCAGAACTTTTCCAGAAGAGAGGAGAACTTCTCGGACTTCTCCTGTGCCCCGGATTTCCGCGACCTCCGTCTCCCTCAGGATTTCCAAGCCTTTTTCCCGAAGGAGAGAGGCCAAGACCTCGCCCGCCTCCCGATCGAGCTGGCGGGGGAGGGGCCAAGGGCCGCGGTCCAAGATCACGACTTCCTCCAAGAAGTTCCGCATAGCGTGCGCGGCCTCGAGGCCGAGCCAGCCCCCACCCAAAACAACCGCGCGTGTCCTTCCCGCGGACCAAGTGCGGATTCTCTCCACGTCCGCGGCCGTGCGCAGGGTGAAAACTCCGGGAAGGTCCACGCCGGGGATCTTTGGACGAATTGGCTCCGCGCCCAGCGCTAGAAGAAGCCGATCGTAGGGCACGATCTTTCCCGAGGACAGAAGGATCTCCCGCCTCTTGAGATCTAGGGAGACCGCGGCTTGGGTAAGCCGATATTCAATTCCGCGTTTTTCGGACCAGTCCCGGGAATAGGGGGTGATCTCGGCGAGTTCTTTTTTCCCAGCGAGGACGTCGATGAGGCCGGGTCGGAGATAGTAAGGTATCGGCTCAGCCTCAATGAGAACAATGGAAGCGGCGGGATCCAGGGCCCGCAGCTTTTGGGCCGCGGCCACCCCGGCCGTCCCGCCGCTCACGATCACGTACCTCACAGGGGCTGGAACATGTCCTTCGGAGCCCCGCACTCCGGGCAGACCCAGTCGTCGGGAAGGTCCTCAAACGCCGTCCCCGGTTCAATCCCCTGCGATGGGTCGCCTTTAGCCGGATCATAGATCCATCCGCACACCGTGCACTCCCACTTTTGCACTTTTCCCCCTTTCCGTTAGGTGGGCCATTATAGCCTGCACTTTTGTCTACGAACCGGCTCTCCTCATAAAATTCGATGATGGCCGAGAAATTCCTGGATCCGGAGGAGCTTCCGCGTGAACTTTCCCGCCGGTTTTTGCCCGAGGATCTGCCCGCCGGGGAATGGGAGGCTCTCGCTCCCCTCTTTGAGGATTTGGAGAAAAGGCCGCTAGCCACCAAAGACGAGATTGAGAGAGCTCTTTTAGACCTTTCTGAGCTTCTTTCCGCGATCGAGGAAGAAGGCGCCATTCGTCACATCCGCATGACCTGCGACACCACCAATCCCGAGTACGAGAAGGCCTATCTCGCATTCCTCGAGAACGTGGTGCCCAAGGTGGACGAGGCGTTGCATCGCCTGCGGTTGCGCTTCACACAAAGTCCGGCTTGGAAGGATTTGCCATTTGTGCGCTACGAAGTCCTGCGCCGCAAGTGGGAAAATGCTGTGGCCATATTTCGCGAGGAGAACATCCCCCTTAAAGTGGAGGAAGAAAAACTTGGCCAGCGGTACCAGAAGATCTTCGGGGCCATGACCGTGGAGTTCGAGGGCCGCACCCACACCTTGCAGCAGATGGCGAAATATCTGGAGGAGCCGGACCGGAGGGTGCGGGAACGAGCCTGGGAACTCATCGCCGAGCGGCGACTTAAAGACAAGGACGAGCTTGAAGATATCTTTGAGGAGCTCCTTTCCTTGCGGGACAAGCGCGCAAAGAACGCGGGCTTTGAGAATTTCCGGGATTACGCATTTCGCGAGCGGGAGCGATTCGATTACGGTCCAAAGGAGTGTGAAGAGTTCCACAAGGGCGTGGAAGAGGCGGTGGTTCCGCTTCTTCGGCTCCTTCACAAAGAGCGGGCCAAGCGTCTGGGCCTAAAAAGGCTTCGGCCTTGGGATCTTCTTGTGGACCCGGAGGGAAGGCCGCCTCTGCGGCCATTTAAGGAGCCGGAGGAATTGGTGCAAGGCGTGGCCGAAATTTTCCGGCGCCTCGATGCTCGGCTGGGAACGCTTTTCCAAAGGATGGCGGATTTGAAGCTTCTGGACCTGGGAAACCGGCCGGGCAAGGCGCCCGGGGGTTACCAATCCACCCTCACCGAGCGTCGGCTGCCCTTCATCTTCATGAACGCCGTGGGCCGAGACCAGGACCTTTGGACCCTGCTTCATGAATCCGGCCACGCCTTCCATACGCTCCTTTGCCGGGATGAGCCCCTCCACATGTATCGCGATCCGCCCACGGAGTTCGCGGAGGTGGCCTCCATGGGCATGGAACTTTTGGCTACGCCGTTCCTCGACGTCTTTTACCCCGACGAGGAGGATCGCCGCCGCTCCCTAGAGGAGCACCTTTACGGGATCGTTCGGCTTTTGTGTTGGGTAGCCACCATCGACGCGTTTCAGCAGTGGCTTTACACCCATCCGGGCCATAGCCGTTCCGAGCGTCACAAAGCTTGGGTAGAGATCTTCCGGCGCTTTTCCGGCCTGGAGGACTGGTCCGGCTACGAGGAGGTTTTGGAGCACGAGTGGCATCGGCAGCTTCACCTCTTTTTGGCCCCGTTTTACTACATTGAGTACGGGATCGCCCAGCTCGGAGCTCTTGGTCTTTGGCAAAAAGCCCAGGAAGATCAAAAGGGCGCGCTGGAACGGTATATTCAGGCCCTGAGACTTGGCGGATCCCGACCGCTTCCGGAACTTTTTGCTACGGCTGGGCTTCCCTTCGATTTTGGGCCCACGGCTTTAAGCCGGGCCGCCAAAACCATCCATCGCGCCCTGCGTCTTTCTTAGGCTATTGCCCCAAGATCTCTTTCAGTTGCTTCAGGAACGTGGCGGGAGAATATCCACGGATCCTGCCGATCTCGTTCCCGGCGGGATCGAGGAAGAGAAGGGTTGGGAACTCCCTAACTCGGTACCGATCGGCCACTTCTTTTGCTTCCCCAGCGAAATGGGTGAGATCCACCTTAAAGCGGGCGAGGGGAGCGAGAAGCTCTTGGACCTTGGGATCGCGGAGAGGTCCGGCCTCCAGGGCCCAGCACGGTGGGCACCATTCGGCGGAGAAATAGAGCACAATCGACTTTTCCTGGGACTTTGCTTCCTCAAAAGCCTTCCAGCTGAACGACTCCCAGCCCTCAAGCGGAGCCGCCGGTTTCGTGATCCCGAATTGGCGCTCGGGAACGTCCTCCGGAACGGAGAAAAGTTCTTCGGGAACCTCTACGTCCAGCTCCACGCTTTGGATCTCCACGTATCTTGCTGTCCAAATCTCGTTCACCTGCATGGGCTCGGCGTAGCGCAGGATCTGCAGGGTCTCCTGTTCGATCCACCACTCCGGTCCGGGCGCATCGGTGCCGGGGAAGCCTCGGGACACAATGTACCACGCCTTTCTTCCGCGGATCACCGTCTCCGAAAAGCTTACCGGTTGCACGACCTCCGGAAGAACTAGGCCCAATGCTTCGGCCAAGGCAAAGTAGCGGCTTTCCTCTGGAGCAGGCGCTTTATGGCCTCGCCACTTTTCCCACGTATCTTGGTGAGGGTCGTAGTGGTACACGAAGCCCTCGGAAAAATCGTAAATGGTGAGATGCAAAAGGTCGCCCGGGAATTGCCCGATCTGGATTTCTTTTTCCTCGATGCGGAGGAATGGATGGCGGTAACTGAGAATTTCTTCGGAGAATGAAGCGGGCTCCCTCCGTCGCACAATAAATGTTTCATAAGCCGAAAGCCTGTCCCAAACTTTGCGGAGGATTTCCCTAGCCTCGGGAATGACGGTGAATTTCCGGGTGATGAGCTCAGAAGGAGGCAACTGAAAGAGCTCCGGCGAGAGTTCAGGATTTGGGACAAATTCTTCGACGGTCAAAGAAAACATGAACCTATCAAAACTTTTCCACTCCACGCGCCAAATGGCAAGGGTTTCTTTTTCGATCCAAATTTCAACGTCCGCTGTGAGCGGGCCAGGGGGTGTTTTGCCGGTGATCACCCAGAATTCTTTGTCTTTCTGACTTTCCTCACGGACCTTTTCGGGGTAAAACTCCTTGAAGATTCCGAAAACAAGGAAGTCCATGATGTCAAAAGGGAATTCCGGTTCCTTTGCGAACAAGGGATCGGTGACTTCCTCCCAGTGGCCGTCAGCAAAAAGGGTCCAAGTCTGCCCGGTATTGTAATTAGCGATCGTTGCCAGTGGTTCCGTGCCATCAGGGCCTTCCACTTCCATGATTTCGCTGCGAAGAAGGGGGTAAGCGCAAAAGACTTTTATCTTGGTGACCTCAAGGGGTCCAAAATGCTCTTCTGCAAACATGGAAAAGCTAATGGTGGCGGTAAAGGTTGCAAATTCTCGATAGATCGCCTGGCTTGCTGCCAAAATGGCTTGCGGATCGGGGGGCTCCGCAGAAAATCCTGTGGTTCCCAGAACTAAACATAGCACTGCAAAAATAATGTGCCGCATCGCCCCCTCCTTTGCCCGATTATAGGTTGGGGCGGCGGGGCGGGTCGGGCGGAGGAAGTCTCTCGGTGAAAGCTTGGAGAAGTCGGCGCTCTTCCCGTCCCAATTTTTGGGGGATGAAAACCTTTAGCCGAACCTTTAAATTGCCATGGCCGTAGGGGCCGGGAAGGCCGCGGCCGCGCAGAACGATGACCTCGTCAGGATCAGTGCCCGGACGGATCTCCACCTCCTCCTCACCGCTAAGCGTTGGAACCTTGATTTTTCCGCCCAACACCAGGGTTCCGTAGTGCACAGGAACTTCCACCCAGAGATCCCGGCCCTGGCGGGCGAAAATAGGATGGGGCTGGATCTCCACGATCACGTGGAGGTCGCCCGGTTGGCCGCCGGCGAAGCCCGCGTTCCCTTGACCCCGGAGGATGAGCCGCGCTCCGTCCTCCACGCCCGGCGGGATCTCCAAGGAGATCTCCGAACGCTCCCGCACGCGGCCCGTGCCGCGACAGACCGGACACGGTGCCTCCGGGATCTCTCCCACTCCTTCGCATTCCGGGCAGGTTCGCACGTTCACGAACGTTCCGAACATCGAGAACTGACGGTATTCAATGCGGCCAGAGCCGCGGCAGGTGGGGCAGGCCCGAAGTCCGGTTCCCGGAGAAAGACCAGTTCCGGCGCAGTTTCCGCAGGGCTCATAGCGGGGGATGGTGGCCCGGAGGGTGGTCCCGAATGCGGCGTCCTCGAGGCTTATGCGTACGCGATATTCCAGATCTTCGCCGCGGCGGGCCCGGCTTACTGTGCGGGTGCGCCGGCCCTCCCCGAAAAAGAGGTTGAAGATCTCCTCGAACGCCGAGGGTCCGAAGAACTCCTCGAAGGCCTCGCGGGTGCGGCGGAATCCTTCCGCGCCGAAATCCACGCTCTGCTCCGGGCCCACGTGGCCGAAGCGGTCATACTGGGCCCGCTTCACCGGGTCAGAAAGGACTTCGTAGGCTTCGGCGATCTTGCGGAACTTCCGCTCCGCCTCTTTTTTGTCGCCCTTGTAAACATCGGGGTGGTATTGCTTGGCGAGGCGGCGGAAGGCCCGCTTGATCTCCTCCTGTGTGGCGTTTCTTGGGACGCCCAGGATTTCGTAGTAATCCTCAGGAGGCATCCTTCATCACCCGCCAGAGATCCCCTCTCCGGCGCGGCGATAGAGCTCCGCCGCCACCTCGCCCGCGACCTTCTTCAGCTCCTCCATGGCTGCGCGGATGGCACCGGCGTTGTCCCCGGCCATCTTCTCCCGCAAATTCTTAATGGCTTCCTCGATCTTGCGGCGTTTTTCAGGCTCGATCTTATCTCCAAGCTCACCCAGGGATTTCTCCACCGCGTAGATGAGGCTATCCGCCTGGTTTCTGGTCTCGGCGAGCTCGAGCCTGCGGCGATCTTCTTCCGCATATTGTTCGGCTTCTTTGCGCATGCGCTCGATTTCTTCAGGGGAAAGGCGCGAGGTGTCCTTTATCGTGATGGACGCGGATTTTCCGGTGGCGCGGTCCCGGGCGGTCACATGGAGGATACCATCCGCGTCGATCCGGAAAGTCACGTCGATCTGGGGGACGCCCCGCGGAGCCGGCGGAATCCCGGAGAGGACGAACCGCCCTAGGGACTTATTGTCCGCGGCCATTTTCCGCTCGCCCTGGACGATGTGGATCTCCACGGAGGTCTGGAAGTCCTCGGCGGTGGTGAAGGTTTTGGTGCGCTCCACGGGGATGGTGGTGTTCCGCTCGATTATGGGAGTGGCAATGCCGCCCAGGGTCTCGATAGAGAGGGTGAGGGGCGTGACATCGAGGAGCACAACCTCCTTCATCTCGCCGGCGAGGATCGCGGCCTGGATGGCGGCCCCCACGGCCACCACCTCGTCGGGGTTGATGTCTTTATTGATCTTGGCCCGCCCAAATTTCTCGGCCACAAGCTCCTGCACCCTGGGGATCCGCGTGGACCCGCCCACCAAAACCACCTGATCGATGTCCTGGGGCTTGAGCTTGGCCGCAGCCAGGGCCTGGTCCACGATCTGCATCGTGCGCAAAAGGAGATCGTCGATCATGGCGATGAACTGGGCCCGGGTGAGGGTGCGTTCCAAGTGTTTAGGGCCGCGGGCATCCACGGCGATATAGGGGAGGGAAATGAGCGTCTCCAAGCGGGTGGAGAGCTCTTTCTTTGCCTGTTCCGCAGCATCGCGCAGTCTCTGCATGGCCTGGGGATCGCCGCGAAGATCAATTCCCGTCTCCTTCTTGAACTCCTCGATGAGCCAATCCATGATGCGGCGGTCGAAATCGTCTCCACCGAGCTGAGTGTCACCGTCGGTGGCGATGACCTCAAAGACACCTTCGCCGATGTCGAG
>JACIWM010000028.1 GCA_014360945.1 Candidatus Bipolaricaulota bacterium
CCTTCAACCCCTCCCGGAGATCGTGGTGGTGGTCGACGCCGGCCACGGCGGCCCTGACCCGGGAGCAGTGGTGGCCGAAATCCAGGAGAAGGATATCAACCTGGCCTTGGCCCTCCTCGTCCAAAAAAAGGCCCGCGGAACGGGTCTACGCGTGATCCTCACCCGCACCACCGATGTTTATGTGGACCTGGTGGAGAGGGTCCGCATGGCGGAAGCCCTGGGAGCGGCTGTGTACGTTTCCATCCATGCCAATTACCACCGGAACCCGAAGATCTGCGGGATAGAAACGTGGGTGGACACCGATGCCAACCCGGAAAGCTTGCGCCTGGCCGAGGCTTTGCAGCGGGCTTTGGTCTCAGCCACGGGTGGAACTGACAGGGGTGTACGCCGCCAAACCCTGTATCTTCGGCATACCGCCCTTCCCACAGCCCTTGTTGAGGTAGGTTACCTTTCTTGCCCTGCGGAACGGGAGAAACTTCTGGATCCTGGTTACCACGAGAAAATCGCGGACGGGATCATCCAAGGGATTCGGGATTACCTGGGCCGCTAAGTTTTGGTTTTCGTTTTTTGTCCGCGCTCGAGCCAGGCCCAGATGAACGGCCAAAGTTCTCCATCGAGCACGGCCTCTACGTTTCCCACCTCCACCTCGGTGCGGTGGTCTTTCACTAGCTGGTAAGGCTGAAGGACATAAGATCGGATCTGATGGCCCCACTCGATATCCGCGAGTTCCCCTCGCAGCTCCTCGAGCTTTTTCACACGCTCCTGCTCCATAATGGCTCGGAGGCGCGCCCTGAGGATTTTTAGGGCGGTCATCTTGTTTTGGTATTGGGAGCGCTCGTTTTGACAGGTCACGACGATGCCGGTGGGGATGTGGGTGATGCGCACGGCCGTCTCGTTTTTCTGCATGTGCTGCCCACCGGGGCCGGAGGAACGGAAGGTCTCGATGAGGAGATCTTCTTCGCGAATATCCACATCTCCCTCGGGAACGATGGGGGTCACGGTGACCGCGGCGAAGGAGGTGTGGCGGCGGCGCGCGGCGTCAAATGGGGAAATGCGCACAAGCCGGTGCACCCCGGTTTCGCCCTTCAGGATTCCGTAAGCATAGCGGCCGCGGACCTCCAACGTGGCGGACTTTATCCCGGCCTCCTCGCCGGGGGTCTCGTCCACTACTCGAGCTTCAAACCCGGCCTTCTCACAGAACCGCGTGTACATGCGAAGGAGCATCTCCGCCCAGTCCATGGCATCGGTCCCGCCCGCGCCGGCATTGATGGAGAGAAAACAATCGTTTGGGTCATAAGGATCGGTGAGAAGGAACTCCACACGCGCTCGTTCGAATTTCCCTTCCAGTTCCTGAAGCTTTTGTGCAGCCTCCTCGCGGGCGGCCTCGTCGTCCTCTTCCTCCGCCAGTTGCCAAAGGACCTCGAGGTCCTCGAGCTCCTTCGCCAGGGCTTCATAGCGCTCAAGGCGCTGGCGCGCCTCCTCCAATTCTTTGGCCTTGGCCTGGGCGGAGTTGCGCTCGCTCCAAAAGTCCGGCCGGGCCATCTCCGCCTCCAGGGCCCGGATCTTTTCCCGAAGCTCATCCACATCCATTCCCTGCCCCAAGCGAAGAAGGCGTTCCCGCAGGTCCCGAATCCGTTCCTCCATACACCGGCACCTTAGCCATCCTTTAGCGTTGGTGCAACCTTATAATGCCCGGTGTGCCCGGAACTTTGTATATTTGCGCCACACCCATTGGAAACCTTGAGGACGTGACCCTGCGGGTTCTGCGGGTCCTGAAAGAGGTGGACGTGATTGTGGCTGAGGACACCCGCCGGACCAGAAAGCTCCTTTCTCACTACAACATCATCACCCCCCTATCCGCAAGTCTCTACCAGGGGGTGGAAAAAGAGCGAACCGAGGCGGTGCTTGAACTTTTGCGTTCCGGCAAAAACGTGGCCCTTGTTTCCGATGCGGGAACCCCTCTGATCTCCGATCCCGGCTACCCTCTTGTGCGGGCCTGTATAGAGGAGGGGATCCCGGTGGTGCCTGTGCCCGGGCCTTCTGCGGTGCTTGCCGCTTTGGTGGCCTCCGGGCTTCCGCCCCAGCCCTTTCTCTTTGCCGGATATCCGCCACGCAGCCCAAGCGCCCGCCGCGCCTGGCTCTCCGAACTTTTGCGTCTTCCCTACACCGTTGTGTTTTTCGAAAGCCCGCGCCGGCTTTTAAGCACCTTGGCCCTGTTGGCGGAGCTTTCTCCGGAACGCCCTACTGTGGTGGCCCGGGAACTTACGAAGATCCACGAAGAGTTCTTGCGGGGAAAGGCGTCGGAAGTCCATGCGGAGCTTTCCCGCCGAGGTGAAGTTTTGGGCGAAGTTGTGGTCCTTTTCGGCCCCGCGGAGGAATCGGAAAAGGAGCCGGGCGAGACGAACAAAGACGAGGTCCTAAGCCTTTACCAAAGCTTCCTTTCCCAGGGCCTTTCCCCAAAGGAGGCACGAAAGGAAGTGGCCCAAAAGCTTGGGCTTCCCAAGCGCGAGGTCTACAAAATTCTTTTGGCCGCACGTAAACTTGAGGGCAAGGAGGGCTTATGAGCCTCAAAATCCGAGAATTTTCGGCTACACCTGAGGATATCGCCGCGGTTGTGGAGATCGATAACCTTTGCGATCCCGAGCATCAATACACTGCGGAGCAATTCCGCTACGACCTCGAAAACTTCGACACCAAAAAGTACGTGCTTCGCTATTACCTTGCGGAAAAGGACGAAAGAGTCGTGGGCTATGCCTGTTACCACCATATGCCCCATCGTTTCGAGCCCAAGCGGTTTTGGGTTTGGGTTGGCGTGCACCCCGCATTTCAAGGGCAAGGGATCGGCTCTGCCCTCTATGAAAGGATCCTCTCCGATTTGCGGAAGCTTTCCGCACGGTGGCTGCACACCTCCGCCCGGGAAACCTGGACAAAAAGCAGGGAGTTTTTGGAAAAACGGGGATTTCAGGAGGTGATGCGAAGCTGGGAATCCTGGCTTGATGTCCGATCTTTTGATTTTTCGCGCTTCCAACGGTACTTAGAGGAGGCGAAGGCCGTGGGGGTCACGTTCGCCACTTTAGCCGAGGAGAGTGAGAAAGAGGCGAAGTGGCCGGAGAAGATCTATGACCTTCACACGGCCATTATGGCCGATGTGCCGTCTTCTTCGCCTTATACTCCGCCTCCCTTGGACCATTTCCGCCGCACCCTTATCGAAAATCCTGATTTGCTTCCGGATGGATTCTTCATTGCCAAGGTTGGCGAGGAATATGTCGGGGAAAGTTTCGTGTTTCGTGTGCCTGCGGAACCCGGGCACCTTACTCAAGGGCTAACCGGTGTGCGCCGGGAACACCGCGGAAAAGGAATCGCCATGGCCCTAAAACTCCACGTGATTCGTTACGCCCAGGAGAAGGGCTACACGCTTATAAAGACCTGGAACGCCACGAATAATATCCCTATGTTGGCCATCAATGAAAAGCTGGGTTTTGTGCGCCAACCGGCGTGGATTGAGTACCAAAAGACTTTGGGATGAGCTTTCCTGTACTGGATCTTCCTGGGAATCCTAAGGAGGCGGGGCTCGTACATGGCCGTGTTCTTTCCCGGGAGATCCATGAGAACCTCAAGCTTTACCGTGAACGTTGGGAAGAAGAACTTGGCCTAAGCTGGGAGGAAGGCCTTCGCCGGGCTCGGGTTCACCTGGCACGCCTTGAGGTTTATTCTCCGCAACATTGTCTTTCCGTTTTGGGAGTAGCGGAAGGGGCTAGCATAACCCTAGAGGAGGCTGCTTTTCTTGACGGTCGCTACGAGCTTTTCTATGCGGAGTTTGCGAAGCGTGACTTCCGTGGAGAATGTTCTTCCTTGGCGATCCTTCCTGAGCGTTCTTGCGAAGGACGGCTTCTTTTAGCTCAGAACTGGGATTGGTTTCCCGGTGTTCGTGGGGCCTGGCTTCGGTTTTCTTCTTACGGTATTTCGATTCTGGCCTTTACGGAGGCTGGTATTCCGGGTGGAAAAATCGGGATCAACTCCCGGGGCCTAGCCCTATGTGTGAGCGGCCTCGTTTCCCCGTTCGATCGGTGGGACGGTGAAGGCCTTCCTTTTCATGCTCGGGCCTCAGCAATTCTTTCTTCCGCCACGTTTGAGGAGGCTTTGGAATGGGCGAATTTTCAACCCTCGCCATGTTCCGTTCATTTCCTTTTAGGGCAAGGGGATAAAGTTTTAGGCGTGGAAATTTCCCCAAACGGCAATTTCATCTTGCAACCTAGAGACGGGGTCTTAGTGCATACCAATCACTTCTTGGCTGCAGATTTTCCCGTTCCGTTTGGCACGGATTGGCGTTTCTCGTCCGCCCGGCAAAAGCGGCTGGAGGAACTTTTCGCCCAATATAGGCAGCTGGATTTGCCTGCTATTTGGGCCATCCTTTCCGACCATTTCGGTTTCCCGGAAAGTATCTGTCGCCATTTTTCACATCAAAAAATCGAGCCGCAATACGTTACAGTCCTCTCCTGTATTCTCGACCCTCAAGCTGGCCGCATTCACTACAAACCCGGTCCTCCCTGTGAAACGTCTCTTCGTTACGCACGACAGTTAGGCTGAAGCACGTTTCCCATAAGTGTTTTGAACCATCCGGTGATGAATGTCCCGCTCAGTGCTCTTGACTTTGTCTGCCAGTGGTTGTATAAACGTTTACGGTAAACGTTTAACATATGGCCACAATTCGAGATGTTGCAAGAAAGGCAGGTGTTTCTGTGGCTACAGTGTCTCACGTTATTAATGGGACACGAAAGGTAGCCCCGGAGACAGCAGCACGTGTCAGATTGGCTATTGAAGAGCTTGGTTATCATCCCAATGCGTCGGCTCAAGCTCTGCGAACCCGCGCTACCCATACAATTGGAATTGTAGTTTCAGATATTAGCAATCCCTTTTTTGCTGCCTTGGTTAGAGGCGCAGAAGATTGTGCGCGTCAGCATGGTTATAATGTTATTATATGCAACACTAGTGAGGATCTAAACAATGAGCGAACTTATTTGAACCTGCTTTCAAAGAGACGGGTCGATGGACTGTTACTCGCGCCGACGGGGAAAAATAACGAGCTAATCACCCATTTAATGGACCGAGGAATGTTTATTGTATTTATTGATCGCACACCCCCTAACCGTCAAGTTCCAGCAGTGCTGTCCCGAAATGAAGAAGGCGCTTACCAGGCTGCCTCCCATCTAATTATGCATGGCCATAAGAGAATTGGTATTATTCTAGGGCTTCCTGATGTGTCGACTACGTGGGAACGATTGAACGGATACCGCCGTGCCTTAGCTGAGCATGGGATTGAATTTGACGAACAGCTTTTATCCTATGGTTTTTCAAGTATTTTAGAAGGCCAGAAAGCTTGCTTGTCGCTGCTTTCGCAACCAAACCCTCCAACTGCTATTTTTGCTACCAATAACCTGATGACTATAGGAGTTATTAAAGCGCTGCATCAGCTTGGGCTTCGCTGTCCAGAGGACGTTTCGATAGTTGGGTTCGACGACTTCGAGTGGGCGGAAGTGTTTAACCCTCCTTTGACTACCGTGGCTCAGAACCCTTATGAAATTGGTCAGCGGGCTGCTGACCTTTTAGTAGAACTAATCGCAGGAAAAGGAGAGCCAAAGCAGGTACGAGTGCCCGTGGAGCTAAAGGTGCGAGCGTCGGTGGCCCCGCCTTGTGAAGGCCACCTTGCTCAAATTTTACACCAAAAGGGGGTGATTGCCGAAAGAAAGCTTATTTAGAAAACCGCAGAAAAGGAATGTTATAAAAGGAGGTGTTCGCGGTGCTAAAGTTCTCTTTTTGTGGTGTCTTAATAGCGTTGTTAGGAGTTTGGGCACTGGCACAAGCGCCAGTGGAGATTACCGTTTGGTGGCACACTGGTCAGGTTGCAGAACTCGAAGTGATCACTGCCTTAGTAGAAGAGTTTAACGCCTCTCAGAACGAGATTAGAGTGCGTTTGGTAAACATTCCTGAGGCTGAATACACCGCTCAAGTGAGAGCAGCTGGTTTGGCTGGGAAACTTCCGGATTTGCTTGATCTTGATGGCCCTACCATGGCAAACTTTGTGTGGAATGGCTGGCTAATCCCGCTAGATCCCTACGTAAGCGATGAGCTCAGAGCAGATCTTTTGCCATCCATCATTGCGCAAGGCACTTATCCTCCTGATGGGAAGCTTTATGCCATCGGAATGGTTGATTCCGGCTTGGCTATCTGGGGCAATCGTAACTACCTGGAAAGAGCAGGGGTTCGCATACCTGCCGGAGTGGATGATGCTTGGACGCTGAATGAGTTCGAGGATGCTCTAAAAAAGCTAGCTGCTTTACCAGAAGTAGAGTGGCCTTTGGATCTCAAGCTCGGCTATGGGATTGGGGAATGGTACACATATGGATTTTCCCCCATTATCCAGGCCTTTGGTGGAGACCTCATAAACCGCACTACGTGGCGGGCCCAGGGCACGCTTGATGGCATTGCCTCAGTTCTGGGAATGACCCTCTTCCAGCACTGGATTAAGGAAGGTTGGGTTGTTCCAGCGTCTGCTGGTGACGACGCTTTCTATGGGAAGAAAACCGCGGCTCTGGCCTGGGTTGGTCACTGGATGTATGGGCCTCACAGCCAAGGCTTAGGTGAAGACCTGGTACTGATTCCCATGCCTAAGCTAGGAGCTGGTTGCCGTGCCGCCACGGGTATGGGAACCTGGTGCTGGGGCATCACCTCGACCTCTAAACATCCCGAGGCCGCTTGGAAGTTCCTTGAATACTTGCTGAAGCCCGAAAACATCCTTCGGTTTGTTGCGGCCAATGGAGCCGTACCGGGTCGCAAATCCGCTATCGCCCAGTCCGAACTTTATGGCCCTGACGGCAAACTGAGAGTTTTTGCCGAGCAACTTCTTACCATCGCTGTGCCCAGGCCAGTTCATCCGGCCTATCCTGTAATTACCTCTGCATTTGCTGAAGCAGTACAAAATATTATGGCTGGTGCGGACGTTTACGAAGAGCTGCACAAAGCGGCGATCAAAATCGATCAGGATATAGAGGAAAACGCGGGATATCCTCCTTTTGGAGGGTAAGATAAGGTGGTTTTGGGGAGGGGCCTAACGTGCCCCTCCCTATTTTTCCTTTAGTATGCATGTAATAAAGAGAAATACCCAGATTTGGGAGGAACTAGCCGCTTGGTGCTTTTTGGGACCGGCGGTAGTATTGCTTCTTGTATTTGTGGTGGCTCCTTTTGTGATGTCGGTAATACTTTCTTTTACTAATCACCGATTGGTAAGCCCTCTTCCTACTAAGTTCATTGGTTTCACAAATTACTCGCGTTTATTTCAAGACGTTAGTTTCTGGCAGGCTTTTAAAAATACCGGCCTATTCGCCGCGATAGTTGTTCCGATGCAGTCTGGTTTGGCGCTACTTTTGGCTCTTTTGGTTAATAGACGCTTTTCAGGGATTTATTTCTTTAGAGGAATTTATTTTATGCCAGTGGTTATTCCTATGGTTGTGGTGTCAGTGGTTTGGTATTTTTTGTTAATGTATCCTGAAGGTCTTCTCAACGCTGTTGTACGGGTAATTTCGCTCGGCAAAGCTGGCCCGTATGATTGGCTTCGTAGCCCTTCCCTTGCTTTGCCGACGATCATATTGGTGTCCATTTGGCAAGGGGTGGGGTTCCAAATGACCGTGTATCTTGCTGGGCTCCAAAATATCCCACACGAACTTTATGAAGCAGCTCGTATAGATGGTGCTAGTGCCTGGCAGCAATTCCTTCACATTACTCTTCCAGGATTGCGGAATACACATATTTTTGTGCTAGTCACCACTACTATTTTGGCTTTTAAATTGTTTACCCAAGTGGAGGTGTTAACTCAAGGAGGCCCCTTGGGCACTACTAATACACTGGTCAGATATATTTATGTCGTTGGTTATCGGGAACTCAGAGTTGGATATGCCTCTGCTGCATCGGTGATTTTCATCGTTATAGTTCTTGTAATTTCGCTTATCCAGCGACTGCTATTGCGAGAAGAAAGGGAGGTGACATAATTGTGTTAAAAATTAGCAAAGCAGCGGGGCTCTATTTCGTCTTGCTCACGATTGCAGCCATATTCATAGTCCCTTTGTGGGTAATGCTTGCCACATCTCTAAAAAGTAACGAACTTCAAATAACCCGAGAAATGGCAAGCGTACGAGCGCTGTTACCTTTACCCCCTTCTTGGGACAATTATAAGGCCGTCCTTAAAGGGGAAGCATTTGGCACTCCCTGGGTACGGTTTTTTCTGAACACATGTCTAATCGTAGCAAGCGTTGTTATAATGGGTGTTGTAGTTAACAGCATGGCTGCTTTTGCCCTTGCAAGACTTCGATTTCGAGGTCGAGGTGTGTTAGTGTCTGCAGTAGTAGCATTGATAATCTTGCCTTTTGAGGGATTAGCTGTACCTCTTTTTCTTATAATCAATCGTTTTGGTTGGTTTGACAGCTTTCAAGCTCAGATTATTCCGTTTATTGCACACCCGTTTTCCATCTTTCTTTTCTATCAGTTTTTCAATAAACTCCCACGAGATCTTGATGAGGCAGCTAAAGTAGACGGTGCTAGCTGGTGGCAAATTTACTGGAAAATCGTTCTTCCTCTGTCTCGTCCGGTGATCGCTACCGTGGCCATTTTGCAATCTCTTGAGTATTGGAATTCGTTTTTGTGGCCGCTTATGGTTACACGAGGACCAGAGTTTCGGCCATTGTCTGTGGCCATGAACACCTTTTTCGGCCTGCCCCCGCGGCAATGGGGAGATGTAATGGCGTTTGCCTTCCTTACAGCTATGCCACTTCTTGTACTGTACCTTGCATTCCAGCGATGGTTTGTTCAGAGTGTTGCTCAGTCTGGGCTAAAGGGGTGAGGGAATTATGTATATTCCAGATGATCGTTACGTTTGGGACTTCTGGCTCATTCCACACGCTGGAAGATATCACTTGTTCCATTTACAAGCTCCTAGAGGGCTTCTAGATCCGGAAATGCGTCATGGCTTAGCTACTGTTGGGCATGCTGTTTCAGAAGATTTGATTAATTGGCAATATTTGGGCACCGCTTTAGGTCCGGGTAGGCCAGGGGAATGGGATGATCGCGCCATTTGGACAGGGAGCATTATTGAAAAAGAAGGTCTTTTTTACATGCTTTATACTGGAACTTGTCGTGCTGAAAACGGAAAAATACAAAGAATCGGTCTAGCAGTATCTCGCGACCTTTTACATTGGGAAAGACACCCTAATAATCCAGTACTCGAAGCGGATATGCAAGTATATGAAAGCGCAGAAGAATCACCTTTTGGGGAGCTGGCTTGGCGCGATCCATATGTGATCTTTTACCAAGGGACTTTTTTAGCAGCAATAACTGCTAGAAGAAACAAAGGAGAGTTGAAAAAAAGAGGGTGTATAGCTACTGCCTACTCTGACGACTTGGTGCGCTGGAGAGTCGGACCTCCTCTTGACGTGCCAGGAGGCTTCGCCCAAATGGAAGTCCCACAAATCATTTGCTACAGAAAGCGTTATTACCTTCTATTTTCTGCAGTTGCAGATTGGATTGAAGACAAAGCGATTCCGAAGCTTACAGGGACTTTCTATGCTTTGGCTTCCCATCCTTTGGGCCCTTATTCTTACCCCAAGCCGCTTTTAGCGGATCCTGAAGGTTCTTTTTATGCAGCAAAATTGATCCAGACTTTCGAGGGAACTTGGGTAGCTTTAGCTTGGGTGCGTATCATCGATGGAAAGTTTGTAGGGGGGTTATCAGATCCAATTTCTGTGCGTTTTAAAGCAAATGGGGAGATAGAGGTAGAAAAATGAAAGTTTTGGTAACAGGGGAAGGAATAATAGACTTTTTTCCGCTAAATGAGTGCAAAGCGGTTAAGTTCTTGGCGCGGCCGGGAGGTTCGCCCCTAAACGTGGCGGTAGGTCTCAGCCGCTTAGGAGTAGAGACTGGATTTCTAGGCAAGTTCTCTCGTGATTATTTCGGCAAATTTCTCGTGACATACCTTTTAGAAAACGGTGTTGATGTTAGGTTTATAACTAGAGGAGACGAGCCTACTGCACTAGCTTTTGTGCAGTTAGAAGAAGGAAACCCCCGGTTCTCGTTTTATCTTCATGGGACAGCGACCATAAAACTTACTATAGAAGAGTTGCCCAAACGTTTACCAAACAGCATAGCCGCTCTACACTTTGGTTCTTTGGCCATGGTTCAAGAGCCTTGTGCTACTGCTTTAGCAAGATTAATGGAACGCGAATCTCCCATGCGGCTTATCTCTTTTGATCCAAACATACGACCTGAGTGCATCACTGATGCGTCAAGTTACCGGTTAAAATTTATACAACTACTCACCATGATAGATCTTCTTAAATTAAGCCAGGAGGACCTAAGTTACATTGCTCCTAAAGAAACCAAAGAAGCTGTTATTGAAAAATGGCTTGCTCAAGGCCCTAAGCTAATAGTTGTAACATTAGGCCCTGCTGGAGCTCGAGCTTACACGCGTTACACGGTAATTGAAGTTAAGGCTCAGCCAGTAAAGGTGGTAGATACCGTAGGTGCGGGTGACGCATTTACTGCTGGTCTCCTTGCCGCCTTGTCTCAGCTTAGGCGGCTTGACAAAAAGGCGATAGAGAAAATCAGCCAAGATGAACTGCATCGCGCTTTGAATTTTGCAGCTCGTGTTGCTGCCCTTACTTGTACCCGAGTTGGGGCAGATCCTCCTCGAATTTCAGAAATTGGAGAAATTTAAGATAGGCTTCCATAGCTAAAGAAAGGAGGTATGATATGACATCTCACGGTGGTTGCGAGAAGTCTTGCCAGGTTATTGACTTATTTGATGGCAAAGTGTTGGACGATCCCAAAATGTTAGCCCAGTGGGAACAAACCCTGGTAGAAAACATGTGGAATACCCCGATTGTTTACAATGTATCTCGTCCAACCCTTCATGCATTTTTACCTGATGCTCGCCATGCTACGGGGGTGGGTATCATTATTTGTCCTGGGGGGGCATTTGTTGCGCTTTCCATTGAAAACGAAGGTAATGAAGTTGCTCGTTGGGTATCTATCCATGGCATTGCTGGGTTTGTTTTGCATTACCGCCTCATTCCGTGTCGGTCCAACGACCCTACCCGTGAGCCGATAATGTTTAGTCCAAAATTCCTGCAGCAGTTGCAGGAGATATTACCTCTTGCCATGTCTGATGGTCTGCGTGCCATGGAAATTGTTCGTGCCAACGCTCTGAAGTATTTAGTCGATCCCGCAAAAGTGGGCATCCTGGGCTTTTCCGCAGGAGGAGCAGTCACTGCCTCAGTAATGCACAACTATGCTGCTTCGTCTAAGCCGGCATTTGCTGCACTAGTTTACCCGGCTTTTTACGAGTATGTTCCTAAGCCGAAAGGTGTTCCACCTGATGCGCCTCCTGTTTTTCTAGTCGCAGCTTCTGATGATGAACTCGGGCTTGCACATCAAACCGTAGAAATTTACAACGCTTGGATACGTGCTGGGAAAATCGCGGAAATGCATATCTATTCTAAGGGAGGCCATGGTTTTGGAATGCGAAAACAGGGATTGCCAACTGATGGGTGGCCTGAACGACTTTTGGATTTTCTCAAAGCTGAAGGTTTTGTTACTGTGCTGTGAAATGTGGCAATACAGGCGAACAAAATCGATTTTATTTTACTGAGCAACCTTGTTTTTCGTAGTATTATGGTGATTTATCGTCTCAGTTTTCACAACCCCTGATACCGTTTCGTGGTAGTGTTTCAGGAAGTGTGTCTGTGGGGCAACATGGTAGCCTTTCCAGAGGAAACGACTTTCGAAAGGAGGGAAAACTACCATACGGAAAGAAATCCGCAACGAGATCCTAAAGGAGTTTACGGAGGAGATCAAGGTGTTGGTCCGAAACCTTTTGGAGAACTTCATGCGGGAGGAGCGAGAGCTTTATCTTGAGCAACATCCCACCAAGGCCAACGGCTACTACACCCGTGACCTCCTCACCGGACCACTTGAGAACCTTAGAGTTCCCCGCGTCCGGGAAGGGATTTCTACCCAAAGATCCTGCCCTACCGAAAGCGCGCTTCGGTAGACCTCTCGGAAGCCATCCTCACCCTGTACGCGGTCGGGGTGAGCACCACGAACATCTCCCGCTTCCTGGAAGGCGTTTACGGTGCCTTCTACTCCCCGCAAAGCATCTCCCGACTCCTCGCGGTCGCCGAGGACCAGGTGAAGCTCTTTCGGGAAAGGCCCCTAGCGGAGGAGTTCTACGCGGTGTTTCTGGACGGGACTTTCCTCTCCGTTCGCCGTGGGAAAAACGGCTAAGGAACCGGTGTACATGGCCCTCGGGATCAAGCCCGATGGGCGTCGGGAGATCCTGGGGTTTTGGCTGTTTGGGGCGGAAGGGGAAAGCGCCCGAAACTGGGAGGAGGTGCTTAAAGACCTGAAACGTCGCGGGGTCCAAAGGGTACAAATCTTCGTCACTGATGATCTTCCGGGGCTAGAGGAGGCGATCAGGAAGATCTTTCCCGAAGCCGATTGGCAGCTTTGTGTCTTGCATGCCGTGCGGGATGCCCTGAACAAGGCTAGGAAGAAGGACCGCGAGGCCCTGGCCGAGGCTCTCAAGAGGATTTACCGGGTGGAGACGGAAGAGGAGGCCAAGGAAGGCCTATGGAAGCTGCGGAAGCGGTGGGGCGGGATCCATCCCAAGATCGTGGAACGCTGGGAGACCAAGGCTTATGCCTTTTGACGTTCCTCCGTTATCGGCGGTATCTGTACACCACGAATCAACTGGAACGGTTGGCGAAGGAGGTGAAGCGGCGGACGAAGGTGGTGGAGGTGTTCTGTGGAGAGGAGGCGGTAGAAAAGCTCTTGTACCTGGTTTTGAGTCACTTGAATGAGGCATGGGGAGCGAGGAGGCTTCGGGGATTTGCGGAAATCGAGATGGGAAGCTATCATGCTGATCAGACACAATAGATGGGACACTATGTTTTCCAGAAATCATCTGTCGCCATTTTGCACATAAAATCGAGCCGCAATACGTTACAGTCCTCTCCTGTATTCTCGACCCTCAAGCTGGCCGCATTCACTACAAACCCGGT
>JACIWM010000029.1 GCA_014360945.1 Candidatus Bipolaricaulota bacterium
GGCCACGGCCCGATCGGCGGGGGTGGGGCCGATGGCCAAACGCAAGGTGCACACCAAAACGTAGGCCAAAAGGACGGCGGCAGCCACGGCAAGGGAAAGCTCCACGATCATTCCGCCACCACCTTCGCCCAGTTCGGGAAATTCCCGCAGACTTCTTCTGGTTTGGGCTCAACGTTTCGCACGTTTATCCAGTGCACGTAGAAATCGCCGGTCTCGTCGTCCACGTCCACGGTAATAGTTCCAGGGGTGAGGGTGATGGAGTTGGCGAGCATGGTGCGGCCGGCATCGGTTTTAAGGCCGGGGTTGAACCGGACGATTCCGGGATTGATGCGACCGGTGATCACACGGTAAGCCACGTCCAGATTGGCCCTGGCCATGGCCAGAAAAAACGGCCCGAGAAGGTAAAAAAGAAAAACCGCCCACCGCCAGGGGTTGAGAAGACGCCAACCGCCCCGCTCCCAAAGAAGACGATGGGAGGCCAAAGCCACAAGGAAAGAAACCACCGCCCCGCCAATGAGCTCGGCGAGGGACCAAAGGCCAACCTCGCCGCTGAACGCGGTGAGGACGAGATACACAGAAAAAGCCAGCGCGAACGTAGCCGCCACTTCCGCGACCCGCCGCATGGCGGGCGAGTATAACGCGCTCCCTAAGTCAGGGCAAATCTAAAAGAGGGAAAACGCGCCAAATCCGCGTTGCACCAAGAAAAACTTGGGCGTACGATTGCGCGCCATGCATGACATTACCGGCTCTTTCGGGGACGTGATGCAAAAGCAGCTTGAGCTTGCCGCCCAGAACTACGAGCTTTTGAAGAACCGTGGAATCCGGGCGGTGAACGTGATGGGCGCCATCGGCTCAGGGAAGACCGAGCTCATTTTGCGTATGGCCGAAAAACTCCGCGAGCGGGGCCTCAGGGTCGGCGCCATTGCCGGCGATGTCGCCGGCGACGATGATTATCAGCGGTTCCGCTCCGCCGGAATCCCCGCCCTCCAGATCAACACCGGCGACCAATGTCACCTCGATGCCCACCAGGTGGGCCATGCCCTCGAGAACTTTCCCCTCGACCAAATCGACGTCCTTTTCATCGAAAACGTGGGAAACCTCGTGTGTCCCGCGGATTTTCCTTTGGGAACAGACGTGGATTTGGTGGTGATCTCCGTTACCGAAGGTGACGATATGGTGCGAAAACACCCGAAGATGTTCGCCCAAACGGACGTGGTGGCCATAAACAAGGTGGATCTGGCGGCGTTCGTGGGTGTTGATCCGGAGCGGATCGCCGCGGACTACAAAAAAGTGAACCCCCACGGAAAGGTCGTGTTCACTGCCGCCAAAAGCGGCCGGGGCGTGGACGAGCTCCTCGCCGCGCTGGGCTTCTGATGCACGAGTATTCCCTGGCCCAAGGCCTTCTGAACTCGCTTTTGGACTATCTCCGCGCCCATCCTGTTCCCGGGCGCGTGAAAAAGGTCCACGTGAAAAAAGGAGAGCTTCTGATCCTTTCGGAGTGGGCTTTGAAGGAGGCCTGGCGAATACTCGCGGAAGGAACGGAGCTTTCCGGATCGGAGCTCGTATTGGAGAGTGTTCCGGTGCGGGCCCGCTGCGATTCCTGCGGATACGAGGGAAATGTCCGCTACCTTGCCGAGGAAGGGTGGCACATGAGCGTGCCCGTGCTTTCCTGCCCGCGTTGCGGGGCTCCGGTGCGGATCATGGAGGGACGGGACCTAGCCATCGTCGGCCTCAGCGTGGACGAGTCCAGCCTGTCTAAACCAGAACGCCTATAAAAAGCCAAGTGGGGACACGAACACCTTTGCCGGGGAGAAAGCAAGGACCCGCAGGGAGAAAAATCACGTTCAGCTTAGGTAGAACAAGGACCCTCACTTCCCCGGGAATGAAAAGGAGGCGAAAAGCTTGAAAAAGATAAGGAAAGGCAAGGCTAAATCCTAAAAGGCTAAGCAAAAGGAAAAACTGAGCTAGGCCTGGTTAAAATGAAGATCTCAAACGTTGGGATCATGACAAGCCCCAAAGAAAGCAGAGCTATGCGCCGGATAGGCGTGCTTTTTCTTACGATCACGAGGCCCTTGGAGGTCCGCCGCGGGTACGTCCAGCGCTCCAAGAAAAGCGCAGTCAAAAAGGCCAATCCTACCACAGCAAACTGGATGATCACCAAAATAAACAAAGCGGCTCAAAAGGAAGAAACAAAACTACCAGATCAACACAAGAACCGCGCCGGCTTATACCTGGAAGGCAGGCTATGGGCCTGAAGATAAGCTATCCATGCTTTTTCCAGGTATGCACCCGCTGTCCCCAGGAGCTCCATAACCTAGGATAAAGTTCGCCGTAGCTTGTACGCGAGCAGCTCTTCCTCGAGAGCACGGCTTCCAAAATGCGAAGCTGGGCCAAAGCCCAAAAGAGGAGGGCCTTAGGCCAAGGATGGCGGTGAGCTCGGAATCGCGGGAGTTTGCAGAGGATTTCCGGGTGTAGCCATCCCCTTTGTTTCTTCTAATAAGGAAACGGCTTGAGGCACCAGCGCTGCCTCTTCTCCCATAGAATTCCGGGCCTTAAATAACTGCCTGACCAATCTCCCTAAACGGATCCCGAAGGTACCGGTCCCAAAAAACCTTGTTATCATAGCTTGCAAATTCTCCTGCTTAGCTACCTCAAGCCACAACACCCCGGCCATTGCAACGCAGGTTGTCATGACAGCTTCTGAGGAAGCGGCTGCCCCGGCGTCGACAGGCAAGATGACTTTAAAGCTTGACCAAAAGACACGCAAAAACGCCCGTTTACCTCCCTGATCGCAAGGGCGGCGCTTTGCGGCATCACCTGAGAAAAGTAGCTCCCCAGGCAAGCTCCCCTAGCTTTTTGCGGGACTTTCTACCTGGCCCTCCATTAAAAGTATTAAAAGTCCTCATCTCGGGGCGCCTGGGAATGCAAGGGTTGCTTCGTCCACCATTAGGCATTATACTTAATGTCGACCGGTGGTCCGGTCGACATGATGACAGAAGCTAAGCTGTACTTGCGAATTAAAGAATGGCTGCGAGAGGCCATTGAACGGGGTGATTACCGTCCTGGAGATCGTATACCTTCTGAGCAAGAGCTCATGAAGCGCTTTGGAGTGTCTCGCACTACAATACGCCAAGCTATTGCTGAGCTTGTGCTTGAGGGCTGGCTGCACCGTGTTCAAGGTAGCGGAACCTATGTAGCGCGTCCCAAGTACCATCAAACGCTCTCTCGGCTTACCAGCTTCACCGAGGACATGCGCCTACTCGGTTTAACCCCTCGCGCTCAGCTTCTTACCTGCCAACGCAGGCCGGCGGATGATAAGGTTGCAAAAGCTTTGCATATACCACAAGGAGAAGAAGTCATTCATATCGAGCGTTTGAGATTTGCAGATGATGAGCCTATGGCGCTTAATGTTTCAATTTTGCCCTATAAGCTCGTGCCTGGGCTTGAAAAGGAAGATCTTGAGGAAAATTCACTGTATGAAATTTTGGAACATCGATATGGACTGTTACTTGCTCGTGCTGAACAGATTTTAGAGCCCGCGCTAGCGGATTCTTTCACCGCCGAACTTTTAGGTGTGCCCGTAGGGGCTCCGCTTCTGTTAGTGGAGGGCGTGGTATACCTTAAAAACGGGATGCCGATAGAATGGGTACGAATATTTTACCGCGGCGATCGTTACAAATTTCATATCGTCGCGGTTCGGTAGAAAGGAGGTGATTGCCGAAAAAACACGGCTGGCCAAACTAAGCAAATAACTTTAAGGAGGTGACAAATGAGGCGGACAATCGTTCTTGGTGGTTTAGTCTTAATGTTTGTAGGGCTTATTGGCTGGGGGCAGGAAATCCCTCGGGAGAAAACGCTGATCATTGCGACAGGTCTTCAGCCCTCAACTCTCGACATCGGCGTAGGATACGAAGCCGCTGCGATAAATGTAAACCTCGTGGTTTATGAACGGTTGGTTCGGTACAGGCCTGGAACTGTAGAAGTTGAACCCGAGCTCGCCCAATCCTGGTGGGTTTCTCCAGATGGAATGGTCTGGACTTTTAAGCTTCACCCTGGCATCGTCTTCCATGATGGCACCTCCTGCGACGCTGAGGCGGTTGCGTTTAGCTTCCAACGCGTCATGGCCATCAATCTTGGCCCGGCTTGGATGTTCGAACCCATTGAAAAAGTGGAGGCGGTGGATGATCTTACGGTCCAATTTACCCTAAAACGCCCCTATCCCGAGTTCCTTCAGGTTTTAGCCAACATTTTCGGCACCGGCATTGTCTCTCCCACCGCCGTTAAAGCTCACGCCACTGCGGACGATCCTTGGGCTCAGGAGTGGCTAAGCACTAATATGGTTGGTACAGGTCCTTATAAATTTGTCGAATGGGTGAAGGGGCAACACATAATTTTGCGTCGCTTCGAGGGTTACTGGCGCGGTTGGGGAGCCACTAAGAATAATATCGAACAGGTTATCATTCGCTACGTTATGGAGCCCTCAGTACAACGACTCTTGCTTGAGCGGGGTGACATAGATATCGCCATGGACATCTCTGCAGACGATTGGGAGCTTCTTAAAGGCCGCCCCGGAATCATCCTTGTTGAGGAACCGTCCATGCATGCCACCTATCTGCGATTTAACTGCGCCGCCGGGCCCACAGCTGACCCTAGGGTTCGCAAGGCAATTCGTGCAGCCTTGGATTATAAGGGAATGATCGAATATGTACTGCGAGGTCATGCAGTACAGATGCAGGGACCCGCAGCCATTGGGCTACCTTGCCATAATGATCAGCTTCCGCTTCCCGCGCAAGATCTTGAGCTTGCTCGCAAGCTTCTGGCAGAGGCAGGTTACCCCAATGGGGGGTTCACCCTTGAATACGTCTACGAATCCGGGCACGAGGACCGTCGTCGAGTGGGCGAGCTCTTGCAGGCAAGCTTGTCTGAACTCGGGATTGAACTTAAGATAATCGAGCTCCCCTGGCCGGACCTTTGGGAGCGGGTTTCCGCGGCAGACCCTGAAAGAACCCCCGCCATCGTAGCCAACGGATGGTGGCCAGATTATGCTGACGTGATTAACTTTCTCTACCCAATGTACCATTCGAGTCAGTGGCCACCGGTAGCGTTTAACATCGGCTTTTATAAGAACGAAAAAGTGGATGAGCTTCTCGACAAATGTCTCGTGGAGGTTGACCCGGCAATCCGCTGCGAACTCCTAAAAGAAGTTCAGGCACTCATTTATGAAGACTGTCCAGATATCGATCTTTACCACCTTACTAGCCGGATAGCCTTGCGCGATTGGGTAAAAGGCTACGTTTACAGCCCTATTTATACCGAGGGCTTTTTCCTCTACGATATGTGGCTGGAGAAGTAAAAAGAATGAGGGGAGGGGCTTATAAAAGCCCCTCCCTTTTTCTGCGATGACATATCTTCTGCGGCGGTTAGGATATATAGTTCTTACCTTATGGGGACTCACCCTTATAACTTTCATCCTTACCCGTGTCGTGCCTGGAGACCCTGCCCGGACCGCTGCTGGCCCTCAAGCAAGACAGGAACAAATTGAACAGGTCAGAAAGATGTACGGTCTCGACAAACCCCTGTGGATCCAGTACGGAATTTACATGCGAAATCTCATTCGTGGCGACTTTGGAAAATCACTTTGGTCAAAGCGGCCGGTAATCGAGGATTTAAAAGCCTACTTTATTCCTACTATGGAGTTGGGCCTTGCCGCAGGACTCATGTTTTTCTGTCTGGGAGTCCCCTTGGGAATCTTGTCCGCCGTTTACCGCAACAGACTCTTGGACCACTTTTTGCGCTTCTTCTCCTTAGTCGGTGTTTCATTTCCCGTTTTTATTCTTGGCCTTGTCTTGCAACTTGTCTTTTACAAGCTCTTGGGGTGGTTTCCAGCAAATGGCAGGATTGATCCTTTTATAGGGCCCCCCAGGAATATCACCGGCTTTTACGTGCTCGATAGTCTCCTTGCCGGTAACTGGAGATCCCTCCTCTCTTCTTTGCACCATCTTTTCCTTCCCGCAGTTACCCTAGCCTACGGGTCACTGGCTGTGGTTTCCCGTATGACACGAGCTAGCCTTCTTGAGGTGCTCTCTCAAGATTACGTTCGTACAGCCCGAGCCAAAGGGCTTGTCGAACGCGCAGTCCTTCTCAAACACGCCCTTCGCAATGCCTTGATTCCTATCCTTACCATTACCGGACTCCAAATCGGCTCACTTCTTGGAGGTGTAGTCCTTGTGGAGATCATCTTTTCCTGGCCCGGGCTTGGGACATACGCCTACACAGCAGTTACAGTACTTGATGTCAATGCTATCATGGCTATCACCATAGTCACTGGCATCCTTTACGCTGGAATCAATCTTATTGTAGACCTCCTTTACACCGTAGTGGACCCAAGGATACGTTACCGATGAGGGAAAAATTGCACGCCATTTGGAAATTTCTGCGCCCCAGCAAAAATCCTTTGGGCTTTTTAGGGGTTGTGCTTATAACGTTTATTTCACTGCTCGCCATAATTGCTCCATACATTGCTCCTTACAGCCCATACAAAGTGAATTTAGCGAGAAGGTTGCACCCGCCTTCTTGGCAGCATCTTTTTGGAACCGATGAACTTGGACGTGACATTTTTTCGCGTGTGTTAGTTGGCGCTAGAATTTCTCTTCAATCTGCGATAGTAATAATTGGTCTGTCCTTGAGTTTAGGGACAATAATTGGAGCATTCGGAGCCTTGGCTGGAGGGTGGATTGACGACGTTCTTATGCGCCTTACCGATGCTTTTCTTGCTTTTCCATATTTGATTTTTGCCATGCTTGTCTCAGCAGTGCTCGGCCCGAGCCTTTCCAACGCCATGCTTGCTATCTCTGTTACTTGGTGGCCATGGTATGCGCGTCTCGCTCGAGGCCAAATCCTCTCTGTCAAGAACCAGCTCTACGTAGAAGCAGCCAGGGCCATTGGGGTTGGAGGAATGCGCCTGTTTTTCAGCTATTTTTTGCGCAACGCTCTATCCCCGTTGGTTGTCCAAGCCACTTTGGATGTAGGATATGCAATTCTCCTTACCTCAAGCCTCAGCTTTGTGGGTTTAGGTGCGCAACCGCCCACTCCAGAATGGGGCAGAATGGTTGCCGACGGGCGTCAGTACTTGCTTTCCTATTGGTGGGTCCCTATTTTCCCTGGGCTAGCTATTTTTATAACCGTTCTGGGATTCAACTTAGTCGGAGATGCCATCAGAGATTTCACTGATCCACGGATGCGGGGGTGAATTAAACATGGAGCTTGTGGCTATTGGCGATATTAATTTAGACACAATTATTACGGTGCCTCGGCTTCCAAAACCGGATGAGGAGGTGGAAATACTAGACCTTAGAGAAGTGCCTGGCGGAGATGCAGCTAACGTAGCTGTGGCCTTCGCTCGGCTTGGAGGTGAAGCAGGAATGATCGGGGCGGTAGGAAACGACTCGGCTGGGGAGCTCTTGCGTGCACATCTTTCGACTTCTGGGGTGGATGTCACGCGAGTGTTGATAACGCAAGGACCGAGTGGGCACGCCTTCTCCTTAGTAGAGCCGAACGGCATTCGACGCCTCCTTTACATCCGTGGCGCTAACAGCCTAAGGAAGCTTACCTACGAGGACCTCATTTATGTCAAGAAATCAAAGTGGTTTTACGTCGCTGACCCTCTTCCTCAAACAATAGAGGTACTTAAAGCTTGGTATGAAAACTACGAAGATCTTCCTCAACTTGCTTTGGACCCGGGTTCCGCCGGAGCTTCGCGGAAAGAAGGCTTTTTTGCTCCACTTTTCCCGTATCTTTCCGCCCTCTTGTTGAATGAGGGGGAGGCTATGACCCTTACTGACCAGGATTCCCTAGAGGGGGCGGTAGAACACTTAAAACAAATCTGCCCCTTAGTGGTGGTGAAACGAGGGGACAAAGGGGCTTTTGTTGCCACTTCGAAGGAGGAATTCTCTCTTCCTGCCTATCCAATCCAAGCGGTGGACACCACCGGCTGTGGAGATGCTTTCAACGCAGCGTTCCTCTTTTGTCTTGTCCGGGGGAGGTCTCCTCGAGAAGCAGCACAATGGGGGAACGCTGCCGGAGCCTTGGCAGCTCAAAAAATGGGGGCATATGCCCCCTGTTTGGAGGAACTCGAGGAATTCATGCTCCGTTTTAAGGAGGTGGTCTAAAATGGGAACCTCCCGCCTTTGGCAACTTACAAAACCGATCATTGGGATGGTGCACCTACCTCCCCTTCCTGGTTCACCGGGTTATCGGGGAGAATCCATTGAGGAAATTGTGCGGTTTGCTCTTCGCGAGGCCGAGGCTCTATTGGAGGGTGGAGTGGACGCCATCTTGGTGGAGAACTTTCATGACCACCCTTATCCCATAACAAAGGTGCCCACACCTACTCTTATCGCCATGGCCGTATTGACCCACCGCGTAAAGGAAGCAGTGGACGTCCCTGTAGGTGTAAACCTTCTTTTTAACGATGCGGAAAACGAACTCTATTTGGCATGGTGTTTGGAACTCGATTTTATTCGAGTTGAAGGCTTCGTTGATCTTCTTCTCTCCGACATGGGCCCCCTTATGCCCGCCGCCCCGAGTTTGATGCGCCTGCGGCGGGAGCTCAAAGCGGAACGGGTGGCAATATTGGCTGACGTACAGGGCAAGTACACTTATGCTTTGCCGGCTCGCGATGTGGCCGACTCAGCCCGTGATGCTCTTGAGCGAGGTGGAGCTGACGCGGTAATCCTCACGGGTGCAAAAACCGGTCAAAGTGTCCCGCTGGAACTGGTAAAACAGGTTAAAAAAGAACTTCCTCAAGCACGCGTTCTGGTAGGAAGCGGGGTCACTCCTGAAACCGTTGTGGATCTTTTGGCAATAGCGGACGGGGCTATTGTGGGAAGCTACTTCAAGCGGGATGGTAACGTCCATAATCCTGTGGATCCTCACAGAGTGCGAAAACTCATGGAGGCTGCCCGTCGCGCGAAGGAGGGATGATGAAGATTCTTGTTGTGGGAAATGGAGCCCGTGAACACGCTATAGCTGCCGCGCTTAGCCGTTCCCCTCAAAAACCCAGAATTTTTGCATTTATGTCTACCCCTAATCCTGGCATCATTCGGTTAGCAGAGGACTGGATTGCTGGTGAGCTCACTGATGTTGAGGCCATCGCTCAATACTCAAAGAAAACAAACGTTGACCTCGTGATATTCGGGCCTGAGACGCCTCTAGCCGCCGGAGCTGTAGACGGACTAGAAGAGAAAGGCTTCCTTTGCGTTGGACCTAGGAAAGCACTAGCACGTCTCGAGGCCGACAAAGCGTTTATGCGAGAGTTTATGGCTAAGCATATAGGGTGGGGCTACCCTCAATGGTGGACTTTTACAAACCCTAAATCTCTAAAAACTCATCTCCTTTCTCATCCGGATGTGGTAATAAAACCGGTCGGCCTTACCGGGGGAAAGGGAGTGCGAATTTTGGGCAAGCAGATCTCAAGTTTAGAAGAGGCTCTAGAATACGCCCGTTCATACCTTGAGCACGAAGGAAGAATACTTGTTGAAGAGCGCCTGCATGGAGAAGAGTTTTCTCTTATGGTCTTCACCGACGGCAAAAAAGTCCACGCAATGCCACTTGTTCAGGATTACAAATTTGCTTACGAAGGAGATCAAGGCCCCATGACCGGAGGAATGGGGTCTTACTCATGTGCTGACCACCTTCTTCCATTCGTTTCTCCTAACGATTACGAAATAGCTCTAGAGATTGTAGTAAAGACTGTACATGAATTGAGCAAGATTTTTGGGATCCCCTACCGAGGAGTTTTATACGGGCAATTTATCCAAACCGACGTTGGCCCAAGGGTAATAGAGTTCAACGTGCGCTTTGGTGATCCAGAAGCGATAAACGTTCTCGCATTGCTTGAAACAGACGCGGTGGCCGTTTTCCTTTCCATCGCCACCGGAGACCTACTTGAAGAAATCAAGTTTGCCCACAAAGCCACAGTTTGTAGGTATCTTGTTCCCCAAGGGTATCCAGATAATCCAGAAGCAGGAATTATCTTTTCATTACCTCTAGAACAGCTTGCTACAGCTGGCGTAGAGGTATACTTTGGATCGGTGACGGAAGAAGCTCCAGGGAAATATCGGACTACTTCTTCCCGAAGCATAGCCCTTCTTGCACAAGCTGACACACCTCTTGAAGCAAAATCGATACTTGACAAAGCTTTAGATAAAATTCCTCATCAGCTTTATTGGCGTCGTGACATTCCTCGCCTACATTGTGGGAGCTAGCGCCCATTGCTTTTATCTAAAATAAAAACTTAGCCAGGCTTCATTTTCCCATTCGTAGTAGTGAAGCTCCAGGGTATGAAAGCCGGCGGTGAGGAAGTGCTGGATGGATTGCTCCCCGCACCGAAGAGCTTCTCCCATACCCCAATGGTCCAGAACTTTCTTACCATCGATGTAAAGAGCAAAGCAGTTGTTGCCCGCAACGCGGAAAAAGTAGTACGAGTCAACCGGAAGATAAATTATGGCGTATGCTTTAAAGCCCACGTGATCGAACTCTTGCTTGAAGAGGCAGCCATAACTCCAGTCAAAGAAGAAATTGAGCGGGAAAGAGTCTATACCGAGTTCTTCGCCAAATACGCCAGGAGCCGACATCTTGTACCAATGGACCTCCCAAGACGAGGTAGGGGCACGGAGTTCCTTTACCTCCTTGGCTATACTCAGAACCGAGGTTTTTAGTTCGCTTAGGGACTCATTGAGAGCGTTCACTTGACGGGACAAAACCTCAAACTCTGCCTCGTATTTCTCCTCCAAAGCTTTCAACCCTTCGCGCATAATAGTTGTTTCCACCTCAAGCTTTTCCACCTTTTCTGCAATTCCTCCCACGCTTTGTCGCAAAGTTGGAATGAGCATTACAAAAGCTTCAATGTTCTGAGAATACCCTACGGTTAATTGTGAAACCTGCGATTGCAGGCTGCTGATCTTTTCCTGGAGTCGCTCAATGGCCTCCTCTTGAGCTCTTTGAAGTTGATCAAACAGGCCAAACGCGTTTGTCAGAAGTTGCATCTTTTCTTCAATTTCAGTGATGTTTTCCTGAACGTCCTTCAAATCTTGAGCAAAGAGATCTTGTTCTCTTTTCAATTCGGAAAATTCTTCTTGTAGCGTGCTGATCTTCTCACGAATTTCATCATAGCGGTTCTGCCATTGGGACTTAAGGTTCTCCACCTTATTTTCTAAGGCTGCAATGAGCTTTCTTACCTCAGCCACATAGGCATCCACCAGCTTAAACTTCTCCTCCAGCGCAATATTTTGATTCCAAAGTTTCAAGACGGCTTCGTCCAACCCCAAAACTTTGGCCGTGGGACGGAATGTTATTTCTGCATTGCCTGTCCAATCGAAATATTCAAGAACCATTCTATGAAGACCAGCTCGCAATTCAACCGTTTTCTCACCGGAGTTAAGGGAAGACTTCGGAGCTAATCGCCACTCATCCAGTAAAAGCTTGCCATCAAGATATAGCCGGAACCCATCGTCTGCCCACACGTAAAACACGGCAGTGTGGGATTTCTCGACAAAGAAGACTGTTTCGGCGCGAAATCCAACACGATCGTCTCGCCAGGTAGCAAAACTTACTGGCAAAAAACGGGAGCATCTAAGATTATCCCGCCGCCCCATTTTTTGCTAATTTCAAATGATCCGAAGACATCGGCACATATATAGCGTCCAAATACGTAAAAGCCGTCAACACGATCTATATCGTACCATCTCGCTATCCAGTAAGGACCAGCCAAAGCAACTGATGTCTCCATAAATAACGCAACAATAACCATCAAGACCCTTTTCATCTCCCCTCACCTCCTAGCCTCATATTTTCTTCCAGCCTTGGCCAAAAGCGAGAGTTAGGGGAGGGCAGCGAGACGGCGAAGTTTGTAGCGTTCGTAGAGGAGTTCGGGAGGGTCTTTTAGGCGTACCAAAACGGGCATGGTGCGGTCGCCAAGGATGGCCCAGAACCTCGCCTCATCCTCAGCGATTTCTTCCAGGGCCAAGATCACCGTCATGGGAGCCTCCCGGTCCTCCACCACAAGCTCCACTGCCCCACCTCGCGGCCGAAGGCTTACCCGTATCGTGTCCCGATAAGTGCCGTAGACCCCAAAAATTTTCTCGCCAACCGCCTCGAGCCTCACAAACGGAAGCTTCTCCAAGGGCTCACCCAAAAGGAAAGCCAAAGCGGCCTGAGCTAATTGGGCCATGGGATAGCCGGAGCCGTTGGCCAAAACCGCCACCCCAACCCCTTCCTCGGGGATGAACCCGATGTGCGCCGTGTACACCAGAACGCTTCCGCCATGTCCGATGATGGTCCTTCCGAAAAACTTTTGGACGGAAAGGCCCAAGGCGTAAGAAGCCGGGCCTACGGGCTCGGGCCAGCGGGGCTCCGCGGGCATGGGCACCCTTGGTCGCACCAGCTCCGCATAGCTTTCGGGCTTGATCAACGGGGCTCCGCGGCGAAGCCACATTGCCAAATACTTCGTCAAATCCAACGCCGTGCTTACCAAAGCCCCATCGCTTCCGATCGGAATCGGCCGAATTTTTCCGGGCCTCGGTTGACCTTCCTGCGGCACCACATAAGGCGTGGCAAGCTCGGGCACCTCCTCCCCCAAGAACCCGGTGTTCTTCATTTCCAAAGGCTTAAGGATTCGCGTTCGCACGTAATCCGCGTAGGAAAGGCCGGAAAGTTTCTCGATGATCCCGCCCAAAAGGATGTAGCCCTCGTTGAGGTAGAACCAGCGCTCGCCGGGCCTTGTCTCCACCCAATCCTCGGCGCCGTTAAGCCAGGCCACGAAATCCTCCACCGTGGCCAAGGCCAGCGGCCTTCCGCCCGTCCCTTGCTCCCAGCGAAGCTCGGCCTCGGCATAAGCCAGGGCCGGGATCCCCGCGGTATGCGAAAGAAGGTGCCAAATGCGAA
>JACIWM010000003.1 GCA_014360945.1 Candidatus Bipolaricaulota bacterium
GCTGAGACCCAAGTAGATCGTTATTCCACAGGAAGCAACGCACGGCGCCGCACAAGCAGGGCACCGATAAAGCTTCACGTACGGGGTGCACCAGGAGATTGCACAGGACTTGGAAGAGGGACCCCAGCATCCGAAGAAAAAGAACGGGAAGAAGCAGCACGGCTGGCAACAATCGGGCCGGGCCACGATCTTCACGGTGTTTTCATACTCGCCCGTGGTTGTGGATACGATGATCTTGTAAAAACCGGGCTCCACAGGATTGCCATTGACATCCACCTGCTTCCATACCCATTTCCCCGGAGCCACCGGTGCGGGAAAGACCTCCTGGTACACGACATTCCCGTCCAGGGTGGCCACGCGCCATCCTGTGACTTGGATTTGTGGACCGGTACAGCAGCAACAAAAAAGGCCAAACGGAACAACCAGTTCAAAACAAACGTCCTCACCCTGCCAGAATGCTGTGTAACACGGAGGCTCCGTGGTGGTAACGCAAGGGGCACACCATTGCCCTGTGCCCAATACCCCTAACGCCGCCACCCCCAACACCATTGCCAAGACCGTCCTCATTTCCCACACCTCCTTTCCTTCAGTTTACACCGGAGGGCAGCCGTGAGTTTCAGCCCTCCTTCATGGTATGTGGAATAGTCCCAAGGTCAAGTGATGCTCGTTACGCTTGCGCGCTTAAAGTCTCCCAAGCTTCCGGGTTGACCAAGGTGGGAGGGCGACGGCCGGACAACGCGGCAAGGACGTTGTCCACGGCTAACGAAGCCATCCTTCTCCGGGTAGCCCAAGTGGCCGAACCAATGTGCGGGGTGAGGACTACGTTTCGCAGCGTCAAGAGCTCCGGATGCACCTGAGGTTCGCGCTCAAATACATCCAGGCCCGCAGCGAGGATGCGTCCCTCTTTTAGGGCCTGGGCCAGAGCCGCCTCATCCACCACCGGACCCCGGGCCACGTTCACCAAAATTGCCTCCCTTTTCATCAGGGAAAGCTCACGGGCACCAATGAGGTGATACGTCTCCTGGGTCAGGGGAACGCACAGCACCACAAAATCGCTTTCTCTAAGGAGCTCGTCCAGTGAAACGTAGCGTGCGCCCAGATCTTTCTCGGCCTCGGGTTTTCTGGTGCGGGAGTGATAGAGGATGGTCATGCCAAAGCCGCGGCCCCGGCGAGCCACGGCTTGACCGATGCGCCCAAACCCCACCACTCCCAAAGCTCGCCCATACACATCCACCCCCATGTGCTTGGGCAGAAAGGTCCAGCCCGGAAAGCCCTCGCGCCGAAGATCTTCATCCGCTTCGACAATGCGGCGAGCCGCAGCCAAAAGGAGGGCCCAGGCCAGATCCGCCGTGGCCTCGGTAAGGACCTCGGGCGTGTTGGTGACAAGGATTTTTCGACGCGTGGCGGCGTCGATATCGATATTGTCAACCCCGACCCCCAAATTGGCCACAATCCGCAGCTTCGGAAGAGCCTGTAGAACTTCCTCATCGATGCGGTCTACCAAAAGGATGATCAACGCTTCCGCGTCTTTGGCGAACTCCACAAGCTCGGCCTTGCTCAAAGGTTTTCCCTCATGAACGCGGACCTCGTGCCCGGCTTCTTTGAGCCTTTCAAGTTCCTCCGGAAAAAACCTCGTGGTGATCGCAACTTTTCCCATTGTTCCCCCTTCCAGGGCAAGTCTAACCGAAACGAGAAAGAAGAAAGAGGGTGAGGGAAAGGGTGCCCAAGGAGAAGGCCGTGGAAAGAAGCAGACTTGCGGCGGCCAAGTCTGGCTTGTGCCGGTACTGGGCGGCAAGGATGTAAGCATTGACGGCGCTGGGCACACTACCCTCGATGATGAGGCTGGCCCGGATCAGACGGTCCCCCGTAAACAGGAAGGCCAAAGGCCAAGCCAACGCCGCGCCCAGGATCAGCCGGGCCCCGGCCAAAATCAGCGCCGGCCTGGCCAAAGCTTTGAAGTCCACCGCCGCTAGTTCCAGCCCCAAAAGAAGAAGGAACACGGGTATGGCAGCTTGAAAAAGAAGTTGAGTGGCTTGAGCCAAAATCCCCGGCCAAGCCTGGGTCACTCGCATAAGTGCTCCAAGTCCCACGGCGTACAACCAGGGTGCACCCAATATGTTTTTTCCAAAATCTCGCCAGCGCCCCTTTCCCTGCCAAGAAGCAATTCCCACTCCCAATGTGGCCAAAAGAACGGTGTTTGTGGCAAGAAAAATCACACCCACGTCCATGGCCCTTCGGCCGTAGGCGAAGTAAAGGATGGGCAATCCAAGATTTCCGCAGTTTCCGAAGGTCAGAAGAAGGCTAGTTACACGCTGACCCCCAAGATCGCCCGGAAATAACACGCGGCCAGCAACCAATGAGGCAAGGAACATCAGACCGTAGTGGACAAGCACGAACAGCGCTACGAGTCCGGCCTCTCCAGCGGGAAGCTGGGAAGTGCGCAATGTTTCGAAGATCAGGGCTGGCGAGAGAAGCCAGAAGCTAAGCTTTACAAAGGGATCGGTTGGAATTTTTCCGAACCGGCCCAGGGCATAGCCCACGGCCACCAAAAGAAACGTGGGACCAACGGCCTCGATGATCACGGCCCTAAGCCTACGAAAAAGTAGGCAAGGTTTACAATTGCAGTGATGAGGATCGGGATTACTGGGCATCCCGGGGTGGGAAAGACGACGCTGGTGAAAAGAGTTTTGGCGGCTGTGCCCCTTAAAGCTGGGGGCATGATCACCGAGGAGATTCGCAAGTGCGGGTATCGCGTGGGTTTTCTTTTGCGGGACGTGGCCACCGGAAAAGAGGGGCTTTTGGCCCACCGTCATCACTGCGATGGGCCGGAGTTCGGGAAATACCGGCTTTGCCTGCGGGATTTAGAGGAAATTGGGGCGGCAGCCATCGAACGGGCTGTAGACGAAGCAGAGCTAATCGTGATCGACGAGGTGGGTCCAATGGAATTGCGATCGCCGCGGTTTATTTCCGCAGTGGAGCGGGCTTTGGAAAGCAAAAAGCACCTTCTGGTTACGGTGCACCGCGCCTCAAACCACCATCTTGCTTATCGAATCCGCCATGAGGTCGATCACTTGATCCGTCTAACCAAGAGCAATCGAGAGGAGAAGATCCAGGAGGTTATTCGGCTTTTTTCGGGCTAATCCACACCGGCCCGGGCAGGTTATAAAAATCCTTGTAAAACTGACGAAAAACGTGCTCCAGCTCACGCATAATCCGATCCACATCCTCCTCCTCACGGAGGTTTGGATCGGGAAGAATGGGGGAGGCGAAATGCACGGCGATCCATCGTTTCTTCAGGGTCTGCCAAAGGGCATGAGGAAACCCTCGCCAAATCGGAAGGTTCTCCGCTCCCGGCTCGTAAATCAGGGCGTTCTCCAGGCCCACAGGGATGAGGGGAACCCCTGCTCGTCTGGCCAAGAGGGCGGCACCTTGGTAAAGGCGACGTTCCCAGAATTTGTCTCCCTCTGGGAAGACCATGAGGGACCCGCCCCTTTTTAGATATTGCACAGCTTTCTCCAGAGTTCTCGAGTTCACCGCGTGCTTGCGCAGGGGATCCTGGGTAACCCCGAACCGCCAAAACGCTCGACAGAGGAAGCGCACTATGGGATTGGGCCAGTCCATGCTATACAAGGCCCAGCCACGCCAGTGGCCGCTTGCCCTGGTGACGAAAAGTGGCTCGAACCCGCCCACATGGGTCACGGCCAATACACAGGGCCGCGATGGCCTTCGACCAATGCGCTTTGTTTTCACCACTGTGGTGATGAGGAAAGTAAAAAGAATGTATAAAAGCCAAAAAAGCTCAAGAACGGGCCGGGCCAAAATTTCTGTGATCATTCAGACTTGGCGCACAAGCCGCCAATAGTCTTCAGCGGTGAGGCGTCCGCGACGCAAAGCCACATCCAGCCAGAACCAAAACGCCAAAAATCCTGCCTTCCACCGGAGCTTGACGAACCGCCTGTTTGATGTGTAACAAACCATATTCGGCACGAATCGAACCTTCCCAATTTTTTTGAGGTTCAAGGAAAGCCAAAAGTCCGGGGAGGCGAGGTGCCCGAACTTTTCATATCCGCCAACCTCGATATACGCCTCTTTATGAAACCCGAAATTTGCGGCGCCGGTAAGGTGAACCCCAAAAAGCCTGGAAAAGATGGCCAAAACACCATAGCCAAAAGCCTCCAGCTCTTTTAACGGCGTGGGGCTTTCTCGAAACCCCATGGGGCCGTAGGCAGCAACGGTACCTGGCTTACTAAGGGCGCGCACCATTTTCGCAAGCCAGGTAGGAGGGTAGATGGTATCGGCGTCGGCGCCGGCCAAGAACTCCCCACGGGCCGAAAGAAATCCGCGATGCATGGCCCACACTGCCCCGCGCCGCTCCTCAAAAAGAACTAGATCCGCATGCTGACGAGCGATCTCCAGGCTTCTATCGGTGCTGCCGTTGTCCACTACAATGAGCTCGTAATCCTTAAATGTCTGGGCTCGCAAAGATTCTAAAGTAGTCCGAAGGTTTTCCTCCTCGTTGAGCACGGGAACAACTACGGTGATTATGGGCCTCATGCTCTTTCTCGCCGGGCTTTGTGCCAAGTTTGACTTTTGGTGAAGGCGTTGACAAATGAAATAAGAATAAGGGCTTGGATCCAAAGATGGACAAAAACGAGGCCGATCAGGGTGTTGACCAATGCCTCCTTCCATGGCGGGATGTCAAGGTAGTAGGAAAGGACTACTCCCAAATACAACGCCGCTAGGTACCCAGGAAGAACGAAGGGGACAAGAAGCCACCTTCCCAACCCAAGATCCGCCCATAACAAAAGCCACGGGAAGTATATGACCAAAGCCAAAAGGGTCATGAGCAAGAGGTAGTTTAAGTGACCACGCTTGATCTCTTTCACCATTTCCCGAATTCCACCGGTAAACCAGCGCAAAAATTGGCGAAAAAGATCGGAGAAGCCGGGCGCATACTGAATGAGGCAGAAAGGGCCGCGCACAAATTTCGCAAAAATTCCGAGTTTGGCCAACCGCGTTCCCAACTCGAAGTCGTCCACTAAGGAATTGGGATCGAATTCTCCGGCTTTCTCCAAAACTTCGCGGCGTATAAACAGCCCACATGTGGTGAATACTGGACGCCAAAAAATCCCGGAGAAAACATAGGCTCTCGATAAAGAAAAAAACAATTCCTGAAAAATTATGGCCAACGTCCGCCTTGCGTTGTATGCCATGAAATCCCCAAAGATCACGGGGTTTTTAGGGTGGCTCGCCAACGCATGATAGAAACGGAGGGCTTCGGGCGTAAGCCTGGCATCAGCATCTAAGAAAAGAACCACGTCGCCGGTCGCGTGTTTGAGAGCATAATTCAAAGCTGCGGGCTTTCCACGTCGATAAGGATCGGGAAGAACCAAAAGCTGCGGGATCTCCTGTTTTAACCGGGCGAGAATTTCCGGGGTGTGGTCTGTGGAGGCATCCACCACGATGATCTCCGCGTCCGGCGCAGCCTGGGCCAGAGAACACACGGTTTTTTCAATCACCGCCTCTTCGTTGTGGCTGGCGATGATCACCGAAAGCTTTCCCGGCGGGGCCGTATGGTTCACCGCCTCTTTAAGAGTGCGAAAGTTTCGCCAAAGGGCGAGAAAGGCAAGAATAACTCCTACGAAAGCCCCAGAAAAAAGGCTCACTAAACTTGGGTTCATCTGGCCACAATGGACACGAGCTTTTCCGGAACAGCAATGACCCGCTCGATCTTTTTCCCCTCAAGACGCTTTTGTACCTCCGGGTCAGAGAGGACCAATTCTTCCAGGACCTTGGGGTCAGCAGCTTTCGTCCGAGCCAAACGCAAACGCAGCCGGACCTTACCGTTGATCTGCACAGGGATCTCCACCTCCGCCTCCTCCAAAGCCCGAGGGTCATATTCCGGCCACGGCGTTTCCAGCACGGATTTTCCCTCTCCCAACCTTTGCCAGAGCTCCTCACAGATGAACGGGGTGAATGGGGAAAGAAGTAAGATCAAATCGCGCAAAGCTCGGCGCAAAAGCTTCGGATCGGCTTTGGGGGCCTCTAGATAAGCGGAAAGATCGTTGGTGAACTCCATGATTGCGGCGATGGCCGTGTTGAGAGCGAGCCGCCCCTCGAACTCCGCGGTCACCTTTTTGATTGTGGCATGAAGCTTGGCCCATATAGCCCGGTCCTCGCTTCTGAAGCTCTGAGGATCGGGGTCTTCGCGGATCTGCCCGGCTCGATCGATTATGTCCAAAGCCATGTTCCAAAACCGGTTCAAAAAGCGCCAGCATCCCCGCACACCTTCCTCACTCCACTCGATCTCTTTCTCCGGAGGGCCCATAAAAAGGGTATAGAGCCGTTCCGTATCCGCTCCGTACTCTTCAATGAGCTCGTCCGGGGAGACCACATTCTTTTTGGACTTGGACATGGCCACCACGGAAACGACGAGCTCTGACCCGCACTTGGGGCAGCGATTGCCCGGCTGCACCTCCTTGGGAGGAATCCAGTGGTGGGTGGGACACCAATAGGCGGGATAGGTAACCATCCCCTGGGTGAAAAGCTTTTTGAACGGCTCATCGAAGGATAGGAGACCCAAATCATGGAGGAATTTGGTGATGAATCGGGCATAGAGGAGGTGAAGAATAGCGTGCTCCACACCGCCCACATAAAGATCCACGGGAAGCCATTTGTTCACGAGCTCCGGATCAAACGGTCGCTCCGTGTCCTTTGGGGAGACGAACCGCAGGAAGTACCAAGACGAATCCACAAATGTGTCCATGGTGTCCGTGTCGCGCCGGGCGGAACCGCCGCAGCGAGGGCATTGAGTGGGGATGAACTCCGGAATGTCCGCAAGCCCAAGCTTTCCGATGCGATTTACCTCGGGAAGGAGGACAGGAAGATCCTTCTCCGGCACGGGAACGATCCCGCATTTCGGGCAATGGATCATGGGAATCGGTGCTCCCCAATAGCGCTGCCGGGAGATGAGCCAATCCCGGAGCTTGTAGGTCACCGTTCCCTTCCCCAAACCTTTTTCCGCAAGCCATTCCACAGTTCTTTTCACCGCTTCCGTGCCGGGGGTGCCGGAAAGCGGGCCGGAGTTGATCATTTCTTCGTACTCCGCGTGGAAAAGAAAGGCCCGAAGATGCGGCTCATCCCAAAAGATTTCGGCCACTGTGCGTTTATCCTTAAATTTCGGCGCAACGCTTTGCAATTTGGCCAAGGCACGACGTTCTTCAGCAATGCTTCCGATATTGATCACCTCGTCCGGGAAAACGACGTGCCAGCCTCGACCGATTACGAAAGCCCACCCGCTGGGGACTAGATGCTTTTGCAAAAGGCTTAAGACCTGCGAAATATTTTGGGCAGCGCCAGCGATAAGAAGGGCCCCATCTTTCTCGTCAACGTACACCTCAAGCTCTTTTAAAGCGGGCTCGAGAGAGGAATGGAAGCTCTGAGCTGGCACAACGGCGCGGAATTCTTGGGAAGGATGAGCGATGACCGGAATCACGGGAAGGCCGTATTTCAAGGCAAACTGGAAATCGCGCTCATCGTGGGCAGGAACGCCCATGACGGCCCCGGTTCCATAGCCCATGAGGACATAATCAGCAATCCAAATGGGGATACGTTCACCGGTTGCGGGGTTGACCCCATAAGTCCCTAAAAAGACACCGGTCTTCTCTTTCTCCGTGGAGGTGCGCTCCACCTCGGTCATGCGCTCCGCTGCCGCGCAATAGGCCTTTACCTCTTCCGCCCTCTCTGGCGCGGTCAATTGCGGCACAAGAGGATGCTCCGGAGCCAGCACAAGGAAGGTCGCGCCCCAGAGCGTGTCCGGCCGGGTGGTGAAGACCTTGATTTCAGGGCCCTTTTCCGTGGGGAAAAGGATTTCCGCCCCTTCCGAGCGGCCGATCCAGTTCTCCTGCATCTTCTTTACGTGTTCAGGCCAATCGAGCTTCTCCAAGTCCCGCAAAAGCCGCTCGGCGTAGGCGGTGATACGGAAATACCATTGTTCAAGCTCGCGCTTTTCCACAAGGGAATTGCAACGCCAGCACCGGCCGCCGATCACCTGTTCGTTGGCCAGCACCACCTCGCAATGCGGGCACCAGTTGACCTTGCCCTTGGCCCGATAGGCCAGGCCCTTTTCGTAAAGTTTCAAAAAGATCCACTGGGTCCATTTGTAGTAATCCGGCTCGCAGGTGGCGATCTCTCGATCCCAGTCGTATTCCACGCCCCAAGCCCGAAATTGCCGTTTGAACTCTCGAATGTTTCGCCAGGTCCAGTCACGAGGATGCACACCTTGTTCGATGGCCGCGTTCTCCGCAGGAAGCCCGAAGGCATCCCAGCCCATGGGGTTGAGAACGTTCCAGCCCCGCATGAGGAGAAAACGCACAATGGCATCGCCGAGGATGTAGTTCCGGCCATGCCCGGCGTGAAGCTTCCCCGAGGGATAAGGGAACATGTTGAGGTAGTAGAACTTCTTGCGGGCATCGTGGATTTTGGCCTTGAAAAATCCGCGTTCCCGCCAAAAATCCCGCCATTTTTCCTCGATCGCTTTGTGGTCGTAGGGAGGGCGGCTCACAGGAGACCTCCTTTCACCAGGTTTTCCGCAGCAGCCAAAACTTTCGCCACCTCTTTGGCGTCATCCATCTCACAATAAAGACGAAGGATGGGCTCTGTCCCGGAGGCCCGGAAAAGGACCCAGCCTCGGTCGAACCGCAATTTTATTCCGTCCAAATCTTCCACAGTTTTCACCACATGACCGGCCAGCTCTTCCGGGGGTTTTTTCGCAAGCTTTTCCATCACGGCCAGTCTATCGGGAAGGTGCAGGTCCCGACGAGAATAGTAATGAGGACCAAAGCGCGCGAAAAGCTCTTGAATGAGCGCGGATAACGGCTTTCCGGTGACGGAGACCGATTCCAAAAGGAGGAGGTTAGACAGGATTCCATCCCGTTCGGGCAAATGCCAGGAATATCCGTAGCCGCCGGACTCCTCCCCGCCAAACATGGCCTGGCCCGTGACCAATCCCTCCACAGCCCATTTGAACCCGATCTTTATCTCGTGGCAAGGCACGCCTTCTTCCTCCGCGATTTTTTTGACCATATCCGTAAGAGCAAAGGATTTCAGGACCGGTCCGCGAATTTTTCGGTGGTGGAAGAGATGCCAAAGGAGGAGGGAGGCGGTGCGGTGGGTGTCCACAAACTCCCCGGTTTCGTCCATGGCCGCGGCGCGATCGCCGTCGCCGTCGGTCACAAGGCCCACGATGATGCGTCCGCGTACCCGCCCGCGCATTCCTCGGATCACCGCCCGCAATGGTCCCATGTTCTCTGCGATGGGTTCCGGCTTTTTTCCGCCAAAGAGGGGATCGCGACCGGCACGAATGGCCAAGAACGGAAGGCGAAGCTCCCGCAAAATCTCGACCAGATACCCCCGAGCCGAGCCGTACATGGCATCCACTACGGGGAAAAGCGGAGCCCGTCGAATCGCCCCCAAATCCACGGCCTTCCTGATTTTCTCCAAATAGGCTTCACGAATGGATTGGGTTGGGATCGTATTGTCAACAAGGGGAGGCGGAGAAGGAGGAAGGCGGGCCTCGATCTCCTTCGTGATCTCCTCGGTGGCGGAGCCGCCGTATTCCGGCTTGAACTTGACCCCGTTGTATTCCGGAGGGTTGTGGGAGGCGGTGATCATCACCCCGCCAGCCAGGCCTTCTTGGCGCACGAAAAAGGAAAGGGCCGGGGTGGGAACGGGCTCAGCGGTGATCCACGCCGGCACTCCACCCGCAATTAAAGCGCGAGCAAGTTCTGTCGCAAATTCTCGGGAAAGGAAGCGCGTATCGTATCCCACCAGGACCCCGGCCTCCGCGGGCCGCCACGTAACCCCCCACTCCCGATAGACCCGCATCTCCTTCCGCTGCGGATCGCGAAGATAGGCGGCCAAGGCTGCTCCGACCCGGCCCACATTGGCGAACGTGAAATCCCGGGCGATCACGCCCCGCCATCCATCCGTCCCGAACTTGATCTCGCTCATCGCCGCGCCTTTCTCCTCAAGCTCCCCAAATCAACGCGCTCCACATGCGGGGGAATCTTCACCCCATCGCTTTCCAAAAGTTCGACGATGAGTTCCACGGGAATCGCCGTCTCCAGCCAAAGGTCCTCCACCCGCACTACACCGTTTCGCACCGGAACCCGCTCCAGTGCCCGTTCCAGAGCCTTGCAATAGCTCTCCCGAAGCCGGGCCAACTCCTCTTCAAGCTCCGCCATCAGTAGCTCCACTCCACCGTGTATTCCACGGAAACCTCGTCTTTCGGGGGCACGTGGACCGCGAATTTTATCCGCTGGGCGTCAAGGATTTCATAAGGCGCGGTGGCATGCACAATCCGCCAGTAACCGGAAAGCGTCTCGATCACTTCCACCTCCGCCTCGTTTTCCTTGGCCGAGCGCAGCGTGATCCGCCACGTCTCGCGGTACACGTTTTCCCCAAGCTTTTCCCGAAGTAGTTGAGTCCGATGGCCTTGGAGGTCGAACGCCACTCCAACAGCAATTTCCGCCGTTTCACCCTTTGTTAGGGATTTTATCTCCCCGGCTCCAACAAAAAGGCCGTCCGAGTAGACCCGCATTTCTCCGCCGGGAAGGACCACATCGGTGGTGAAACGCACCCATACTTCCACGTTTGTCCCGGAAAACCGATAGAACTTTTGGGCGGGAAAAGTAGCGCTCACCAAGGGCAGGATGGTCAAGCCGGGAGGAAGATCCCATCGGCCGGGAAGGTCGTAACGGTAGTATTCGAAGGCCGCTGCGGGCGAGCCTTCCGGCGCGAGGGCCAGCGTCCGCACCTCGGTTTTTGGAGTGTAAATTTCCCCGGCAACCAAGGAGATATTTGCAGCTTGCCAAAAGCATCCGGTCTCGTTTTGAATCGCGGCTTTCCCGAAAACGTGCAATTCCGTGTCTGTCAATTCCGCGTCATATCCGATGCGCCACGAAAAACCTCGCGCCAAATACCGAAAACGCAGGTCTTTTTCCCCGGTTTCCTGGGCGCAGTAGCGCAGATGGGCCTGGGCCGGGGAGGCCGGGCCTGAAAGCCACGCATATTCCCGCACGATGACCAAGGAACCATTCGTTTCCAAAACCAAACCGGCGTTGGAGATCGCCCGCAGGATCCCGCGGAACGTGTCCTGTCCAGTGTAGACAGTGACTTCCTTGCCCAAAAGGGCTTCAAGCTGCCGTCCTCGAAGGGGAAGGAGGGAAAGGACCTCGACTCCCTCCACCACGAGGGTTTCCCAGAGGGTGTCTTGAGGGAAATCCCGTAGCTCCAAAATCCCTTCGTGAGCAACCGAGAACTTTCGGATCTCCTCGACCAGGGCCAACCCGGAGGAGTATATGACCAGGTTGGTCTGGCCCAGGGCGCCAAGGCTCAAAAGCACCAAAGCCAGAAAAATACGCATAAGTTCACTCTCCAAGTTCTTCAAGTTCCCGCCTCACCGCGGCGATCTCGTCCTCCAAGTCCTTCTTGTATCGTTCGAGCTCCTCCAGATATTCGCGGAGGAAGCGGCGGTACTCCTCACGGCTCCACCACGGCCCAAAGCGGGTGGGACCGAACCGAAAGAAGAAAAACGGGGGAAAACCAAACCCAAACGTCCCGTAGCGCCACCACCGCACGGGCATCACCTCCAAGATCAATGATACCCGCTTACCGTGGCGGCCGATGTCTTTTGCCGAAGGTTTTGGGCCAAAAGCTTACGGAATTCGTCCAGGTTCTCCCCGGTTTTGGCAGAGATGAGCATCCCCGGCTGGGCCTCGGCCAAAAGCTGTTCGGCCCGGGACCAGGCAACGCTCGTTTCAAGAAGGTCGAGCTTATTGAGGGCATAGACAACAGGAGGACGGGGATCCTCCGGCCGAAAGATCTCGGAGAACAGGACCTCGCGCACGACCCGCAAGTGCTCAAAAGCCGCGGGCGAGGCGGCATCGACGACGATCACGATGAGGGCTGCCTCCCGCACCTCTTCCAGAGTGGCGTGGAAGGCGGGGATGAGTTGAGGTGGAAGATCACGGATGAAACCCACAGTGTCGGTGACGAGGGCGATTTGTCCGGTGGGCAGGAAGGCGCGGCGGACTTTGGTATCCAGGGTGGCGAAAAGTTGGTTTGCCACCAAAGCATCCCCGCGGGTGAGAGCGTTGAAAAGTGTGGATTTGCCGGAGTTGGTGTAGCCCACGAGGACGATCTCCGGAGGGCCCAAGCGGCGACGTCGAGCCCGGCGCACCTCCCGAGCACGCTTTGCTTCCCGAAGCTCCCGCTCCAGGGCTTGGATGCGGCGGCGGATGGCCCGTCGCCCCTGTTCCAGACGAGTTTCGCCCGGCCCCATCGTTCCTACAATCCCGCCCGGGTCGGAGAGGGCATGGCCCCACCCCCGCAGCCGCGGAAGAAGATACTGAAGCTGGGCCAGCTCCACCGCCAACGCTGCCTCCTTCGTCCCCGCATGCAGAGCAAATATGTCCAGAATGAGCTGGGAACGATCGATGATTTTAAGGCCCGTGAACTCCTCGAGGTTTCGGGCCTGAGCAGGGGTGAGTTCCACCCCAAAAATGAGGGTATCTGCGTTTTTCTCTCGGGCCTTAGCCAGGGTCTCGAGGACCTTGCCTTTGCCGATGTAGGTCGCAGGATCAGGTTTTTCCCGACGCTGGACGAGTACGTCCAAGACCACCGCTCCCGCGGTGTTGGCCAAAGCTGCGAGTTCGGAGAGCCTTTCCTGCGGATCCACGCCGGGCGGAACGACCTCCACAAGGATGGCCTTCTCCCCGCCTTGGAGGCGTACGCGCTGGCCTAGGTAGTCCTCGATGACGAGCCGGCTCAGTCCCCTTCTTCCCATACCTTAGCCCCAAGCCTTCTCAATTTTTCCCCGAAGCTTTCGTAGCCGCGGCGCAGGTGGTGCTCACCACGCACGTAGCTTTCGCCGGGAGCGGCGAGGGCGGCCAAAACCAAAGCCGCACCCGCACGGATATCAGTGGCCTCCACTGCGGCCGGCCGCAACTGCTCCACCCCTTCCACCACCTGGACGTTTCCGCTCACCTGTATCTTAGCGCCCATCTGAAGGAGAGGCTCAACGTGGCCAAAGCGCGCGGCATAGACGGTCTCGGTCACGGTGGAGCGGCCCTCGGCCAGGGTAAGGAAGGCCACCATGGGCGGCTGAAGATCGGTGGGAAAGCCGGGATACGGCCAGGTCCGAAAATCCACGGGTTTCGGACGTGTGGGACCGCGCACCTCCACCCAGTTTTCTCCGAACTCCACCTCACAGCCGGCCAGGGAAAGGCGGTCCAAAAGGGCAGCCAGATGGCGGGGCTTCGCGCCAATAGTCCGCACCCGACCATGCGTGATGGCCCCGGCAAGGAGATAAGTTCCGGCCTCGATGCGGTCGGGAATCAGGGTATGTTCCGCCCCGCCCAGGGTCTCCCGTCCGCGGATCCTTACTCGATCGCCGTCCCAAGCCACCTCCGCCCCCATTTTGCGAAGAAGCTCGGCGAGGTCCACTACTTCCGGCTCCCGGGCCGGGTTGATCACCACCGTCTCTCCTTCAGCCAACGCTCCGGCCAAAAGGAGTTGTTCCGTGGCCCCGACGGAGGGGAAATCCAGGTAGACCATGTGGCCTCTAAGCCTCGCGGCTTCGGCCACAACCGCCCCATCCTTCACGATTATGGATGCGCCAAGCTTGGCTAGACCATAAAGATGGAAGTCCACGGGGCGTGGACCGAGGGCGCAACCGCCGGGCATGGCCACTTTCGCTTTTCCTGCCCGGGCCAAGAGGGGGCCAAGGCAAAGAAAGGAGGCCCGCATCCTTTGCACAAGCTCCGCAGGGGCCTCCCAGCACAGCTCCTCCCCGCCGCGGATCTCCAACGTTTCCGCCCGCCAAACGACCTCTTTGCCCAGGTTCCGAATGAGATCTAGCGCGGTCTCCACGTCTGCCAGCCGCGGAACATTGTGGATGATCACGGGTTCCGTAGTGAGAAGGCTTGCGAAGATCGCGGGGAGAGCAGCGTTTTTAGCCCCGGAGATCGGAACTTCCCCGCAAAGCCTTTCTCCGCCGCGGACCTTGATCACGGAAGGAGAGGCCGGGGATCCACAGGCGTGCCGAGCTGGCGGACCTCAAAGTGCAGGTGAGGCCCGGTGGAAAGCCCGGTGTTTCCGGAAAGAGCAATGGTGTCCCCGGCAGAAACCATCTGGCCTGGGCTTACAAGGAGCTTGGAGAGGTGTCCGTAATAAGTCTCGTAGCCATTCTCGTGGTCGATGACCACGAGGAGACCAAACCCGCTTTCCCAGCCAGCGAAGGTCACGCGACCCGCGGCGGCCGCTCGCACCGGCGTGCCCTCCGGCACGGCAATATCGATCCCGGTGTGGAAAGAGGGAATGCCGTAGATCGGATGGATGCGCGGGCCAAAGGAAGAAGAGATCTGACCTCGCACCGGCCAAACAAATCCCTGGATTGCAGCGGATGCGGTTAGCGGCACGGTTTTCGGCTCCGGAATGAATAGGCGCATTCCCGGCTGAGGTTCCCCGGAAAGCCCGTTGGTCTTGCGTACGAGATCCTCGGAAACTCCGTAGGCGGCGGCTATTTGGGCCAAGGTCTCCCCGGTCTTCACCGTGTGCAGGACCCCATCTTTGGGAATGAGGAGCTTTTGTCCGGGGTAAATGGTGGTGGAGGAAAGACCATTGGAAGCGACGATCCAAGAGACAGGGACATCATAACGGGCAGCGATGGCAGAAAGGGTGTCACCGGAACGGACCTCGTACAGAAGGGCCATGCTTTGCCAAGCGCTTAAAGTTTGGGATGGACCGCCGATCTCCGGGGAAAGGGTCAAGGAAAAAAGAACAAGGGGCACGCACAGGGCCAACACTGCGAAAACCCACAGGTTACTCACTGTTCATCAGCTCCAGGAATTGTTTGTTGGTTTTGGTGCGCTCCATGCGCTGTTTTATGAACTCCAGGGCCACCCCTGGATCCGGCATTTCCGAGATGAGCTTACGCAGGATCCATACTCGTCGAAGGACATCTGGCTCAAGGAGGAGTTCCTCTTTTCTTGTCCCGGACTGGATGAGATCGATGGCCGGAAAGATCCGGCGGTTGGCGAGATCTCGGTTGAGCACAAGCTCCATATTTCCCGTGCCCTTGAATTCTTCAAACACCACCTGGTCCAAACGGGAGCCGGTGTCGATGAGAGCGGTGGCGATGATGGTGAGGGAGCCGCCTTCCTCGATGTTCCGAGCCGCGCCAAAGAATTCCTTGGGCTTGTACAGCGCCGTGGGGTCAATCCCGCCGGAAAGGAGTTTCCCCGAAGGGGTGACGGAGAGGTTGTAAGCCCGCGCAAGACGCGTAAGGGAGTCCATGAGGATCACCACGTCGTACCCGACCTCTACGAGACGTTTGGCCTCGGCGGTCACGAGCTCCGCAAGCTTCGTATGGTGATGGGGTTCCATGTCGAAGGTGGCCGCGACTACCTCCGCCCGCTTCACCGAGCGCCGGAAATCCGTGACCTCCTCCGGCCGCTCATCTACAAGGAGGATAAGAAGTTTTATGTCCGGGTAGTTGGCCTCTAGTCCCTGGGCGATGTGTTTAAGAAGCGTGGTCTTTCCCGCCTTAGGAGGGGATACGATGAGCCCGCGCTGGCCCTTCCCTATGGGCGCAAAAAGGTCGATCATGCGGGTGGAAAGCTCCTCCGGATCGTGCTCGAGGACGTACTGTTGATTGGGATGAAGCGGGGTGAGCTGGGAGAAATCTTTGCGCCTTTTCACTACCTCTGGATCAAGGCCGTCCACCTCCTCCACGCGAAGGAGGGCGAAGTACCGCTCTCCTTCCCGGGGCGGCCGCACCGGCCCCTTCACGATATCCCCGTCCTTCAGGGCGAACTTGCGAATCTGGGAGGGAGAGACGTAGACATCGTAGCGGCTGGGAAGGCAGGATTTGTCCCGGAGGAATCCGTAGCCGTCGGGCATGATCTCCAGTATTCCGGTGACGGTGAGCTCCTGGCGGTCAGCCAAGGCCCGAAGGACCGCCATCTCCAACTCCGCTGGGGAGAACTCCGCGGAGCCGTCTATGCCCAGCTTCTCCGCCAGCTCCAGGATCTTCTCATGCCCGAGGGCTCGGACTTCACTGATTTCCATGGCTCACCACCTCGCTAAGTTCAGAATCGCCGGAATATTGAACGCACAATATTGGCGTACATCTTCAGCCGCTCAATAAAGCCCTGCCAAAACCCACGCTTTTCTTCCTTGCGCACATGGCTCACGCCCTCCCAAACCACTGTTTTTTGCCGCCAGCCTTCACGAAAGGCGAGTTTGGTCAAGGCCATCTCGATTCCGAAATCTTCCGCTTGTGTCAAGGCCTCGGCCCTCTCCCAGAGTTTTTTGGGCATGATCCGTTGTCCGGAGAGGAAAGGAACGATCATCTGGGAGAGATCCGTGGCCGCGCGCCCTTTGCGGAACACGGCGATCACCACCTCCGCCTCGCCCTCCTTATAAGCGCGGACCAAATCCTCCACGTGCTGGGCGGTGAGCCCCGTAAGATCAGCGTCTAAAAAAAGAAGTGTATCTCCGGAGGCAGCCCGGACGCCTGCGGCCATGGCTGCTCCCTTTCCCCGATTCTCCGCAAGGCGCACAACTTTCACCCCATATCGGCGGGCCACTTCAGCGGTGCCATCGGTGGACCCATCGTCCACCACGATGACCTCTGCCACCGAGGGTGCGGCCAAAAGCGGTGTCAAAACAGCGCCGATTCGTGCGGCCTCATTGTATGCGGGAACAATGGCGGAGATTTTCATGCGCGCAAGGGATTAACAACAATGCAATATAACGCTGGGCGCGGGAAACGTCAAGCCCTGGCACGTTCCAGGAGTTCCCGCACCTTTTCCACAACAGCCTTGGGCTCGGCAGAGACGGCAAACTTGGCGCCGTCCGCGCGGCGTTCCAGCTCCACCTGATTCTGTTTAGCGGCCCGCGGCCCCACCACCAAAAGCACGGGAATCCCCCAAAGCTTCGCGTCGTGGAACTTCTCCCCGGCGCTTTGGTCCCGGTCATCAAGGAGCACCTCAAACCCAGCTTCGTCCAGGGCGCGCGCCAAATCCTCGCCAAGACGAAGAAGCTCATCGTGGTCGGGGTTCAATACGCTCACCACCACCTGGAACGGCGCAAGATGGGCGGGCCAGATGATCCCTTCTTCATCGTGGTGGGCCTCGATCACCGCGGCCAGAAGTCTTCCCACCCCAATCCCGTAGCAGCCCATGATGAGGGGCCGGGGCTTCCCTTCCCGATCGAGGAAGGTGGCGCCCATGGCCTCGGAATATTTTGTGCCGAGCTTAAAAATGTGGCCAAGCTCGATGGCCCGTTGAATCCGGAGGCGGCCCCCACAGCGGGGGCAACGGTCGCCTTCCCGGGCCATGGCCACATCGGCCACGATGTCCGCTTGAAAGTCCCGCGGGAAATTGACGTTTCGAAGATGAAAACCTTCGCGATTCGCCCCGGCCACAAGGTTGCGGGCCTTGGGAATGGAATCGTCCACCACCACTTTTACCCCGTTCCGGCGAATCCCAATGGGCGAGGCATAGCCGGGAACGGCCCCGCACGCGGCGATCTCCTCCTCTGTAGCCGGCCAGATCTCCCCAGTGCCCAAGGCCCGGGCAAGCTTGGCCTCATTCACCTCTAGATCCCCACGAATCACCACGAACACCAACTCCTTCGGGGTCCGGTAGAACACGGCCTTGGCCGTCTTCCGCGTGGGAACGCCCAAGAAGTTGGCAACCGCTTCGATGGTGTAACAGCCGGGCGTGGCCACCTCCTCCACGGGAAGGAGGGGCTCGGGCGGATCCTCATCCTTTAGGCTTACCGCGCCTTCCAAATTTGCAGCGTAATCGCCGTTCTCGCACTGGATGAAGGAATCCTCGCCATAGGGGTTGGGAAGCATGAACTCATGGGACTCCGAGCCGCCCATGAGGCCGGGATCAGCCTCCACCACCACGACCGGAAGCCCGCAGCGGTGGAAAATGTTAAGGTAGGCCTGATAGATCTCGCGATAGAACCGGTCCAAATCTTCCTTGGACTCGTGGAAGCTGTAGCCATCCTTCATGGTGAACTCGCGGGCTCGAATCAATCCGCCTCGCGGACGGGGTTCGTCGCGGAATTTCGTCTGGATCTGGTAGAACACGAGGGGAAGCTGACGCCAAGACCGGATCTCCCGTCGGGCAATATCGGTGATGACTTCCTCATGGGTGGGGCCGAGGACCATCTCTCTGCCGGCTCGATCGCGGAAGCGCCCGAGAATCGGCCCGAAATCCTGAAGCCTTCCGGTCTCCGCCCAGAGCTCCGCGGGATGGATCATGGGCATGGTGATCTCCATCCCACCGATGGCGTCCATCTCCTCGCGGATAATCCCCTCAATCCTGTGCAGGACTCGCCGGGCCAGGGGAAGATATGTGTATATTCCCGCCGCCAGTTTACGGATCATCCCCGCCCGGAGCATCAATTTGTGGCTGGGAAGCTCCGCCTCCGCCGGATCTTCCTTCCACGTGGGCAAAAAGTAGCGGCTTGCACGCACCAGGGCCATCTTGGCCTGGAGATTACCGAAAGATTTGGCGAACAACAACTTCCAGGTCCGCGGGACTGTCGAGGAATACGGGCTTAACAGGCAGAGCCGAAAGAAAAGCTTTTCCGTAAGAGCGAAAGGCAATTCTTGGATCGGCGATAAGGATGAGCCCGCGGTCCGTGGGAGTGCGCACAAGCCTCCCCAAGCCCTGCCGAAGCTTCAGCACGGCCAAAGGCAGGGAAAGCTCCCAAAAATCGCTTTTCCCCTGAGCCCGCAGCCTTTCAGCCTCCGCCTCGAGCACCGGTTCCGCCGGATGAGGGAAGGGAAGACGAGCGATGACCAGGATCTCCAAATCCTCGCCGGGAAGATCCACCCCTTCCCAAAAACTTTCCAGTCCCAGAAGGATCGCGGGCGGAGACATGGCCCGGAATTTCTGGAGGAGCTGGTCCCGCTCCCCATCCACTCCCTGGGCAAGGCAGGAAAGATCCTTGAGTTTTTCCCATACGGTCAAGAGAGCCCGTTTGGCGGTGAAAAGAACCAGGATCTTGGCCGGCACCATTTCCCAAAGGCGTCGGAGCACCGAAGCCAAGCGCGCAGGATATTCAGGCTCGTCAGGCTGGGGAAGGCCCCGCATGATGCCTATCCGCACCCGCTCATAGGAGAACGGTGCTGGCCACGATCGGAAACGCGCTTCTTGAGGAAGGCCCAAACGGGAACGCAAGAAATCCGGGGTTCCCTGTACAGCGAGCGTGGCCGAGGTCAAAACAGCGGCGTGCAAGCTTGGCCAAAATTCCTGGGAAAGCTGCGAGGCCAGATCAAGAGGAGTCAAGCCCAGAATGAGCTCATCCTCGTGGTTGAACCACTGCACCCACTCTCCAGGGCCCGGGGATAGGATGCGGCGCAGGCTTTCCCGATAGGCGCGAACGCTTCCGATCAGTTCTTCTTCCCCACCCTCCGCCTCGAGCTTACGGAGGAGCTCGTCCAAGGCGGCCAGGAAGGCCCCGGCGTTTCCCAAAATGAGGGCGGAAACTTCCTGGGAGAGCCTTCCCCGGCTAGAAGGCAGAAGAACCCGCACCATCTGCCAAAAATCCTGATGCAGCTCCTCCACTTTCGCCGCGACCTTTTTGTCATCCAGCGCGCGGGAAACTTCTCCAAGGATCAGGGGGAGGTCCGTGGGACGAGCCTCCACGCTCAAAGCTTCCCGAAGAGCGTGAGGAAGAGCATGAGCCTCGTCCACGATGAGGTAGTCGTAATCCCCAAGAAGGGCGTTTCCTGCGGCCAGATCCGCACCAAGGATGGCGTGGTTCACCACCACGAGTTGCGCGTTTCGTGCGCGTTCACGCGCCCGCCGGGACGGGCATTGGCTTCCATGGCGACAGTACCGGCTAAAACACCGCCAGGGACGATCCCGAAGGTCCTCGATGAGCCAGGTTTCCCCTAAAAACGCAGCCTCATCCAGGTCCCCATTTCGGGCGGCTAAAACGCGCAAGGGAATGAGAACATCCTCGGGAAGGAGGCGATTCTCCCAATCGACCAGGCGTTTCAAGCACAGATAGTTTTCCCGGCCCTTGAGGAGGGCCCGCTCCACCCGCAAGCCCATCTTTTCTTCCAGCCAAGGTAGGTCCTTTTTCCAGAGCTGGTCTTGGAGGGTGCGGGTACGCGTGGCCACCACGGCCCGCCCGCCCTGCCGGAGGGCCAAAAGAAGGGGGATGAGGTAACCAAAGGTCTTTCCCGTGCCAGGGCCGGCCTCAAGGAGGACGATTTCCCCTTGGCTTAGGGCCCGGGCCACCTCTTCCGCGTACTCCCGCTGGGCTTTCCGCAGGTCAAGGCCCAGTTCTTCCAGGCGTCGGAAGGCCGCGGCCAGGTCTTTCGGCGGTGCGGGTCTTGGCCGCGGCCGCGAAGGGGGAAGGTGCCAACCCTCCGGAAGGGCCCGCGCCAGCTCCCTCCGGGCCGAGCCCGGCCACTTTTCCACCTCCTCCCACGCTAAAAGAAGGAGCTCTCCTAACGCCTCCGCCCGGACCCACGGATCAGGGGCATCCAGAGGAAGACCGGTTTTCTTCTGCAAAACCTGGAGATCAACAGTATCGGGCCACACAGCCCTGACAATCACGGCCAGATCCAGCACGTCCTTTCTTTTCGCGTCCCAGGAAACCTTGGGAAGATCCGGCCAAGGTTCCTCAGGGGAAAGGCGGCGCGCAGGGCCCAGGGAGGAAAAAACCACGCGGGCCAAGATCTCCGGTGTTTCCACAAAAACGAGGAATTCCACTACAGCCGGGAAAGAAGGTCGATCCTGCGCACCACACCCACGAGGCGCCCCTGCTCGTCCACCACCGGCAATTGTTTCAGTCCCTTGCGGAGCATGAGGTCGGCCACATGAAGATCGTTGTCCTCCAGGCGGGCCACCACCACTTCCTTCGTCATGTATCGGGCCACGGGGTGGGCGGCGATTTCCTTAAGCCTTTTTGTCAGCCGGTCCAAACTGGGCAAAAAGGAAGCGGAGTGGAGCATGTCCATGTATTCGGGCACAAGGGCTCGGATGATGTCCCGCTCGGAAACAATCCCCACCACCCTTCCTTCCTCGTCCACCACGGGCAGGGCGGAAAGGCCGGAGTTCTCCAGAAGTTTTATAGCGTGAAGGACGGAGCTGTCCGCCTCCACCGCGGTCAAATCGCGGCGCAAAAAGTCCCGCACCTTCATGGCTTACCCTTATACTGCACCTCAATCAGCTCCATTTTTTCCGCGATCTTCTCCCGTTCAAGGCAGAGTTTTTCGTCCACTTCCGCCGCGGCCTCTGCCGCAGCCATTCCGTATTTCACCGCCTCCACCAAGTCCTTTCCCTGGCTCAACCCCACGAGGATCCCGCCCACCAAGGCATCGTCGGCTCCGATCACGTTTCGAAAAGCCGCCGGCGAAACTTTCGCCTCGAATTTCCAGATCCCGTCAGGAGAGAACAGGAAGTCGCCGGTGAGGTGATGGGAGACGAGGCAGGCGTGGGCTCCCAAGCTCAAGGCCTTCCGGCCGGCGGAGAGAACCTCTTCCTCCGTGTGCATGGGCATGTCCCCAAAGCATGCCACTTCCCGCACGTCCGGCTTCACCAAAAATGGACCTTCCGCGACGGCGCGGAGCATCGGCTCCCCGCCGGCATGAAGGATCACCGGCACCCCCCGTTCCCGCGCGGCCCGGGCCAGTTCCCGATAGAAGTCTGGGGAAAGCCCGGGCGGGAGAGCGCCACCCAGCACCACGTAGCTGGCGCGGGAGAGCATGCGTTGATATTTGCGCCAAAAAATTTGCAAGGCATCGGCATCGACGCGCGGCCCGGCCTCGTGGATATGGATGGGATGGTAACCCTTCCCCTGCACAATAAGTACGACGTTCACCCGGTTTTCCTCTTCGATCCACACGAAATTCGTGCTCACCCCGCGGGAGAGAAGATCCCGCAGGATGATCTGGCCGGTGTGCCCGCCGAGGAAGCCCATGGCCACGGTCTCGATCCCATGCGCGGCAAGGAAAACAGAAACGTTGATCCCTTTCCCGCCCGCGGAGGTTAGGGACTTCTCGGCACGGATGGAGCTTCCCTCCTCGGTCAGGCCCAAATCCTCGGGAAGGCTTCTCAGCCAATAAAGCTTGTCCAAGGCGGGGTTGGGGGTAACGGTGAGGATCATGCTACGGGCTCCTTTACTCCGCCGAGGAGGGCTGCGGGCGTGGCACCCGTGACCTCCACTTCCACCAGCTTCCCCACCAGCTCCGGCCCACCGGGCGCCAACACGGTCCGAAAATCTCGGGTCTTCCCCATCACCATCCCCTTTTTCGGAACGTACTCCTCCACCAAAATCTCCACCGTCCTTCCCAACCGCTCTTTGTGCAGCTCCATCGCGATCTTACGGGTAAGAGCGAGAACTTCCTGAAGGCGTCGAGATTTCTCCGCGGGAGAGATGGGATCGCCCAAGGGTGCTGCGGGAGTGTCTGGCCTAGGGGAATACGCGGCCACGTAAACCGTGCCGAACCGGGCTTCCTCGATGAGGGAGAGGGTCGCGAGAAAATCCTCCTCTTCCTCCCCGGGAAAGCCCACGATGACGTCGGTGGTGATGTTCACCTCCGGAATGGCCTTGCGAATTTTCTCCACCAGGGTCAAAAACCCTTCCCGCGTGTATCCGCGGCGCATGGCCCGCAAAATTTTGTCGCTTCCGGATTGCACCGCCAAATGCACGTGCTCACAGATATTTCCCTCCTCGGCGATGGCGGCGATGACCTCCTCCGTCATGTAAGCGGGATGAGAACTGGTGAAGCGGACCCGAGGGATCGGAATTTTTCCGATTTCCCGCAGAAGTCGAGCGAAGTTCGTGCCATCCCGAAGATCCAGGCCGTAAGCATCCACGTTTTGGCCAAGAAGGGTGACCTCCAAGTAGCCGGAGTCCGCAAGTTCCCGGACTTCGGCCACGATCTCCCAAAGCGGCCGGGAACGGAGGGGACCGCGAACTTTGGGGATCACGCAGTAGGCACAGGAATGGGAGCAACCTTCAGCGATGGTGACGTATGCCTGGAATCGGCTTTTTCGTAAGACCGGAAGGCGTTCAAGCTCACGCGGTTCTGGAAGGAACACGGGCCGCTCTCCCCCTTGGGCCTGGGAAATGAGCTCGGGAAGGTAGCGGAGGCCGGTGGTGCCGAAGGCGAAGTCCGCAGCCGGGCAAAGGGTGAGGATCTCCGACCCCCTTCCCTGGGGCATACACCCGCCCACGCCGATGAGGACCGGCCGCTTCCTCTTCAGCCGGGCAAGCTCGTTCAGGCGACTCACCACCTTGTCCTCGCTTTTTTGCCGGACCATGCAGGTGTTGAGAATGATCACATCCGCATCCTCAGGCTTCTCCACAATGGCGTACCCGGCCGCGGCCAGGACCCCGGCGATCTCCTCGCTCTTATGGTGATTGAGCTGGCAGCCCCAGGTCAAGATACAGGCTCGCATCGCTTTTTTGATCCTATCCGGTTTCCGTTCCGCCACAACCCGCGCCCTTCGGGTATCATCCAGCCGTGCAGATTCTCCTGGATCGGTACATACTGCGCGAGATCATTCCGCCATTTTTTGTGGCCCTCTTGGCCTTCCTTGTGTTCATAAGCCTTGAGCTGGTCCTTTCCCTTTCCGATGCCCTCTTTGCCCGAGGAATCTCCGCCGCCGTTATGCTGCGCCTTCTTTCCTACAAGGTCCCCAACATCCTCACCCTGGCCGCGCCGGCCGGTGTTCTCCTTGCCACCTTCCTCGCCTTGGCACGGCTTGCTTCCGATCGGGAACTCCTGGCCTTGCAGGCCCTGGGATTCTCCCTACGCCGGATCCTCTTGCCCTTCTGGGTCTTTGGCCTCCTCATAAGCGCCCTTTCTTTCCTGTTTTCGGAGTTCGTCGTTCCCAAAGCGGAGGCGATGTACCGCCGGGAGCTTCTCACCCTTCTTTATCGCGGCCCGGCTCCGCTGGTTCAAGAGAACGTGTTCTTCCGCGGCCCCCAGGGTGCCTTGTTCTATGTGGAGCGCTACAGCGGCGATAAGGTGGAAGGGGTCGTGGTCTACGATCTTTCTGGAACCCTCTACCCTCGCAGCTCCTTCCCCGCTATGGTCACCGCCAAGGAAGGGGTTTTTTCCTCGGGGTTACTTCTTCTCCGCGAGGGCCGGGTCCTTCACTTCGGCCAAGGAGGAGAGCTCACGGAAATCCTGGGCTTTCAGGAATTGGCCATGGAGGTGGGTGAGAAGGTTGAGGAGGCGATCATCGGCGGGCGCACGCCAAGCGAGATGTCTGCCGGTGAGCTTCGGGAGCGCATCGAACTTTTGCAAAAAGCCGGGCGGGATGTTCGGGATCTCCTGGTGGAGTATCACGGGAAGCTCGCGATATCCGCAGCGGCTTTTGTGTTCGTGCTCTTTGGGGCGCCCTTGGGTGCTATCCTCGGCCATCGCGGCCGGGCCACAGGAATGGTAGTGGGATTCCTCCTTGCCGCCGGAGCTCAAGCTCTTTTCCTTTGGGCGAGAACCTTGGCCAGAAGGGGCTTCCTTCCCCCGTTTTTGGGCGGATGGCTTCCCCATCTTGTGTTTGGGAGCCTTGGCCTCCTCCTTTTCCTGAGCGCTGATCGTTTGCGCTTCCGCGGCCTCCTTCTCCTTTTTGCCTTGAGTACCGTTGGCCTGGCCGCTCCGCCCCTCACCGAGCTTTCCGCCGAGGAATTGGTGGTAGAGGCCGAAGGAAAAGTCCTCTTAGCTACCGAGGCCCGGGCGGTGGTGGGCACGCATCAGATCTCCGCACGTCGCCTGGCCCTGAGGGAGGAAGACGGGTGGGTTCTGGAGGCCTGGGAGGCCACCGTTCTCTCCGGCGAGGCCCGACTCCAGACGGCCTTTCTCCGGGCCATCCTTAACCCAGACGGCGTTCTCAAAGAAGCCGAGCTCCGGGATTTCTCCGGAGAGACCCGTTTTTCCGGGCCGGAAAAGGAGGAAAACCTCATCTTCTCCGCGGAGGAGGGAAAGGTTTGGTTCTCAGGGGAGGAGATCGCCCAGGCCTCTGGGAAAAACGTGGTGTTTACCACTTGTCCTTGTCTTGCGGGCGCACCGTATTTAGTGCGAGCTCAGGAATTCTGGCTCATTCCGGAGGAATGGCTTTTTGCTCGAGGGCTCGTGGTGGAATCCTTTGGTTACACCATCGTTTGGCTTCCCGTTTATGCCGCGCGGCTCGGGAAGGAAAGCGTTCCGTTCCTGCCGGAGGTGGGCCACTCCGCCCTCGGCCTTTTTTTGCGGTGGTCTATTCCCTGGACCCTGGCCCAGGGGTCGGTGGGCGCTCTTGTCCTCACCGTCTACCCTCAGGCCGGCCGGGTGGACCCGGCGCTCTGGACCTTTTGGGACACGGGAAGCCTTTTTCTGTCCGGGGAGCGGGCTACTTTGCGGTTCCGCGGCGAGCTCTTCGGCGCCCCGTGGAGCGTTCAAGGTCGTTACGACACCCAAGGACTTGTTTTTTCCCTGACCGGAGCCGCCCAAGGCTGGCAAGTGCGTGTGAACGCCGGTTTTGTTGATGCCGAAAAACCTTATTCGCGCTTGCCCGAGATCTCCATTTCGCGAAGCTTCTCGACTTTGGGCGGAGAATTAAGCTTCAGGTGGGGGTTCGGTCGCTATCGGGAAGAGGGAAAGGAAGGATGGCGCACAAGCCTTGGGGCGAGTTGGTCCTGGTCCACGCGTATCTCGTTCCTTTCCGCTCAGCTTCCCCTGGAATTTGGGCTGGATCAATATCCCGGCACAGCCCGAGCCTACGCCGCGATCCAGCCTAGCCTCTCCTTTGGGGGCCTCAGCCTTTGGTACCGCGGACAGGTCAGCCTTGGCCGCTCCATTTTCTCCTTTGACGCCACCCCTAGCCAAAGCCAAGTCGGGATAAGCCTTTCTGCCTCGGCCTCCGGCCTAAAACAGACCCTCACCGCAGGGTGGGACCTCGTCGAGAACGTCCCCCTTCCTCCTCGTTGGACCCTGGAGGGCCCCAATTTCCGAGCAAGCTTCCAATTCCAAGCTCAGCCCCTTCAGTTAGCCCAGGCGCGGTGGGAGGGAAGGCTTCAGGGCCAAAATTGGTTTCTGAATCTATCCGGCGGGGTCAGCGCCGGAACGTGGGAAGATCTGATTCTCCGCGGGCAGATGGGAAGTGAGGACTGGTCGGCGACCGGCGGAGTACGTCTCAGCCTACCGGCATTTTTCGCAAAGCGCGCATTCTTCCAAGTCCAAGGGAAGGCCGGAGCGGACTGGAGCTGGTCACTCGCCGGAGAGTACGACTTCCTTTCGCAGTCCTTTGTGCAGTGGGAAACCTATGTGTATCGTACTTTTTTGGGGTGTCTTCGGGTCGGGCTTGGCCTTTATCCCGGCGGCTTCCGCGTGAGTCTTGATGTTCCCGCGTTTCCTGAGGCGCGAGTGCAATTCGCCCCCTTGGACGAGGGTCTTCGCCTTGGCGGGCTATAATAGAAAGCGATGGGAAAGAAGGAGCGCCTTCCCGATTGGCTTACAGCGAGTCGGGTTCTTGTGGCCTTAGCTATCCTGGCCCTCATCCCTGCGGGGCCAAAAGCGTTGGCCGCCGTGGCCGGTCTCCTCCTTTTGGGCTGGACCACGGACATGGTGGACGGCCGCCTCGCCCGCCGCCTGGAAAAGGGCCCTACCTGGCTTGGCGAGCACGACTTCCAGATCGACATGCTCATGGTCCTCGCCTCCGCGGTGTTCCTCACCGCCACCGGCCTCGTGCCCCCGGAGGTAGGCGTTCCATACATGTGCGGGGCCGTCCTCATCTCCCTCTACACCTTGCGCTTCCGGGACTTCCTAAAGTTCAAGTCCGTGACCATGCTTTTGGCCTTTCCCTGGGTGTTTACTCCCTTCATTCTCGCCCTTTTCCATGCGCCGGTGGCAGCATATGCTGGCTTGGTGTGGATGATCCTCGCCCTTATTCTTGATTGGCGGCGGTTCTTAGGGGTGGTCGGCGATTTCCTCACCGGAGCTCGCGCGTACTTCCGCCACTAAAGGAGTCGAGGAAACGGCCGACTCAGATGGGCGTAGGCCCGCTCCGTGGCCATGCGGCCCTGTGGTGTTTTCCTGATGAACCCCAGAGCGATGAGGTAGGGCTCGTAGAGCTCAGCGATGGTGTTCGGATCCTCACCCAACGCCGCGCTCAACGTCTCCAGTCCCACCGGTCCGCCATCGAACCGATCAATCACCACCTCTAAAATCCGCCGATCCAGTTCGTCCAGACCCTCTTCATCGATCCCCAGCATCCGCAGGGTTTCCTGGGCTACAGCCAAAGTGATGGTGTTCAGTCCCTGGACCTGGGCCACGTCTCGAGCGCGGCGCAGAAGTCGCAGGGCGATGCGTGGCGTTCCCCGAGCCCTAGTCCCCAGCTCCCGGGCCGCCTCCGGTTCGATCTCCACTCCGAGTCTTGGGGCGGCGCGGCGCACGATCTCCGCCAACTCTTCCGGCCGGTAAAACTCCAGCCGGAACACGACCTCGAATCGGTCCCGTAGAGGGGTGGTGAGAAGGCCCTCCCGGGTGGTGGCGCCAATGAGAGTGAACGGCGCCAAGGAAAGCTCGATGCATCGGGCATGTGGCCCCTCACCGAGGACAATGGGGAGCTTCCAGTCCTCCATGGCCGGATACAGGATCTCCTCCACCTGGGGCCGCAGGCGATGGATCTCATCCACAAAAAGGATGTCGCCCGGGGAAAGATGGGTGAGGATAGCCGCCAGGTCCCCCGGCCGTTCCAAAGCTGGCCCGGAGGATACCTTTATTTGCACGCCCATTTCATTGGCGATGATGTGGGCCAACGTGGTTTTCCCTAACCCCGGAGGGGAAAGAAGAAGAACGTGATCCAGCGGCTCTCCCCGGGCCTTGGCCGCTTGAATGTATACCCTGAGCCGCTCCTTCACCTTCTCCTGGCCCACAAACTCATCGAGGGTGCGGGGGCGGAGGGTGCGCAACTGCGGCTCCACCACATCCGGCCGGAGATTCCGCCAATGAGAAGCCATGTTCGTTCGCCATTGTACCGAAAAAGCGCGGGTGCGATCCAGTTTGTCTTGGCCTTTCCTTTCCCCTAAAATGGCTAACGATGCGTGCTTTCTGTTGTGCCATTTTGATCTTTGGCCTTGCCGCTTCCGCTCAAGTATTCCATCTTTCCGCCCTCGACTGGTCCCCGGATGGCACACGCCTTCTTCTCGTCACAAACTTTCAGCTTTTTTTGGCCGAGGACGAGAGCTTGCGAAAATTGACACCTATTTACGCAGAGACGTGGACGGATTGGGCCCGCTTCGGATCCGACGAGTGGTTCGTCTTCCCCTCCCCGCTCGCCGATGGTTTTGGTCTTTGGCGGGGATTTCTCGACGGCCGAGAACCGGAGCTTCTCCACCGGAGCGAAAAACCGATCCTCTGGCCCACGGTGTCGGCTGATGGCACGAAGATCGCGTTTGTTGAGGACTGGAACGACTTAGTGATCCTGGATCTTTCTCGGGGGGAGGCACGGACGGTACTGGGCGGGGATTGGCCCAAGGCCACCCCGGAGTTCCTCCCGACTGGCCAAGCCCTGCTCTTTGCGGGCTTTTGGGCCCGTGACCATGAACCAAACTGGGAGATCTTTTACCTGGACCTCGCCACCCTCAACCTGATCCAGCTCACGGCCGACCTCTTCTTCGACTGGTGCCCCCGCATCTCTCCCGATGGCCTTTGGATCGCGTTTGTCTCCAACCGCGGTGGGACCGGAGATATCTGGATTATGCCCCTTTTCGGAGATACCCCGTTCCCGGTCACGGAGGACCCCTGGGACGACGCGTTTCCCGCGTGGTCCCCGGACGGGAGCACATTGGGCTACGCCTCTTTCCGCCTGGAGGGCTGGGAATTTCGGCGGACTGGAACCCATTGACGGCCGTGCCCCGGGTCGTTGCCGTCGGCCGCTTTGACGGAGTGCATCTCGGCCACCGCCACCTTCTTTCCCACGGGAGAGATTTGGCCCGCGCGCGCGGCTGGTCCCTTTTGGCCTACACCTTCCCCCCGGAGTTCCCCGCCCTTCTTCCCCTTCCCGCAAAGATTCGGATCCTTCAAGAGCTCGCCGACGAGGTGGAAGTGGTTGACTGGAAAAGGGTGCGAGAACTTTCTCCCGAGGATTTTTTGCGTGAGGAGATTGTGGGGCGGCTTGGGGGCCGGGCCTTGGTGATGGGGAGGAACCACCGCTTCGGCCGGGACGCGGCCGGAACCCCGGAGCTTGCCAGAAAGCTCGGGGAAAGTCTGGGACTGGAAGTCCACGTTGTCCCGCCCTTCCTTTTAGGCGGGGAGATGGTGAGCTCTCAGCGTATCCGGGAGCTGGTGCAATCCGGCGAGGTGGAGCGGGCCGCGGAACTTTTGGGCCGTCCTCCGATCCTCGTGGGCAATGTGGTACGGGGTGCGGGCCTGGCCCGAAAACTCGGATTTCCCACACTGAATTTGGAGATCGACCCGGTCCTGATCCGGCCGCGGGACGGGGTATATGTGGCCTGGGCCTTCTGGCCCAAGGGAGGCGGACCCGCCCTCTTTTACCACGGAAAACGCCCGTCTTTTCCGAACTTGCCCCCATCAGCGGAACTACATCTTCTTTCGGCTCCTCTAAAATCCCCGCCCACCCATGTGGAAGTTCATCTTTTGCGATTCCTCCGTGCGGACACTTCCTTTCCCTCCCCGGCAGCACTGGCGAAGCAGATAGAAAAAGATTTGGAACAAGCACAAGGGATTCTGCTTTCCCTTTCCCCACCCAAGCCCATCTTGACCGGGCTATAATCGCGCCGTGTACACGCTTGCCATCGAAAGTGCCGGCCCTTTAGGTGGAGTGGCCCTTTGGAACGAGACGGAGGCCCACGAGATCATCGTCCCCCTGGGCCCCGGACGCGGAGAAGTTCTTCCGGAGTTGATCAAAGAGCTCATGCGGCAGGCCAAAGTTAGCTGGGAAAAGATTTCCCTCATCGCGGTGGACGTCGGACCGGGCTCATTTACCGGCCTTCGGGTTGGGCTGAGCCTGGCCAAGGCCTTGGCCCAGGTGCGCGGCCTTCCCGTGGTTCCCGTGCGGCAAACGGAGGCTGTGGGCTTTCCTCTCGCCCGGTTTTGGCCCGGCCGCGTGTGCGTGTGGATCCACGATCGCCGGGATTACGTGTACATGGGGTGGGTGGAGGAGGAGCGGGCCGGGACCGAACTCGTCCTCACGTTTTCCGAGGCGCTCGGCCGGGTGCGGGAACACACGGGAGTGCTTCTTGCGGGAACCGGAGCGGTGCGCTTCGCCCAGGAAATCAAAGCCCAAGCAGAACAAATTGTCCTGGCACCAGAGACTTTTTCCCATCCCCGGCCGCTGGTGGTGGCGCAGATCGGATACGCTCGTTATACTCGTGAAGGCCCTGTGGATTTGCTGAAACTAGAGCCGCACTACGTGCAATAAGGAGGCAAAAATGGCGAGGGTTTGCGAGATCTGCGGTCGCGGTCCTGATTATGGGCATAGCGTCTCCCACTCCGGCAAGCGCACACGGAAGGTACGGGCACCGAACCTCCAGCGGGTGCGGGCGGTGATAAACGGGGTGCACCGGCGGATCCGCGTCTGCACGCGATGCCTTAAGGCAGGAAAGGTCCAAAAGGCTTAGAAATGCCTGAAAATCTAGCCCGTTTTTCGGCTGGCACCATGGACGCGCGGTGCCAGCTTTTTTGTGCCTGATAGCATGATTGAGAAATTTCCCGTGGGCGAGGTGGTTCGGGCCAAGGTAACGGAAATTTTGCCCAACGGGGCGGTGGTGGAGCTCGAGGAAGGGAGCGAGGGTTTCCTGCCCGCCGCGGAAAGAGATGGAGAGCTTGAGGTGGGAGCGGAGGTGGTGGCCAAAGTTATCGCCTACGACCGCTCCGGCCGGCCGGTCCTTTCCCAACGCCGTGTCTCCCCTGCTGACCTGGAGGAGGCCGAGTTTCACCGCGAGGTTTTAGAGTTCCGTTCTGTTCTTTCCAACCGGTCCATTTCTGTCAATATTCCAGAGGCGCAGCTCCAAAAGGAGCGGGTCGAATGGCGCCTGGCCCGGTGGCTTTCCCAAGCGGAAACCCTGCTTCGGCGCCGCCAGGGAAGGCCCTCCCTTCTTGAGAGGCTGGAAAAGGAGTGAGGATGCCAAAAGGGTTTGTGGTCATCGACAAGGAACGTTGTAAAGGGTGCGGGCTATGCGTGGCCGCTTGTCCCTTTGGGGTTTTGGCCATCACATCGGAATTGAACCCTTACGGATATGCCGTGGCCGGCGTCATCGCTCCCGAGAAGTGCACCGGGTGCGCGATGTGCGCCCAGATGTGCCCGGATGTGGCCATTGAGGTGTATCGGGCGGTGAAGGAGGGCGTATGAAAATTCTCATGCGCGGGAACGAGGCCATGGCCGAGGCGGCCATTCGCGCCGGTTGCCGTTGCTATTTCTGCTATCCCATCACTCCCCAAGGGGAGCTTGTGGAGTACATGGCCCGCCATCTTCCCCGCCACGGCGGCGTTTTTCTTCAGGCGGAAAGCGAGGTGGCTGCCATCAACATGGTCTATGGTGCCGCCGCAGCCGGTGTGCGCACCATGACCTCCTCCTCTTCCCCAGGCATCTCCCTCAAAATGGAAGGCATCTCTTACCTTGCCGGAGCTCGGCTTCCCGCGGTGATCGTGAACGTGATGCGCGCCGGACCGGGCCTGGGAAATATCGCTCCCGCCCAGGGCGATTATTTCCAGGCCACGAAGGGCGGGGGGCACGGCGACTACCGCCTCATCGTCCTTGCTCCCTCCACGGCCCAGGAGGCCGCGGAGCTCGTGATGCTCGCCTTCGATCTTTCCGACCGCTATCGTGTTCCAGCCATGGTCCTCGCCGATGGGATGCTCGGGCAGATGATGGAACCGGTGGAGCTTCCTGAGCCCATCCCGCCCGAGAAGATCCCGGAAAAGCCCTGGGCTCTTACCGGCGCGAAAGGCCGGTCTCCAAACGTCGTCTCCAGCTTCGACCTCGACCCTTACCGGTTTCGGGAGGTTCTGCGGGCCCTCTGGCAAACCTATCGCGAAATAGAAAGGAACGAGGTGCGGTGGGAGGAGTACCAGGTGGAGGACGCGGAGCTTCTTCTTGTGGCCTACGGGACCATGGGCCGGATCTGCCGGACCGTGGTGCGTAAGGCCCGGAAGGAGGGACTCAGAGTGGGCCTTTTCCGCCCCATCACCCTCTGGCCCTTCCCTTACGAACCCCTACGAAAACTCGCGGAGAAAATCCCGGTGCTCCTCACCGTGGAACTTTCCGCAGGTCAGATGTGGGAAGACGTGCGGCTGGCCGTGGAGGGCCGGGCGAAAACCCCGTTCTACGGGGAGCTTGGGGGCGTGGTCCCCACTCCTGATGAGATTTTAAGCGAGGTGAAAAAGCATGTCCGTGACTGAGGTGAAGGTTCCGGCGGGATATGTGCCGGTGTACACCAAACCAAAATCCCTCTCGGAAGCGCGCTTCACTTATTGCCCCGGATGCCATCACGGGATCATCACCCGCCTGGTGGCCGAAGCCATCGATGAGCTGGGTATCCAGGAACGCACGGTAGGAATCGCTCCCGTGGGCTGCGCCGTTTTCCTCTCCGATTTCTTCCGCTGCGATTTTGTTCAAGCTGCTCATGGCCGGGCCTGCGCCGTGGCCACCGGAATAAAGCGCGCCAATCCCGACCTCATCGTCTTTTCCTATCAAGGTGATGGGGACCTGGCCGCCATCGGCACCGCGGAAACCGTTCACGCCGCTAATCGCGGGGAAAACATCACCGTGATCTTTGTGAATAACCAGATCTACGGGATGACCGGCGGGGAAATGGCGCCCACCACCCTTCCCGGGATGCGCACTGTGACCACCCCCGAAGGTCGGGACGTGCGCACCACCGGATATCCCTTGCGCATGTCGGAGATGCTCGCCCAGCTTGATGGTCCTTCCTATATCACCCGCCAAGCCGTGTTCGACGTGCGCCATGTCCAGATGGCCAAAAAAGCCATCATCAAAGCCTTCAAAAACCAGATCGAGGGCAAAGGTTTTTCCCTTGTGGAGATTGTGGCGGCCTGCCCCACGAACCTTCGGGTGAGCCCTGTGGAGGGAAACAAGTGGGTGGTCGAGCAGGCCCTCAAATATTTCCCGCTTGGGGACCTCAAGGTGCGGGACTGAGGGGGAAGATATGGAGACGGGCGTGATCTTTGCCGGGTTTGGCGGGCAGGGAATCCTCTTGGCCGGAAAAATTCTGGCCCGAGCCGCGATGGAAAAAGGGTTTGAGGTCACCTGGCTTCCAAGTTACGGCCCGGAGATGCGCGGCGGGACAGCGAACTGTACGGTGGTTATCGCTGACGAACCCGTGGGCTCGCCCATTGTGGATTCTCCCTACGTCCTTGTGGCCATGAACGGGCCGTCCTTCGCGCGGTTCCTGCCCCGCGTGGCTCGCGGAGGGACGGTGATCGCTAATTCTTCCCTTATCTCCGAAAGGAAAGAGCGCCCGGATGTGCGAGTGGTATGGGCTCCAATGAATGAAATCGCCCAGGAACTTGGGGAGCCGCGGTGTGCGAACATGGTGGGATTGGGCGCGGCGGTCAAGGCCCTCGGGATTTTGCCGTTGGAGGCGGTTATTTCCGCCATGGAGGAGGAGCTTGGCGCTCGCGGCCGGGAAAAGCTTGTGGAAGTCAATCGCCAAGCTCTCCTGCGTGGCTACGCTCTTGCTTAGGCCCGCCCTGCCCGGATAAAATCGAGTGAAAACTGAAGAAAGGAGGTGATGACGGCGAAAAGAAAGTTCTGGTCAGCGTAAATCGTTTTTGTGGTTGTTTTTGCTGGTCCACGAAGGAGGGGTGAATGAAGAAAGCTGGTTTGTTAGCAGCTGTGGTTCTATTGGCGGTTCCGGTGTGGGCTGGGCTCACGGTGGCCGATCTTGAGCGCATGGCCACAAAGGACATTGTTCCCGAGATCCGCTTGGCCGCCGGCTATGCCCTGGTGACTCATTACGCGGCCACAAAGGACGAAAGCGAACTCCGCACTCTGGCGGAGACGGGAGCCACGGAGGCTGTGCGCCTGGCCGCCTCGTTGGCCCTGAGCCAGAAGCTCCTGGCTGCTAAAAAGACCCGGGAGGAGCTCATGGCCCTCATCACGGAGGGCGCTACCCCCGAGGTGCGAGCCGCGGCGGTGCCGGCCTTGATGGAGGTGCTCATCGGGGATGAAGCCGATGCGCTTCTCAACCTCGCCACCACTGCGGCCACCGAGGAGCTCCAGTATGCCGCAGGGAAGGCTTATCTCCAGAAGATCCGGGCCAAACTCGATCGGGCTCAGTTGGAGTCCATCTGCGCCGACGAGTCCCTGCCCGCAGGCTATCGCAAGGCCGCCGCGGAGGTTTTGGCCGGGTACTATCTCTTTCCTGCCCAGACTGCCCTCTCTCGCCAACAGCTCGAGGAGCAGGCCCTGACCAACTCCAACCAGTATTTGCGCTATGCCGCAGCTTTCGCCTTGGTGAACTTCCTTGTGGAGGATTCCACGGATGTCCTGTATAAGAAAGTCGTGGCCCTCTTCCTCGCTCCGGGCGTGAGCGCGGAGTATCGCTGGGCCTACGCGCGGGCCTTGGGGATCAAGTGGGCCAGCAGCCTTTAAACAAGGAGGTGTGGGAATGAAAAAGTTCGGGGCGTTGTTGGCGTGTGTTGCCATTTTAGCTGGGTTCGTCATGGCCCAAGAGTACAAAGTTGTGCCTCTTGGCCAGGACGAATGGAAAGACTTCACGATCGGAAAGTACGGTGGATACCTGGTGATCGGCACGCTGGATAACCCCAAGACCTTCAACCATCACATTGCTCAGGAAACTTCCTCCACTGATATCACCGGGATGCTTCATGCTGGACTCACCGAGGTAAACCCCATCACGGACATGGTGGAGCCCGCTTTGGCCAAGTCCTGGGAGATCTCCGAGGACGGCCTCACCATCACGTTCTACCTCCGCCAGGGACTCCAGTGGTCTGATGGTCATCCGTTCACTGCCGACGACGTGGTGTTTACCTTTAACGGCGTGATCTTTAATGAGGACGTGCGCACGGACTACCGCGACGTGCTCATGGTGGAGGGCAAACTCCCCACCTGCGAGAAGGTGGATGACTACACGGTGCGGTTCACCCTGCCTGCGCCGTTCCGGCCGTTCCTCCGGCAGATCGGCGGAGCCATCTACCCGGCCCATAAACTCCAGCACCTTTCCCGCGTGTACAACCCCGATGCCGATCCGGAGGCCCTCAACTCCGTGTGGGGTGTAGACACCCCGCCGGAGGAGATCGTGGGCATGGGTCCGTTCAAGCTCAAGGAGTTCATCCCTGACCAGCTCGTGGTCCTCGAGCGCAACCCCTACTATTGGAAGGTCGACCCCGCTGGAAACAAGCTTCCTTACCTCGATGGAATCAAGTACGTGGTGGCCTTCTCCCAAGACACGATCATGCTCAAGTTCCGCAACGGCGAGCTTGATGTGTATGCGCCGCGGCCGGAGGACATCGCCACCCTCAAGGCCGAGGCTGCCCAGAAGGGGATTAAGATCATGATCGACCCGACAAAGCCGCTCTTCGATACCACCTGGATCGCCTTCAACCAGGACTGCCCGAACGAGAAGCTCCGGGAGTACTTCCGCATGGTGGAGTTCCGCCGGGCCATGTCCCACTTGGTTGACCGCAAGACCATCATCGAGAACGTCTATCTCGGGCTGGGTGTACCCCAGTGGAGCCCGGTGTCCATGCTCTCCCCGTTCTACTATCCAGATGTGCCCAAGTACGACTATGATCCGGAGGCCGCGGCTCGCCTGCTTGACCAGATCGGCCTCATTGACCGCAACGGCGACGGCTGGCGCGACTTCCCCGATGGCACCACCTTTGAGTTCGAGCTCAACACCAACGTGGGCAACACCGTCCGTGAGCAGACCTGCCAGATCTTCGTGGCCGACTGCGCCAAGGTCGGGATTAAGGTGAACTTCAACCCCATCAACTTCAACGCCCTGGTCACCAAGCTCCTCGGTGGACAGTACGAGGCCTGCCTCCTTGGCCTCACTGGCTCCTCTGAACCCAATAACGGGGCCAATGTGTGGCGCTCCTGCGGTGGTCTCCACTTCTGGAGGTACTCGGAATGCGAGGACCCGACCCCGGTGGCCAAGCGCATCGACGAGCTCTTCGACCTTGGTGTCAAGACCTATGACTTCAACGAGGCCTACGAGTACTACAAGGAGTTCCAGATCCTCGCTGCAGACAACCTCTTCCTCATCTACACGGTGAACATGCTCTTCCGCTACGCCTACTACGAGAACCTCCAGAACACCGCAGGGTTCAGCCCGTTGGCCCGAGCCCTGGGGTTCGCGGAGGTCCTGTGGAAGAAGAACCCCAACATGGTGGGCAACCAGGTGGTCGGATAAACCTACGATGGAGAAGGGGGCGGCCCTTGTGGCTGCCCCCTT
>JACIWM010000030.1 GCA_014360945.1 Candidatus Bipolaricaulota bacterium
GGCCAGGGCCAAGGCCTCCCGGTACTCCGCGGAGGTGATCCTGCGGGAAAGCTCAGGAAATTCCCAGGCCCGATGGGTTGGATAGTACTGGGCCATGATGTTCACGTAAGTGTCCGGGGAGATCTCCTCGCGGATGAACCGCAAAACTTTGGCCGTTCCCGCAAGGCCGTGGGGAAGGACCAGGTGCCGCACGATGAGCCCGCGCACGGCAATCCCGTTTTTCACCACAAGATCGCCGACCTGACGGTGCATCTCCCGCAGGGCCTCGCAGGCCCGCTCAAAATAGTCAGGAGCATTGGAGAACTTTGCGGCCACCGCATTGTCTCCATATTTGAAGTCGGGCATGTAGATATCCACGATCCCCTCCAGAAGGCGCAGGACCTCCACGGATTCGTAGCCGCCACAGTTCCAAACGAGGGGGATCTCCAGGCCCTCCTCCCGGGCGATGCCCACGGCCTCCACGATCATCGGGGCCTGATGGGTGGGGGTCACAAGGTTTACGTTGTGGCAGCCTATATCTTGCAGACGCAGCATGATTTTGGCCAGATCCTCCACACTGATCTCCTCGCCCTCCCCGAGCTGGGAGATCGTGAAGTTCTGGCAAAAAACGCACCCTAAATTGCACCCGGAGAAGAAGATCGTGCCGGAGCCGTAGCGGCCGACCAAGTCCCGTTCCTCCCCGAAATGAGGTCCGAAACTTGACACCCAGGGCTTTAGCCCGGTGCGACAAAAACCTTTTTCCCCTTCGGCTCGGCGGACCTGGCAATTTCTTGGGCAGAGCCGGCAGGGCGAGGCAAGCTCATACAAAGCCCGCACACGTCTTTCAAGCTCCGCCCCAGAAATCCCGAGATATGCCGGGTACTTCAACCCTTGGGTCGCCATCCCAGTTCCCAAAGAATCCGCCAGAGGGCGCAAAGGGGAAGCCCCATGACGTTATAGAAATCGCCCTCGATCCTTTCTACGAACACCGCGGCCCGGCCTTGAATGGCGTAGGCCCCAGCCTTGTCCAGAACTTCCTCGGACCGCAAGTACCAGAGGATCTCCTCCTCGGAAAGGGGGCGGAAAAGGACCCGCGTCTCCACCAGGCTCTCCCGGAAAAGGCTTCCCCACCGAACTACAAGGCCGGTGAAGACGCTGTGCCAGCCTCCGGAGAGGGCGGCCAAAAACCTCTTTGCTTCCGCAAGATCGTCGGGCTTCCCGTACGCCCGACCATCCCGAAACACCCCGGTATCGGCGGCGATGACCAGGGCCTCCGGATATCGGGCGGCCACGGCCTCCGCTTTCTTCTTTGCCAGGCGAAGAAGATCTTGCGGTTCTGCTACGGCGTCCTCTTCCACTTTGGGCGGGACGACCTGAAATTCGGGGACGATGAGGCGGAGGAGTTCTTGGCGTCGGGGGGAGGAGGAAGCCAAGATGATGGGCGTATAATCCTTGGCCATGGAAATCATTTTCAGCCCGCGTTGCTTGGATTATAACGCCGTGGGCCATCCGGAAAGCCCGGCCAGGGTGCGCATGCTCAAGGACTATCTCGAGCGCCTGGGTTTCTCCTTCCGTGAGCCTGAACCCGCCCGAGATGAGGAGATCCTTTCCGTACACACCCCGGATCTTCTTCGCCGCGTGAAAACCGGGGATTTCTATGATCCCGATTGCCCGGTTTACCCAAACCTTGAATTCCACGCGAAATTGGCGGTGGGCGGGGCCATTTTGGCTCAGAAGGTCCACGGGTTTTCCATCCTGCGGCCGCCGGGCCACCACGCCGGGCCTGATTTCCTCGGGGGCTTTTGCTACTTCAATAACATCGCCGTGGCCGTGCGCCTCTCCGGAAAGAAAACCCTTATCGTGGATATCGACGGCCACCACGGAAACGGAACGGAGGCCATCTTCCTCGACGACCCCAAGATCACCTACGTCTCCCTCCACCGCATGTACAACTACCCGGGAACCGGGCATCGCTCCTACGCCAACGCCATAAACGTTCCCCTTCCGCCCCGGTGCGGACGGGAAAAGTACGTGGAAGCCCTGGAAGGTGCCTTGGAGCAGGCCGGCCGGGACTACGAGGAGCTCGCGATCTCCGTGGGCTTCGACACTTATAAAGACGATCCCTTGGCTAGCCTCGGCCTGGAGGTTTCCGACTACTACGACATCGGCTACGTTTTGGGATCCCTGAAGCTTCCCACGTTCTGCGTTTTAGAGGGCGGGTATGTGCCGGAGATCATGGGTCCGGCGGCCCAGGCGTTCATCGCCGGCCTCAAAGAAGGTGGAGCCATAACCGGACCGTAAAAATCCGGGAAAACCAGGCCTTGGTTATAATCCAAAACCATGAGGATCGTAAGCCTTCTTCTTTTGGCCGCGAATATCGGCGCTTTTGCGAGTCCCATACGTGTATCCCTTCCGCCCCTTCTTGGGGCGCTGCCCGTGGCCGTAGCCCATAAGCTCGGCCTTTTCGCGGAACAGGGCCTGGAGGTCCAGCTTGTGCCCCTTCCTTCCCAGCGGGACCGGATCCTGGCCTTTCAGGCCGGCCAGATCGATGCCGTGGTCACCGACCTCACCTCCGCCCTCCTCCTTGTTTCCGCGCAACCCGCGGAGGCCGGGATCGCCGCAGCTTTGTACATCCCGCCTAAGGATGGTTCGCACCTCGCCCTCATCACCCCCGCCAACTTCTCCCACATTTATAGCCTCGAGGAGTTTTTCTCCGCCCTACAGACCAGAAAGATCCAGATCGCCGTGCCCAGGCAATCGGACCTCGAGTTCATGTTGGACAAATTCTGCCGCGAACATGGCGTATCCCTCTCCCCGGAGATCTTTGTCGGCCAGGATAACCTTCTCCTCAATGCTACTTGGGTCCTTTTCGGCATGACCACCGCCGGCGTCCTTCCCCAGCCCTACGTGGACTATCTCCTCCACTACGAATTCGAGGGGAAGCCCACCCTTCTTGTTTTGGCCGATTTCGCCGGCCTTCCCATTCCTCCCGACGTCCTCGTGGTCCGCCGCTCCCTCTCCTTGGAGACGGTGGAGAAATTCCTGGGCGCCGTGGAGGAAGCGGTGGAGAGGATCCAAGGGATGACCCGGGAGGAGCTCGTGGACCTAGCGATGCCCATCGCCATCGAGCTTTTCTTCCCCGGGGTGAACCTGGAGACCGCCAATCCCGAGGATCGGGCCAGGATCGAGGCCGCCGTGGACGCCCTGCGTCTGCCTACGTTCACCGCGCCCCAGCCCGTGGACCCCGAGATCTTCCAGGTCCTCCTTCAGTGGGCCAAGGACAAAAGCTATCTTTACCACAACATCTCCTACGCCCAGGCCCTCTGGCCAAGCCGATGATCGAGGTCCAAGAGCTATCCATCGTATACGGACACGGGAAGGAAGCCGTTCCCGCCATCGATGGGGTCTCCTTCCACGTGGCGGAAGGCGAGATGGTGGCCATCGTCGGCCCCTCCGGGTGCGGGAAAACTTCCCTCCTTTTGGCCATCGATGGCCTCATCCGCCCTACCTCCGGCCGAATCCTCATCGATGGGGAGGAAGTGCGGGGCGTGCGCCGCGATGTGGCCCTCATCCTCCAGGATGCCGGCCTTCTTCCGTGGAAGACCGTGCGGCAAAACGCGGAGCTGGCTTTGCGTATCCAAAAAAGGCGGGAAAGCGTGGACGGGATCCTCTCCGCCTTGGGCCTGAGCGGCTTTGAAAATCGTTTCCCCGCGGAGCTTTCCGAGGGGATGCGCAGAAGGGTGGGGATCGCCCGGGCCCTGGCCCTCCGGCCCCGCGTCCTCCTCATGGACGAGCCCATGGCCAATCTGGACTCCCTCACCCGCGAGCGCATCCAAAGCCTCATTTTGGACCTTTGGTGGGAGATGGGGTTCACCGGGATCATCGTCACCCACGACATCGAGGAGGCCGTGTTCTTGGGGCAGAGGATCGTGGTCCTTTCCCCTCGACCGGCAAGGATCCGCACCGTCCTCGATAACCCCGGCATGGGCCGCCACGAATACCGGGGAAGCCCGGAGTTCATGGAGAAAGTGAAGGTTTTGCGGCAAATCCTTGGGGGGAACGGATGAGGCTAGCGCTTGCCTATTTTCTGGGGATCGTCCTGATCTTTGGGGCCTGGGCGATGGTGTCCTTTTCCCTGGAGGAGATAAAAGGCCGGCCGATCCTGCCGTATCCATGGCAGGCGGCGGTTGCCGCCGGCGAGAACATCTGGACCCTCCTTTCCGCGTTCGGCGTCTCCGCCCTCCGCTTCCTTGTAGCTTTGGTCATCTCCTTCTTCGTCGGCCTTCCTGTGGGATTGGCCGCCGGGTTCGAGCCGAAACTCGCGGACTTCCTCTCCCCCCTCATCTACCTCCTTTACCCCATGCCGCCCGTGGCCTTGCTTCTTTTCCTCTATCTCGCCTTCGGCCTTGGGGAAGTGGTGCGGCTTGTGGTGGTGGTGATGGCCCTATTTTTCCAAGTGGTGGTGGCCGCCCAGGGCGCGGCGAAATTCATCTCGCCCACCCACATCGTAGCCGTGCGCTCCACCGGCGCCTCCCGCTGGCAGGTCTATTGGCATGTGGTCATCCCCGCCACCCTTCCCAGCGTCCTCACCGCGGCCCGCGTCTCCGTGGGACTGGGAATCACCATGCTCTACATCGCGGAAACAAAACTCGGGATCCTTCTTCCCCCAAACCAAGGCCTGGGAAGGTTCATCGAGTACTACACGTTCCGGGCAGATATTGCTCTCGCGGGAGTGGTGGCGTTGGCTCTTCTTGGCCTTCTTTTCTACGTGGTGTTGGAGGTTTTGGAGCGGCAGCTTTGCCGGTGGAAGTACGTGGGGGTGAAGGGTGCGGGAAGTTAAGCGGGTGTGGGTGGTACACAGTCCGGGCCGGGAGGAGGCGCGGGAGGTGGCCGAGCGGGCCCGGCGGGCCCTGGAGCGGGCCGGGGTTTCCGCAGAGGTCCTCACCGAGGCCTCGTTCACCAAGGGCGTTCCCGATCTCGTGGTCACCGTGGGCGGGGATGGGACCTTTCTTCGCACGGCCGCGGCCGTTTATCCCCAGGAGATCCCCATCCTTCCCGCTCTCTTGGGTGGGGTCGGGTTTCTGAGCGCCTGCCGTGCCGAGGAATTGGAAGCCGCTCTCTCCGAGATCCTCGCGGGAAAGGGGCGGGTGGAGCGCCGGGCCCGCCTTCTCGGGCAAGGCCCGGGTTTCTCCGCCACCGCCCTCAACGAATTTGCCCTTGTCGGCACCGCCCAGAACCGGTTTGTGGAGCTGCGGGTGCGGGTGGGCGAGGAAGAGGTTGGGCAATTCGGGGGCGATGGCCTGGTGGTGGCCACGCCCACGGGAAGCACGGCCTATGCCCTGGCCGCCGGCGGGCCGATCCTCTGGCCTACCCTCCCGACCATCCTCCTCGTTCCCCTCTGCCCCCATCGCCTGGGCCTTCGGCCGGCGGTGGTTCCGGAAACTCTCCCCGTGGAGGTGGAGACGCTCCGTCCGGCCGTGGTTTTGGCCGATGGCGAACCCGTGGGCGCCCTCTCTCCAGGCGGAAAAATCCTCCTTCGTCGCGCCCCGAAGGACACCCTCCTTGTGCGGCTGCCTCAAACACCCCTGCTTTTTTCCCGCCTTAGGGAGAAATTGGGCTGGCCATGAAAGGAGGTTAGATGTTTCCGGATCTTTTGGAACGTGCAGTACGGGAGAAGGTCGCGGATGATCTGGAGCTCATCCTCATCCGCGGCCGGGAGGAGCTCACCCGCTTCACCCACGGCCACATCCACCAGAACGTGGCCGAAGAGGATACGGTGCTTTACGTGCGGGCCTGGGTGGAGGGGAAGACCGGGGTGGCCCAAACGAACGATCTTTCCTGGGAGGCGGTGCGCCGGACGATGGAAGAAGCGGCAAAACTCGCGCGGGCCCAAACTAAGCCTGCAGGCTACGAGCCGCCCGGCCCCGCTTCCTACCGGGATGTGCCGGCCTTCGACGAGGCCACGTGGAACGCCAGTCCTGCCCTGCGCGCGGACCTCGTGCGAAGAGCCGTTTCCGAGGCCAACAAACTCGGGTTCAATGCCTCAGGCTCCCTCGCCACCGGCGGCGATGAGATTTGGATTCGCACCACCCGCGGAGTAAACGCGCACTTTCGTGTCTCCACCGTACGCTTCGTCACCGTGATCCTCGGAAAAGAGGCGGGCTCCGGGTACGCGGAGTTCACGAGCACCCGGATTTCCGATTTTCACCCCGAGGAGGTGGCGGGAAGGGCCCTTTCCAAGGCCGCCCGCTCAGAAAAACGCATAAAACTTGAGCCGGGCGAGTACCCGGTGGTCCTGGAGGAGCCGGCTGTAGCCACACTGATCGGGATGCTTTCCTCCATGGGCTTCTCCGCCCGCGCCGTCCTGGAGAACCGCAGCTTCTTCTGCAACCGCTTCGGCGAGAAAATGGTCGCGGACCTCGTGACCATTTACGACGACGCCCTTCATCCCAAGACCATTCCCATGCCCTTCGATTTCGAGGGCGTTCCCAAAACCCGCGTGTATTTCTTCCGGAACGGCGTGGCCGAGGGAGTGGTGCATGATTCTCGGACGGCAAAACTGATGGGGGTGAAATCCACGGGTCATGCCCTTCCTCCGGCCGCGGCGGGATGGTCGCCCATGCCCACCCATCTTGTGATGGAGCCCGGCACGGCCACCGATGAGGACCTCCTTTCTGGCCTTTCCCGGGGGCTTCTTGTCACCCGCTTCCACTACGCGCGAACCGTGGATCCCATGCGGGGAATCATGACCATGATGACCCGGGATGGGACCTTCCTCGTGGAGGAGGGGAAGATCGTAGCCGCTGTGGAGGATCTGCGCGTGACGGAGTCGGGCCTTCGGGCTCTTTCCCTGGTCCAGGCCGTGGGAAAGGACCAAGCCCTCATCACCGGCGGTGAGGCTTTTGGGGCCACGTTGGTTCCAAAGCTCCGGATTGAAAAGTTCGCCTTCACCGGGCGAACGGAAAGGATTTGATATGTCGGCTCTGGCGGAGCTGAAAAATTACATTGGGGAGATGGTGGAGCTTCAGGCCGCTGCGGCCATCGCCCACTGGGACGCCCGCACCTACATGCCCGAACGGGGCGTGGAGACCCGCGCCCGCGTCACCGGGAGACTCGCACGCTTGGCCTTCGAACGCCTGGTCTCCCCGAAATTCGGCGAGCTTTTGGCCCAGGCGGAAAAAGAGCTTGAAAGCGCGAGCGAAGCGGAACGGGCCATGGTCCGCATGGGAAAACGTGATCATGAGCGGGCAAGGGCCATCCCGCCCGATTTCTATCAGAAATTCGTGGAACTCTGCACGAAAGCGGAATCCGTGTGGGAAAAGGCCAAGGCCGAGGCCAATTTCTCCCTCTTTAAGCCCTACCTTTCCGAGATCGTGGACATGGTGCGGGAGATGGCCGGCATGATCGGGTACAAGGAGCATCCCTACGACGCCCTTTTGGAGGAATACGAGCCGGGGATGACCACCCGCCGGGCCGCGGAAATCCTCGGGAACTTACGGGAGAAACTCGTGCCGTTCGTGAAGGAGCTTCAGGAGCGAGGCACCCCTCCGCCGCCCATTCCTGAGGGGAAATACCGGATCGCAAGCCAAAAAGCCCTGTGCCGCGAGGCCCTTCAAGCCATCGGTTATGATTTCTCCGCGGGAAGGCTTGACGATTCCGCGCATCCTTTCACGATCGGTCTTGGTCCAGGCGACACCCGTGTCACCAATCGCTATAACGAAGCCGAGCCCTTCTCCGCCCTCTTTGGGGCCCTCCACGAGGGAGGCCACGCCCTCTACGACCAAGGTGTCCCGCCCGAGCTTTACTGGATGGGCCTTGCCGGCGGAGCGTCTTACGGAATCCACGAATCCCAGTCCCGATTCTGGGAGAACCAAATTGGCCGAAGCCTCGCGTTTTGGGGCTTCTTTAAACCCAAAATGTCCCGAAGGTTCCGGGTGTTCGCGCGCATGAAACCCGAGGAAATCTTCCGCATGGTGAACAAAGTGGAGCCTTCCCTCATCCGGGTGGAGGCCGATGAAGTCACCTACAACCTCCACATTTGCCTTCGGTTCGAGCTCGAAGTGGGGCTCATCGAGGGGAAGCTCAAAGTGGAAGAACTTCCGGAGCGGTGGAACGCGGCGATGAAGGATTATTTGGGCGTGATGCCGCCGGACGACGCCAAAGGTGTCCTTCAGGACGTGCACTGGTCGGGCGGCTCCTTCGGGTATTTCCCGTCCTATGCCCTCGGGAACCTCTATGCTGCCCAATTCATGGAGGCTTTACGTCAGGATCTTCCGGATCTTTGGTCACGCGTAGAAGCTGGCGATTTCAGGCCCATCCTTTCCTGGCTGCGCGAGAAGATCCACCGCTTTGGCCACATGTACTTCCCCGAGGAGCTCTGCGAAAAGGTAACCGGGGCGAAACTTTCACCGGAACCGTTCCTTCGCTACATCCGGGAGAAATACAGCACGGTATACCGGATTTAGATTTTTCGAGGCTAAAAAGTGCTCCGCTTGCCGGGTCAATTCGGCCCGCAAGGCCTTGTCAGGTCTGGCAGGGCAGCTTATGCTGGGCCGGGGTGAAGGGGATGGGCGACATAGAAGTTCCCACGCGGAAGCTCACGTTTGAGGAATTCCTCGCCTGGTGTGATGAGGACACCTGGGCGGAGTGGGAGGACGGGGAGGTGATCATGCTTTCCCCAGCGTCACGCAGACATGAGAACATCAGTGATTTTCTTGTGGCAGTCTTGCGTATTTTTGCGGAGACCCGCGGACTGGGCGAAGTGATCAGCGCTCCCTTCCCCATGCGGACCGGGCCGGATCTTCCGGCTAGGGAGCCGGACATCTTGTTTGTGTCCAAAGAAAACCTGGAGCGCCTGAAAGACACGCATCTTGAGGGACCGGCGGATCTGGTGGTGGAGATCACCTCTCCGGAGTCCGCCGAGCGCGACCGCGGAAAAAAGTTCTACGAGTACGAAAAGGGCGGGGTGCGGGAGTATTGGCTAATCGACCCGGATCGGGAAGAGGCCGAGTTCTATCGGCTCGTGGGTGGACGCTACCGCCTGATCTATCCTGAAGGCGGCATCTATCGTTCCGAGGTCCTCCCCGGCTTCTGGCTTCGCGTGGACTGGCTCTGGCAGGATCCCTTGCCTCCCGTTCTCTCCGTGCTACGCGAACTCAATTTAATTTAGCGACCGTTTCTTTGGTAGCGCTATGCTACGCCCCTTGAAATCAACTGTGATTACGGCCGCTCCTCCGAGGCTCTCCATCCCTAAACTTGCCGAGGTCACCGCACTTGGCTTATACTGAACCATAGCTAGATAGGCTTGAAAAGCGTACCTCGTCCGCGACGGTTCGCTTCGTCACTGTTTTCTGCGCTGGCTTATCTACCGCCTCCCAAACGGGGACACGCGGGCAATGCTAAGGAGAGAAATGCCTGGGGCTAAGGTAACGGTCCTCTTCGGCGGAGGGGTTAAGGCGGAGGTAGATTGAGCACAGTGTAAGGAAGTGGCCATGCGCGCAGGCTATTTTGGATATTTTTACGGAAAGGTCGGTCTGAAAAGCGAGGTGATGGGGCGATGAGACGGTTCATGTGGGCAGCGCTGTTTTTGGCCCTCGCGGCGGGGACCATGCAAGCTCAAACTTATACCAACGTTGCATTGGACGACGCCTCCGTTTTCCCAGGTGCGTTGATCACGGCTCAGGTAATCGAGATCAAGATTCCCACAGGGTCAAGCCTCACGATCACCCAGGTCACCGTCAAAAACACAGCTACGGATTCAAAGCTTGCGGGCGCAGATCTTGAATACATTGAGATCCGTCGAGGAAGTGCCACGGGGCAGGTACTCAAAAAGGAGAAAAGTCTTACAGGCTTCGAGGGTGCGAGTGGTGTTACTATTTCTTCGATCAGTTCTTACAATGAGTTTTCCGCAGGCACCCACCGGCTATATATTTTGGTGAAGCTCAAGGCCGATAAAGGGCTCAAGGGTAAAAAGCTAGCCTTAGGTGGAACAGTGATCGGTAGTCCAAATAACGTTGGCAGAAATGTTGTCTATCCATCGACTGCACCTGCGGCCACGTTTACCGTGGTAGGCCCGGATATAAATTTTATAGAGCTTGACGTAGACAACAATGTGTATCGTGGTCAGCGCTTCCTGGCTGCTCGCATATTGGTGGACGCTACGAATGTCCCCATTGATTTCACCATCAGCCGCCTCACCATAAAAAACACGGCTTCTGGAGACGATGTTACACCTTTGAGCGGAAGGTATGTATCCCGCATCGAGGTACGCCGGGCCGCGGACGGAGCCCTTCTTGGGGAACAGACCACCGCTAGCGAGCTTGAGAAATTTGCAACTACAGGGGTCCCTGTCACTGCCACCGCGAACAATAAGGTAGCAGCTTACTCCCAGGTTCATCTGGAGATCTGGGTCACCTTAAAGGAGAACGCCCCCCTCGGCCACAAGATAAAAGTAAGTGCCAGTGTTCGCTGCGAGGGCACGGATTTCACCGCGGAGCAAGCGGATAATGCTCCTCAGTTCACTGTCCAACAAGCGGACTTGGGGCTTGAAGGAGTCGAACCTGTAACTCTCTCAAACAAAGGTGTTGTTCCCGGCCAAACCTTCCTAGCGCAACGGATCAAACTCGCCGATAGCGACGTAGATCCTTACGATGTAACGCTCAGCTCCGTTTTGGTGCGGAACATTGCGGACTCCCCGTTGGCCGATCAGCATTTCGCCAAAATCGAGGTGAAGCGGAGGGCAGATGGGGCCGTATTGGGCTCGGCCACGAATCTCTCCGGCCTCAGCACCACCGGCGTGCGCATCTCCTTTACCGCCAACAACGTGATCCCCGACGACACCGGAGCGGAGATCGATCTCTACGTGACCCTTACGGAAACCGCCCCGCTTGAGCGAAAGATCCAGCTCAATTCACAAATTTGGTACAGCGAGGGTGGAGCTTCTCTGATGACTCCTAAGCCTGACGAGGAGCCTCTTAAAGGTGCTGTGTTCACCGTTGTAGGTCCAGGTGGATTAGAAAAAGTGGAGAACAAGACCACCGCGCCCACGGACCGCAATGTCTACCCAGGGCAAGCATTTATGGCCCAAAAGATCTACCTCGAGGATGACGACGACGATCCCTACAATGTGACCATCACTCGCATCTTGGTGAAGAACCTGAGCACTTCTTCCCCCGTGCTTGATGGGCATGTGGCTAGCATCGAGGTGCGAGATAGTGCCGGAAGACTTCTCGGACAAACTACAACCATCTCTGGTCTGACCACCGGCGGGGTTTGGGTGAGCACTACCGCCAATAACACCATTGCTGACGAGAAGAACCTCACCATCGAGATTTGGGTCATTTTGAAGGCAGATGCGCCCGCGGGAAAGAAGCTCACCCTCGGCGCGCGGGTTCAGCACACTGAAGGCGGCCAAACTTTCACAAAACCAGGGACATTCCTTTCCTCAGACGTGGAGTTCACCACCGCCAGCGGCACCGGTCGGACCGTGAGCTTCACCTATTCCCCGGACAAACCCAAATGGAACGATGAAATTACGTTCACCCCCTCCGTGAGCCCCTCTACCGGTATCGTCTACGCCCGCTGGGAGTTTGGGGACGGCAAAGTGGTGGAGCGGAAGAAGGCAGAAGGAGGAGACCCCCTTGCGCCCATTAAACACACCTACAACAAAGGTGGGGAGTTCACCGTGATCTACGCGGTGCGCGACGAAGCCAATCGTGAAAGCCGAGCCACCAAGAAAATCACGGTGACCAACGAGCCCCCGAAGAATGTGGACTTCACCTTCAGCCCGACTTCTCCGCAGGTAAACCAAGTCGTGACCTTCACCCCTTCGAACAAGATCGATGATCCCGATGGCGATATCAAGAAGGCCACGTTCCGCTGGGATTTCGGAGATGAGACCCAAGCAGTCACTGCCACTGGACCGCAGAACGTCACGCATACCTTCACCCGAGCAGGCACGTTTACGGTGACTCTCACCGTCACCGATCAGGGTGGGGCAACGGCACAGGCGCGCAAGGAGATCCAGGTGGGCGAGGTTACTCCCCCTGCACCTCAGCCTCCTACGGTTACAAACATCACGGCAAACCCGGCTTATCCGGAAGCCGGAAAACCTGTAACTTTCACAGCCACAGCCAGCACGCCCGCGGGTGATCCAGTGACTAAGTGGAAATGGAACTTCGGCGACAACACCGCGGTGCAAGAGACCACGGAAAACACGGTCACTCATACTTACCAAAACCCTGGGGTGTACACGGTGAGCGTCCAGGCCCAAAACAATGCGGGATGGAGCGCGGTGCGTTCGATCCAGATCGTGGTTCACCCGGCTGGTGTGGAGTTCGGTGCCGTTGTTCTGGATAACCCGGTCACCGGAAACCAGTGCCGCATCCAAATTTATGCACCTACAGGAGCTACGGATATCAAAATCACCGTTCTCGACCAGGCCGGCCGGGTTTTGATCCGCGATAAATCAGTGACCGTGGGCGTCTTCACCTGGGACCTCAAGGATCAGGGTGGCCGCACCGTCCCCAACGGTCTATACCTGTTCTACCTTACGGCCGAGATCGGTGGGAAGACCGAGCGGACGGAGATTGGCCGGATCCTCGTGCGGAGGTAAGCCATGACCAAAAAGATCTTGGTGTTGAGCGTTTTGGCCGTAAGCACAATGGCTTGGGCTCAGGTCTCCATATTCGACATGGGCCTGGGAACAAGGGCCATGGGGTTGGGCGGCGCTTATGCCGCCCTCGCCGAAGGGCCGGAAGGCCTCCTTTATAACCCCGCGGGCCTCGCCCAAGTGCGCGGAATCGCTTTGGACTCCACGATCCTCGCCGGTTGGGTGGGCGCGGGCTACGTGGGCGTAGCCATGCCCAGCCTCGGCGCAGG
>JACIWM010000031.1 GCA_014360945.1 Candidatus Bipolaricaulota bacterium
CCTTTCCTTTTGACCTGGGCGGAGGACCGGCTTTTCGGAGAAGCGCAGGATCTCTTTCCCGGGGAAGGGGTCACCGTGGTCGTCCGCGTTCCCAAAGAGTTCATTGTTCTTCCTGGCTTCGGCCAGCGCGTCATTTGGTTTTTGGCGGACAACGTCTATGCGGCAATTCCGCTTTTTGTGCTTTTGGGGATGACCTTCATCTGGTGGCGATGGGGGCGGGATCCGCGGGTGGGCACGGTGGCCCCGGAGTTCACGCCCCCGCCGGGGATCGGGCCGGCCGAGGCTGGCGTCCTCGTGGATGACCAGTTCAATCCCCAGGATTTCACCGCCGGAATTCTCTCCTTGGCCACCAAAGGCTGGATAAAAATCCGCGACGAGGACCGAGATTTTCGACTTGTCCCCAAAGCGAGCGAAAAGGAACTGACTCCTTTCGAAGAAGCCTTGCGGGAAGCGCTTCTGAGGGGCGGAGGAAAAGAAGGCCCCACCTTTGGGGAGCTCAAATACAAGCTTTACGAAAAGATCCCGGGACTGCGGGCCAAACTCTTCATGGGCCTTGTGGATAGGGGTTTTTATCGAGCCAATCCTGAAGGAGTTCGCACCTTTTGGCGAAGTCTAGCCATCGGTATCGCCATTTTAGGTGTGCTCCTCCTTTTCCTCTTCAGCAACGTTTATCTTGGTGTAGCGGTGATGGTCTCCGGTGGCATCGTCTTCCTCTTTGCTCCCTATATGCCGCGCAAAACGCCCAAAGGGATCGAGGCTTTGCGGTGGGTCTTGGGTCTTTCGGAATACATCCGGCGAGCGGAAGTGGATCGCCTGGAATTTTCCGCAAAGGAAAAACATTTTGAGGAGCTTCTTCCCTACGCCGTGGCCTTGGGGTTGAGCGATCTTTGGGTGGAGAAATTCGCAGGGGTGTTGACGGCGCCACCGAGCTGGTATGAGGGCCGCGGGCCCTGGGTTCCCACGGTGTTTCCCGCGCGCCTTATCCTTTTCCATCAGCTCAGCCATGGGGCAGCCACCGCCGTTCCGAGAACAGCCAGGGGTAAAGGCGGGCCGTTCGGTCCAGCACGGGGTTTTGGTGGTTGGACCGGCGGCTCGGGCTTCGGTGGCCGCGGCTTCTCCGGAGGAGGGATGGGCGGCGGAGGAGGAAGGGCGTGGTAGAAACGATCCTTACCGCTCTGGCCATCTTAGCCTTGATCGGGCTTTTTTCCTTTGTGCGCACAAAAAGGATCGCAAGTCGGCTGGAGCGAGAGCTGGAAAAATCCTGGCAACAGGTTCTTTCTGCCATGGAGGCCCGCATCCAAGCCCTGGAGGAGCTTCTTTCCGCCCTGCGGGCCGCAGGATACGCCCAAGAGGGCATAAAAAAGCTCCAGGATGCGGTGGAAGCGCTGCGCAAAAGCAAGGAAGCCCCGCGGGCCTTGGCCGAGGCCGACGAGCGGGTGGAGGTGATTCTGCGCGGGATTTATCGGGCCATTCCCCGGGAGAGGGAGGAACGCGTGCGGCAAGCCCAAAATCGCCTGGCCTCGGCCGATGAGGAGCTGGACATCGTAAAAAACCGGTATAACGACCTCGTTTTTCAATGGTACGAATTCGGACGCGGTTTCTTCCGCGGGATTTTGCTGCGCCCCAAAAAGAAGCCTGAACCCTTTGCTCTTCCCGGGGAAGAGGTGGAATTAGCCCGCCGCCGACTTTTGATGTGAAGCTTGTTTCCGATTTAATAAGGTTGCACAAAACAAAATGGATGGATAATATGCCGGCCGCAGAACGTAGGTTAGGAACGCCAAAAGGAGGCGGCATGGATTTCACGATCACCAAGGAGCAGGAGGAGCTAAAAGCCGTAGTTCGGGAATTTGCTGACAAGCACGTATTTCCAAGGGTTGTGGAGTTTGAGGCAAACCAGGAGATTCCGCCGGAGATCGTAAAGGAGATGGCCAGGTTAGGCCTTTTCGGCGTGGTCTTTCCGGAGGAGTACGAAGGACTGGGCCTTGACCCGATCACCGCTGGGCTTGTGCTTGAAGAGCTGGTCCGTGGAGATCCGGAGTGCTCTTTAGCCGTGGCGTTTTTGGTGCATACGTCTTGGGGCCACATTGCGTGCAAATACGGAAGTGAGGAGCTTAAGGAAGATGTAATAAAGCGGGCCGCTCGTGGTGATCTTTGGATAGGGATTGCCACAACCGAACCGGGTGCCGGCTCGGATCTGACGGGTATATCAGTTACGGCTAAAAAAGAAGGCGAGGGATACGTTTTGACCGGGGAGAAAGCCTATATCTCCGGGGTGAAGGAGGCCAAAGAGAAGGGGACATGGTTTAAGGACGGAGGCGGCCACGTCACCCTGGCCTATACGGACAAAACCAAAGGCCACCGGGGCATGACCCTCTTCTTCATCCCTCTGACCGATCCGGGGATCACGGTGAGGCTAGAAAAGGAATTTGGCCGAAAAGGATGGTCCTTTGGGAGCTTCACCATAAACGAGGTGAAGGTTCCGGAGTTTTATAGGATCGGGGATGAGGGAAAGGGTTTTTATATCGCAATGGAAGGTTTTGATCACGCTCGGGCTTACATAGCTTTGACCTGCGCAGTGGCGGGAAAGAGGGCCTTGGAGATCGCCGCTGAGTACACAAAGCAAAGGAGGGCCTTTGGACAGCCGATAGCGAAGTTCCAAGGGGTGCAATTCCAGTTGGCCGAGCATTGGTCCCGGCTCGAGGCGGCTCATGCCCTGGCCTACAAGGCCCTCTGGGCTTTGAAGATGGAACAGGAAGGAAAGCTCAACAGGTTCGAAGTCACAAAGATAGCGGCCTCGGCCAAGCTCTTCGCCGTGGAAGCAGCCAAGGCCGCCCTGGATGGAGCTATGCGCTGGATGGGAGCGTTCGCGTACACCGAGGAGAACCCGGTGGCGTTGGCGTGGAAGGCCGTCAAGAGCTATGACTGGGCCGAGGGTTCCCTGGACATCATGAGGCTTATCGTGGCCCGGGAGGTTTTGGGCAAAGAGTACATAGGATGAGGCAACATGGGGCTCAACATAGTCGTCCTTGTCAAACCCGTACCCGATCCAAAGGAACCTCCGCGGTTTAAGCCGGATGGAACGCTGGATCGGTTGGCGATGAAATTGGCTCTTAACCCCTATGACAAATATGCTGTTGAAGCCGCCCTGCAACTCAAAGAAGCGGTGGGAGGGACCATCTTGGGAGTATCCATGGCCCCTCCTCACGCTTTGGATGCCCTCAGAGAAGCATTGGCCATGGGGGTGGACGAGTTTGTCCTGCTGGCCGACAAAAGGTTAGCGGGTTCCGATACCTTGGCCACTTCTTATGCCCTCAGCATGGTGGTCCGGAAGGTGTGGAGCAACCTTGGTAAATTGGACCTTGTGCTTTGTGGTGTGGAGTCTTCCGATAGCAACACCGCTCACATAGGCCCTCAGATTGCTGAATGGCTGGGAATACCGGGTGTTTCCTATGTGGACAAAATTCTGGAAGTCAGCGCAGAAGCCGTAAAGGTCAAAAAGATAATCGAGGGTGGATCCATGACCCTTTTAGTCAAAACACCGGCGGTGTTGAGCATCGCCGGCACAACATATGTGCCCCGTATTCCCACTCTTCGCGATGTTCTTTCCGCCAGAAGGAAATCCGTGACCACCTGGAACATTGACGAGGTAGGCATAGATCCGGCCAGAGTGGGGTTGCTCGGCTCTCCCACCAGGGTTGTGAGGATGTGGGCCGCCGAGGTCAAACGAAAGGGCAAAGTGATAAGCGATCAAGATCCTGACAGGCTTGTGGACGAATTTCTTGAAGAGCTTAGAAAAGACGGAATAAGCCTAAGGTGACGCAACATGGATAAGATCTTTGTGTACGCGGAAGCCGCCGAGGAGGGCGTGGCTGACTGCTCGTTAGAGCTTGTCGGACGGGCCAGGGCTCTGGCGGATCAGCACGGGTTTGTTGTTGGCTCAATACTGATCGGGCACGAGCTGCGGAACTGGGCTACGGAGCTCATTCATTACGGGGCTGACGAAGTCCATATCGTGGACGGTGGGCCAGCTTCCACCACCAACATGTTGTTCCATGCGAAAGCTGTGGCGGAGGTGGTCAAGGCCGAGGCCCCTGAAATTTTGCTTTTCCCGGCAACGATAACTGGAAGGGACCTCGCCCCAAGAGTAGCGGTACGGCTGGGCACGGGAGTGACAGCGGATTGCACTTCGGTGGAAATTGGAACGTATGACGACCCGCTCACCGGGAAGAGGTACGAGAAAATTCTCTACCAGATAAGACCCACTTTTGGGGGCACAGTTATGGCGGCCATCGTGACCCCTTACCATCGACCCCAAATCGCCACGGTGCGGCCAGGGATATACCCCGTTCCGTCGAAGGATGAAACCAGAACCGGCCAGATTAAGGAATGGCCAATAGGTCGGGCCGAAGAGGAAAAAAGTTGTATCGAGGTTTTGGAAGTAAAGAGGGAAAAAAGAAAAGTCGACCTCAAGTCGGCTCGGATCATTGTCTCCGGTGGCAGAGGAGCCAAACCGGAGGGGTTCAAGCTCATCAAAGAACTGGCGGAAGTTCTCGGTGGGGAAGTGGGGGCGTCGCGTGCGGCCGTGGACGCTGGCTGGATGCCTTACGATCACCAAGTCGGGCTAAGCGGGCAGACCGTTAAGCCCGACGTGTACATAGCGGTGGGCATCTCGGGTGCCATACAGCACGTGGTGGGCATGAAAGATTCGAAGCTGATCATCGCCATCAACAATGATCCTGAGGCTCCGATCTTCAAGGTGGCTGACTATGGCTTGGTGGGAGACTTGTTCGTTGTGCTGCCAAAGCTTATAGAGAGGCTGAAGAGGACGTGCTAAAAATTTCGGTGAGATCGTTAAAACATTGCCGCTGTGGAGCTTAGTTTTTCCCGATACGAATAATATGGCCGTGTAGCTCCCAGCTAAACCAGGTGCCGTGGCCCCTGGTTTTTTCATTTTGGAGCTCGAGGCCGACCATAGTAGGAAGTGTATGAAGCGCTCTTTTCACAATCAGGCGGGGTCAAATACATATCGGTCGGAAACGCAAAGTAAGAAATTTGGCGCTCCAAAGTATAGCCCAGGAGAATTTTGATTTGCCCTGACATAGCGGCCGGGCTAGAGTAGCGAAGATCGCTGGCCCAGGCTTTCATGATGCCAGGGTCTGCACAATGTCACGAGGGAACCGTAAGGAGGGAGGCCATATGGAGATCTCGCGTGTTGCCGTTGTAGGCTTTGGGACCATGGGGTCTGGGATCGCTCAGACCTTTGCTCAATCCGGCTTTGCGGTTGTGGCCGTGGATGCAGATGAAAATGCGCTTCGCAAAGGAATGGATGCCATAACTAGCGGCCCATTCGGTTTACGGAAGTTAATGGAAAAAGGAAAGCTCACGCAAGAACAAATGCAAGAAATTCTTTCGCGGATTACAACGGCGACGAAGCTTGACGAAGCCGTGCGTTCGGCGGACTTCGTGGTCGAAGCCATTTTTGAGGACCTTGAGACGAAAAAGCGCGTATTTAGGGAACTTGATGCTTTTGCTCCCAAGCACGCGATTTTGGCCAGCAATACCTCTACGCTCAGCATAACAGCTCTTGCCGCAGCAACCTCCAGGCCCGATAAAGTGGTGGGAATGCACTTTTTTAACCCCCCGCAGGTCATGAAACTGGTGGAAGTGGTGCGGGGACTTCAAACATCTGAGGAAACCGTGAAGTTGGTGAGGGAGCTCGTGGCAAAGCTAGGGAAAACCCCAGTTATTTGCGCGGACGTTCCCGGCTTTATAGCAAACAGGGTGGGAATCATTGCTATCCTGGAGGCCATAAGGCTATATGAGCAGGGTAACGCCTCAGCGGAGGATATAGACACGGCGATGAAACTCGGGTACAACTGGCCCATGGGGCCGCTGGAGCTGGCCGATCTTATAGGACTGGACGTGCTTCTCAACATAGCCGAAACGCTTCACAGAGAGACTGGCAATGCCGGTTACCACCCGCCGACTTTGCTCAGACGGCTTGTAGCCGCGGGCTATCTAGGCCGTAAGGTGGGCAGAGGTTTTTACGCGTATTGAGGAGGTCCGCATGAATTATGTGGGCTACGAGAAAAAGGAGAGTATTGCGATCATAACCCTCAACAGACCGGAGAAGCTGAACGCGCTTTCAAGGGAACTATTGGAAGGGTTTTTGAACGCACTCAGAGCTGCCAGCAAAGATCCGGAAGTCAGAGCCGTGGTTATTACTGCTGCCGGCAAAGCTTTTTGTGCCGGAGCCGATGTAACGGAGTTTGCCAAGGACCCTACGGATGTGGCGGAGTTCATAGATCTTGGACGCAAAGTGTTCGAGCTCGTGGAGTCCTTGGAAAAGCCGGTTATAGCTGCGGTTCACGGAGTTGCACTGGGAGGGGGATTTGAACTGGCCCTCGCCTGTGATCTAGTGGTGGCCAGCACGGACGCGCAGTTCGGTTCGCCCGAAGTGAACCTAGGCCTAGTGCCGGGTTGGGGAGCAACCCAAAAGCTTCTTTTTACCGTAGGGCCGCATAAAGCCCGCGAATTGATCATGCTTGGCGAAAAGATCAGCGCTGAAGAGGCTTTAAGGTTGGGCGTGGTTAACAAAGTCGTTCCAGCGGCTCGGGTTCTGGAGGAAGCCGTGGCTTTGGCGAGCAAGCTAGCCGAAAAAAGTCCGATGGCGGTTGCCGCGGCCAAAAGGATTGTGAACAAAAGCTTGGAATTTCTGACCTCGGCCGGACTGGAGGTCGAGCGCCAAGTATTCATCAACACCATCTCCACCCAGGAGGCAAGGGCCAGGATTCAAGCATTCCTGGAAAAAAGAAGGGCTGGATAAAAAACCTTGCGAAGGCCGTATTTTCATCGGAACTTCACAACCCTGGACGCAAGGTCCTATCCTTTTGAACTCAGGTCCTCCAACCATGGTATACTTGGGCTAACTTTTGCCCTGGGAGGTGGTTCCATGACGCTCCGAAGTTTTTGGATAGTGGTTTTGGGGGTAGTCCTGCTATCCACTTTGTCCATGGCGGCAGAAAAGTTCATCGTGGCTTCGGATATTGCTTGGGCTCCGTTCGAGTGGGTCTCGGCAAAAGGGCATTACGTCGGCTTCGATTTGGATGTGATGCGAATGATCGCCGTACTCGAAGGCTATGAGATCGAGATCCAGGACATGGCCTTCGACTCCATCATTCCCGCGGTGATCGCAGGGAAGGTGGACATCGGCGCCTCTGGGTTCACCATCACCGCGGAGCGCGCGCAAGTCGTGGATTTCTCCTCGCCTTATTGGACCTCGGACCAGACGGTTTTGGTGCGGGCCGATTCCGGGCTGAATATTGTGACTGCCCTCATGCCCGGCCGAAGGGTCGGTGCTCAGCGCGGCACCACCGGGGCCATATGGGTGGAGGAGAACCTCATCGCGAAAGGCGTGGCCGTGGAGCTTATCCTCTACGAGACATATCCTGAGGCCATCATGGACCTCCTTGCCGGCCGCGTGGACGCGGTGGTCCAGGACCAGGCGCCCTCCGAACAGGCCGTGCGCCAGTACCCCGGCCAGCTCCTCATCGCCGGTGTCATCAAGACTTACGAGGAGTTCGGGTTCCTCGTGGCCAAAGGGGACCCGAAGGGCATTCTCCCGCGCATTGAGCGGGGGATGAAGAAGCTAAAGGAAAGCGGAGCGTGGGATAACCTTGTCGCCGCATACTTTGGGAACCCCTTGGAGGCCATCGAGGCCGCTTGGGAGGCGTGCATCGACATCCTCCTTGTAAACAAGGATCCGGTGGGATATGCGGCCTGCTTAGCCCAGAAGGTCCGGGAACTGAGCCAGTAGAATCGAGCGGGGGAGGCCATATACGGCCTCCCCCTTTCCTCCCTTGACCTGGGAACACTGGCTGCGAGTTTGGTCTCATCTTCCCCTTCTCCTGCGGGGACTTTCTGTGAACCTTGCTCTTTTGGGCGGTCTTTTGGGGCTGGGGTTTGTTCTGGGAGTCCTCATTGCCATCCTTGAGGTCTACGGCCCCAAGATCCTCAGGCTCTGCGCTTCCGTTTACACCTGGGTCTTCCGTAGCATTCCCGAGATTCTCCTTCTTCTTCTCGTATGGTTTGGGCCATCGCAATTTGGCGTGCAGATTTCCCCGTTCTTTGCCGCGGTTTTGGCGCTGGGATTGCGCTCCTCCGCGTATCAAGCGGAGATTTTTCGCGGGGCTTTGCAGTCCATCCCTTCTGGACAGACCCTGGCGGCCCGGGCTTTGGGCCTCTCCCGCCTCGGGACCATAAGGCACATCCTCCTTCCCCAGGCTTTGCGCCTTTCCTTGGCCGGATGGGGGAACGAGTTCGCCGTGGTCCTCAAGGACACCACTTTGGCCTACGCCATCGGGGTGGTGGAGGTGATGCGGCAGGCCCGGTACATCGCGAGCCGGAATTTTCCTCTCACCCTTCCCGCATATATCCTTGTGGCCCTCCTTTTCTTGGCCGCCACTTATTTTGGGCTCTTTGTCATTGGAAAATTAGAGGAGAGGTTGCGTATTCCCGGATTGGAGGCGCGAAGATAATGCTTCTGCGTGTGGTGGATCTCCATAAGCGTTACGGCAGGGAAGAGGTCCTGAAGGGCGTGTCCTTCTTCCTGGAAAAAGGGGAAACAAAGGTCATCATCGGCCCATCCGGGACGGGAAAATCCACGTTGCTTCGATGCATAAACCGTCTCACCGAGCCCGATCGGGGGCGTATTTGGCTGGAGGATGTGGAAATAACCTCGCCCAAAGTGAACATCAACCGCATTCGCGCCCAAATCGGCTTCGTTTTTCAAGACTTCAACCTTTTCACGCACCTGACTGCATTGGACAACGTTCGGTTGGGTCTCATGAGGGTGAAGGGGATGGGAAAGAAGGAGGCCACGGCTCGGGCCCTGCAGGAGTTGGCTCGAGTGGGCCTTGCTGACAAGGCCAAGGCCTATCCGGCCGAGCTTTCCGGGGGACAACAGCAGCGCGTATCCATTGCCCGAGCCTTAGCCATGGATCCCAAACTCATCCTCTTCGATGAGCCCACCAGCGCCCTCGATCCGGAGCTGATCGGGGAGGTCCTCGCGGTCATGGAGGATCTGGCTAAAAGCGGGATGACCATGTTGGTGGTGACCCATGAGATGGGATTTGCCCGAAGCGTTGCCGACGAGATCATCTTCATGGAGAAAGGGGTGATCTTGGAGCAGGGACCACCGGAGCAGATTTTCTATAGCCCGAAACACCCGCGCACCGCGGAATTCCTGCGGCGCATCACCGACCTTTACGGAGGAAACCGGTGAACCTCGTTTTCTCCTGGAGCTGGCTTCCAAAACTTGCCGAGGGCCTTCTTCTCACCTTGGAACTCACGGCCATCTCCATGTCCGTCGGCGCTTTCTTTGGAATAGTTTTGGCCATCACTCGTATCTATGCGCGCGGCCCCCTTTTGCCCCTTTACCTTTTGGCTTCCGGGTACGTGCACTTTTTCCGGGGGACCCCGCTTTTGGTGCAGCTTATGACCATCTACTTTGCCCTTCCCACTGTGGGTTTGCGTTTTTCCCCATTTTCCGCGGGGGTTTTGGCCCTGACCCTCAACACCGCGGCCTATCAAGCGGAGTATTTTCGCGGGGCCATTCAATCCGTGCGGGCCGGGCAAATGCAAGCCGCCTTGGCCTTGGGCCTCTCTCGCCTTCAGGCCCTCCGTTACGTGATCCTTCCTCAAGCCCTGCGCCTTGTGATCCCCCCTTGGTCCAACGAGCTCATCTACATGGTGAAAGGCTCGGCCGTGGTTTACTTAATCGGGGCCACGGAGCTCATGGGCCAGGCCAAAAACATCGCCGCCCGCACCTTCCGAAATTTCGAGGTCTACATCGTGGTGGCCCTGTTCTATCTGGCCCTGATCCTTGTGCTTACCCTCATTCTGCGGTGGGTGGAACGCAAAACGCGAGTTCCCGGACTTGGCCTTCCCGGCCGGGCCTGACCCCTTGACAAGGCCCCTAGCTTTGTTGTACCTATAGCTCGTGCCACGCGGAAAGGTGATTCCGCTTCTTCCCCTTGGCCCGGCCAACGCCCCGGCCGGGGCGTGATCTAATCATCCCTTCTGTACCTCGTCCGTAGGTCCTCGGGTTTTTCTTTGCCTTTTTCTTGGTCCCTAAAGGAGGAGCTTGTGAAGTGCGAAGCGTTGGCGTTGGAGGTCACGAGTGTTGTGCTTGGGGCGAGCCGGGAATTCCTCGCGCGGGAAGGATTTATCGAGCTTTTGCCGGTGATTTTGGCGCCGGTGACCGATCCTCTGCGCACCACCCCGGAGTGGGCCACCGTCTCCGCCTATGGGTCTTCGTGGTATCTCACGCGCAGCATGATTTTCCATAAGCAGGCAGCGGTGCGCGTCCATCCCAAGATCTTTTGCTTTTCCCCGAACGTGCGGCTGGAACCGGTGGAGCGCGCCCAAACCGGCCGCCACCTTTTCGAGTTCGTCCAGCTAGACCTGGAGGTGCGAAACGCCGCGCGTGAGGAGGTCATGGACTTAGGCGAGCGTCTTCTCCTCCACATCTTGGCGGAGGTGCGGCGGGAGTGTGGCAAAGCCCTAGCCAAGGCGGGCCGGGAAATCCCCGAGTATTCCCGGCCATTTCCGCGTATCACCTGGCACGAAGCCCGCCGGGAATTTGGTGAGGATTTTGAACTCGTGCTTTCCCAGAAAAGCGAAACTCCCGTATGGCTCGTGGATTTCCCCATTGATCAACGGGAGTTCTATGACCGCGAGGATCCGGAGAGGCCCGGGATCCTCCGGGATATGGACCTCATCTATCCCGAGGGCTATGGAGAGGCTTTGTCTGGGGGCGAGAGAGAACACGAGCTTGCGCGCATCAAGGCCCGGATTCTCCGTCAGGGTCTGTCCTTGGATGCGTACGCGCCCATCTTAGCGCTGGCTGAGGATGGGCTTCCCCCTTCCGCGGGCTTTGGGATCGGAGTAGAGAGGCTTGTGCGCTTTGTGTGCGGGTTCGACCACGTGCGGAAGGTGCGGCTCTTCCCGCGGGTTCCGGGAGAGAGGGCCCTTCTTTAGCCCAGGCGGTCCTTTTTCGTTGCGTACATCTTTTGATCGGCCTCCCGCAGGAGATCCTCGGGAGGCCGGCTGTTTTCGGGATCGTATGTCGCTACCCCGGCGGAGAAATCCAGGACGAACCCGAGGTCCAAGCTCATGCTCCAGGTCCGGAGTTTGGCGCGCACCCGCTTCACCGCCTCCTCCGCCCCAGTTTCTTCGGTCTCGGGAAGGAGGAGCAAAAACTCGTCTCCACCGTAGCGGAACACGAAATCGCAGGCCCGCAGATTCCGAAGGAGAAGCTCGCCAACTCCTTTCAGGACCGCGTCGCCTCGCATGTGCCCAAACACATTGTTCACCCGCCGAAAGTTGTCCAAATCCAGCAGGACCACGGAAAAAGGATGACGATAACGCTGGGCCCTCTTCACTTCCCGCGCAAGGACCTCGAATAGATACCGGCGGTTGTAGAGGTTGGTGAGGGGATCGCGGTAGCTCAGGTCCCGCAGACTCTCCCGAGCCTTAAGCCCTGCGATGGACATGGCGAGAAGATCGGCCACGGCGGAGAGGAATTCCTCGTCCTCGGCGCGGAAACGCTCAAGCTCCGTGCTCTCCACATCCAAAACGCCCAGGAGTTCTTGGCCAAGAACGATGGGCACGGCAAGCTCGGATTTGATCTCCGGATGTAGCGGAAAATATCGGGGATCTTCCGAAACGTTGCCCACCCGGGCAGACTTTCGATTCCGGGCCACCCAACCCACGATCCCCTGGGTCAGTGGCACTCTTTGGCCTTCCACATATCTTGGGCCGGGAAGGGCGGAGTGAGCGGCGGCTACCACCAACTCCTCCCCCTCCATAAGGAGGATGGCGCCGAATTCGTAGTGTACGTCCTTTTGCAGGCTTTCCAAGGCGCCAACAAGCATTTCTTGAACGGTTTCGAAGTGGGCAAGTTTGTGGGACAGTTTGAATGCACCTTGCAACCACTCCTTGTGGCGTTTTAGCTCCTCCATTTGGAAGGCGCGTTCCACGGCCAAAGCTGCCAAATCCGCGAAGATCTCCAAAGGTTCCAGGATCTCAAGGGTCGGCTCCTTCGGGGTCACCGGCTCATCCACGGAGATGTGCCCGATTATGCCGGCCTGGCCCCGCAAGGGGATGAAGAGGAAATCGTCGGGATGCCAGCCGTGCGACGCCTGCCGACCCGGAAGGCCCACATCCTTTCCCCAAGGAGCACGATCGTGAGGGATGTAGTAGGAACGGCCGATGCGGAATTCCTCTTGAAATGCCAGGGGTCGCATTTCCGGGGGAAGCCCCCGGGTCCGTATCTTTTCCTCCTCTTCCGGGGTGAGGCCAGCCGAAGCCAGGGCCATCACCGGTCCTAAAAGAGGCGGATCGTGACGTAGATCGTAAACGGTCACCACGGCCCGGCGAAACGGGGAATATTCCACCACGGCCTTGGCCACCTTCGTCAAGATTTCCTGAATGTTCGTGG
>JACIWM010000032.1 GCA_014360945.1 Candidatus Bipolaricaulota bacterium
GGATCGGGAGCCAGGGAAAACTGTTCCAGAGTCACTGCTCCCAACAACGGTTCAGACTCGGGATCGCCGAAGATGACCACCGTGGTAAGCGAGGCCCCGTCGATCTCCACCACAGCCTCGGTGCCATCACGTTCGATTACCTTTCCATCTGCCAGGCGAAGCTTTCGGCGAAAGCGCGGATGATACCCAAGCTCCTCGAGGATGGGGCGAGGTATCCAGGTATAAGTGGCCCCGGTGTCCACCAAGGCTTGGAGAGCACGGGTTTTGGTCCCGTCCGCACCGCGAATGATGATGGGATAATGAAAAGTTCCTCCGTTCATGGGCCACAAACTGGCAAAAGGGCGGGGGATTCGAACCCCCGCCCCTGATTATGCGGGTGCCTTCGCCAAAACCGCGTGGAAGGACTCCTCCAAGATAGCCAGTCCCTCGAGAAGCGCATCCTCCGGGGTGGTGAGGGGCAGGAGGAAGCGGATGACGTTTCCGTAGAGCCCGGCGGTGGCGAAGATCACCCCGCGGGCGAGGGCCTCCTTCTGCACAGCCTTGGCCACTTCCGGCGCGGGTTCCTTGGTTTTTCGGTCCTTCACGAGCTCTATCCCTACCATGGCTCCCAGACCCCGCACCTCCCCAATCACCGGGAATTTCTCGGCCATCTCTCCGAGTTTCTCCTTCAAAATTTGGCCGATCTTTATGGCCCGGCCAAGGAGGCCCTCCTCCTCGATGACGTCCAAGACGGCCAAAGCCGCGGCACAGGCCACGGGGTTCCCACCATAGGTGCTCCCAATGGCTCCGGGCGGGAGGCCATCCATGATCTCGGCCTTTCCGATCACCGCGGAAAGGGGCAACCCAGCGGCGATGGACTTGGCCACACAGATGAGGTCGGGCTCCACCCCGAAATGCTCGCAGGCGAAGAACTTTCCGGTCCGGCCCACCCCGCTTTGCACCTCATCGCACACGAGGAGGAACCCGTAGCGGTCCGCAAGCTCCCTAAGGAACGGGAGGAACTCTTGAGGCGGGACGATGAACCCGCCCTCCCCGATCACCGGCTCCACCACGCAACAGGCCACCTCTTTAGGATCGACAAGCGTAAGAAGACGGCGCTCGATCTCCTCCATGGGGATGGGATTGCGGTAGGGATAGGGATAGGGAAGCCGGAACACATCGGAAGCATAAGGACCAAACCCGGCCTTATAGGGGATGGCCTTATGGGTCATGGTCATGGTGAGAAGGGTTCGGCCGTGGAACGCGTTTTCAAAAACAAGAACGGCCTTTCTTCCCGTGGCCGCCCGCGCGATCTTCACGGCATTCTCCACGGCCTCCGCGCCGGAGTTGAAGAGGGCGCACTTCTTGGGGGTGGGACCCGGCGCAAGTTGCGCAAGCCTTCGGGAAAGCTCCACATACGGCTCGTACGGGATGGCCGTGAAATCCGTGTGGATGAACCGCTCAAGTTGATTCCGCACGGCAGCGAGGACCTTGGGGTGGTTATGGCCCACATTGAGGCAGCCCCAGCCGCCGGTGAAGTCCAGGAAGCGGTTTCCGTCCAAATCCTCCACCACCGTGCCCTCGGCCTTGGCCGCGATAAACGGAGCAAGCGGGCTCAGGGGACGCGCCACCCACCGCTCCTTTTCCGCCATGACCGCCCGGGATTTCGGCCCTGGGATCTCCGTCACGATACGCACATATTTCCCCACCAGCACCTCCTTATTCGATCTCCACCACCTCGCCCGGCGGGATGATCCTCACCCGGAAAGGTAGCTGCAACTCGGCGATCTTTTGCTCCACCTTGTCCAAATCCCACCGATAACGGCTGGAGAGGTGGAAGAGGATGAGCTCCTTTTGCACCCCGGCCTTCTTGGCCACGTCGATGGCCTCCCAAACCGTGGAGTGCTTGTATTCCTTGCGGTCTTCGTCGTCCACGAACGTGGCCTCATGGAGGAGGACTTCCGTGCCCTGTACGAGGGTGGGGTTGAGGGGAACGGAGTCCCCGCCGTAGGAAAAAAGGTACTGCACGTATGTTTCGGAGATCTCCTCCTTTTTCCCAGCGCGGACGAGGGCCACGATCTCCTCTTGGGAAAGATCTCGATACTCGGGTTTCAGGCGGCGCCGGACCTCGCACACGTTGTATCCCAACGAAGGTTCCCCCCGCACGTGAACGGTGGCGAAGGCCTCGATATACCGGGGATGCCGGCCGGAAAGGAGGGTCACGCGGTCCCCAGGCTTAAGGGGGATCCATTCCAGCTCATACTGAAGGTTGCGGTTGGTCCGGCCAAAATAAGAGATGAGTTCGGACACGAAAAAGCTCCCGGCCGGATAGTATACGCGCAGCTCTTTTTCATGGTCGCCCATGGCATTGTTGCGGATGTTGATAAGTCCCATGAGCCCGGAGATGTGGTCCGCGTGTCCATGGGAGAGGAACACATGTTTTATGGCAAACACCTTGTTCTCCAAGATCGTGCTCACCCCTTCCCCGCAATCGAAGAGGATTCGATCCGGGCTGTAGTAGACCCACGTGGAGTAGAGGGCCTTGGAGAAGATGATGGCTTTCATAGCCAAAAATCCTACGGGCCTTTCCTGCCTTTTTCACCCCGATGGCAGGGAGGAAGTTTGGGGCTAAACTCCATGGGCTATGTTGGACTTGCGTCAGATTCGGAGCGACCCGGAAGGGATTTTGCAAAGGCTGCGTCGGCGAAATCCCGCGCTGGATCTTTCCCGTGTTTTGGCTCTGGACGAGGAGCGCCGCGAACTCCAGCGGGAGGTGGACGAGATCAGGCGCCAACAGAACGAGGCCTCGGACCGCATCGCCGCCCTTTCCCGCGCGGGAGACACCGCCGAGCGGGAAAAAATCATTGCGGAAATGAAAGTTTTGGCGGAGAAACGCAAGAAACTAGAGGAGCGACTGGCCCAGGTGGAGCGGGAACTCGAGCAGGAACTGCTTTCCTTGCCCAATATCCCACACGATTCCGTGCCCACGGGGACGAAGGAGGAAAAGGTGGTGTTGCGGGTCTGGGGGGAGCCGCCGCGGTTCGATTTTCCGCCCAAACATCACATGGCCCTGGCCCAAAGCCTCGGCCTTCTTGATTTCGAGCGGGCCGCGAAAATTGCGGGAAGCCGCTTCCCTATGTACGTGGGAGAAGGAGCACGCCTGGAATTCGCTCTTCTTCGGTGGATGCTGGAGCTCCACGTGCGGGAACACGGGTACATTCCGGTTCTTCCTCCAATCCTTGCCAACCGCCGCTCCTTTTTGGTCTCCGGCCAGCTCCCGAAATTTGCCGAGGAGCTCTATTACTGCCCCGCGGACGATCTTTTCTTAAACCCCACGGCTGAGTCTCTTTTAGCCAACCTCCACAACGACGAAATCCTCGAAGAGGATCAGCTTCCCCTGCGGTATGTGGCCTACACCCCCTGTTTCCGCAGGGAAGCGGGAAGCTATGGGGAGGAACAGCGCGGCCTCATTCGCGTGCATCAATTCAACAAAATCGAGCTTTTCTGGTACACCACCCCAGAAACCTCCTATCAGGCCCTGGGTGACCTTGTTTCCCATGCGGAGAAGATCCTTCAGCTTTTAGGCCTTCATTATCGGGTGACGCTTTTGCCCGCCTCGGATTTGGCGTTTCAGTCGGCAAAAACCATCGATATCGAGGTTTGGCTTCCCGGCCAAGGGGGATATTACGAGGTCTCCTCCTGTTCTAATTGTGAGGATTTTCAAGCGCGCCGCGGAAACATACGGTACCGGCCGAAAGACGGGGGAAAGCCCCGATATGTGCACACTTTAAACGGCTCAGGCCTGGCCACATCCCGTCTTTTCGCGGCGATCCTCGAACAGAACCAGCGCCGCGACGGCACCGTGGTCCTTCCAAAGGTCCTCGCTGAACTTTTGGACCGAGAGGTTTTGGCCTGAGGGATGGTCGGTGTGTCCGCTTTCCGGGCGAAGCCTGTCCCTGGGAGCGGGGAGGGTTTCAGCTAGGATGGTGTGGGATTCCGTGAACCCTGACAAAAGGAGGGCAACGATGAGGGTTTTGATGGTTGGGGTGATGCTTTTGGGGCTGGCCCTGGGTGGGATGGGCCAAGGCTGGGCCCCCCACGATCCCATCTATATCCACGGGGACGAGGCCTTCACCTGGGAAAACGGGGTGGTGAAGGGCTCCGGAACACCCGACGATCCTTACGTGATCGAGGGCTGGGTCATCGACACCGGGGGACACGACTACGGGATCTACATCGATGGAACGCGGGCGCATTTTGTAATCCGCAATTGCCAGATCCGTTATCCTCAGGAGCGGGCTGGGATTTTCCTCTCCAACGTGCGCAACGGGCGCATCGAGAACAACGCGATCTTCGGGGGAAAGATTGCCATCCACCTTTTGGCCACACAGGATGTGATCATCACTGCTAATGCCATCGGCTTTTGCGACTACGGGATAATCCTAGGCGGAGCCTCCCAGAAGAACGTGGTTTACGGGAACGCTTTCTTCAACTGCGGTTTTCCCGCCAAAGACGAGGGAATGGGGAACCTCTGGCACAAGGACGGCCAGGGGAACTACTGGTCCGACTACCGCGGCCAGGATTTCAACAAGGACGGGATCGGTGACACGCCATATGAGCTCGTCCCCGACACCTATCCCCTCATGGAACCGCCGGTGCAGCTTCCGCCGGAGGCTGCGCCCATGCGCACCGTGGATTTGACCAAGGTGGGCGAGCGGGGCATTGTAGCCCTGGCTCCGGGAAGCCTCGTGCGCCTGGTGGCCCAGGACATCGGCGTAGGCGTGGATAAGATCTTCTACCGCTTGGATGGCACGGACTTTCTCGCTTACACCGAGCCCTTCCCCCTTCCCGACAAACCCATGGTGCGCATGGAGTACTACGCCGTGGACAAGCTGGGGAACCGCGAGCCCACAAAAACGCTCACCATCTATCTCGACATCCACCCGCCCATCACCCGCATCATCGCCGGTGAGCCCAGCTATCTCGCCCCGGACGGGAAACTTTGGATCACCTCTAAGACCCCAATAGAGCTCAAGAGCGAGGATGCCTCGGGTGTAACCAACATCTTCTACCGCTTAAACGGTGGGGAGTGGCGGCACTATACGGGCCCGTTCACCGTGCCCGGCCCTGAAGGGCCGCACAAGATCGAGTACTACGCTATCGATGCCTACGGGAACCGTGAGGAAGTTCAGAGTGCGGTCTTGTGGAAGGACGACTCCGCGCCGGTGACCCAGCCCTCGGTGGCCGGGCAGTGACGAAAACCGGAAAGAGAAGGGGCAGGCCGTGAGGCCTGCCCTTTAATTTTTTTTCCATACCCCCTATCATCGTTGTGCATGCGCGTTGTGTTTGTGGCCGCGGAGGCTGCGCCGTATGCCAAGGCCGGAGGCCTTGGGGATGTGGTGGGCTCCTTACCTAAGGCTCTCCGATCCTTGGGCCTGGAAGTCCACATTTTCGTCCCCCTCTACCGCGACCATCGCCCTCAAACTGAACCGATCCTAAGCTTCAGCCTAAATTTCGCCGGGTCTTCCCGAGCCGTGCGAATCCACCAAGGCTTTCTTCCCCAAAGCGACGTGCCCGTGTACTTCGTGGATCACCCGCCCTACTACGACCGGCCGGGAATCTACGGGGAAGGAGACCAAGACTATCCCGATAACCTTCTTCGCTTTGCCTTCCTTTGCCGGGCCGCGCTTGAGGCCGCAGAAAAACTCGGGATTTGGCCGGATATCTTCCACGTGCACGATTGGCACACCGCCCTTCTTCCTGTTTTCCTTCGGGAAAAAGGTAAAAGAGCCAAGGTCGTTCTCACCATCCATAACCTCGCGTTTCAGGGCTGGTATCCGCGGCCGGAGTGGGAGAAGCTCGGGCTTTCCCCGGAGTCCTTGGCCCTAGCGGGAGAAGGGGAGTGGCTCTGTTCCTTGCGGGCCGGGCTCCGCACCGCGGACATCATCACCACCGTCTCCCCCACGTACGCCCAGGAGATCTTGGCCGACGGACTGGGCTTGGATGACATTTTGCGCGCGAGAGCTGAAGAAATCGTGGGGATTCTGAACGGGATTGACACGGAGGAGTGGGACCCCAAGCAAGACGAATACATTTGGGCCAACTATTCTGCCGAGGATCTGCGTGGCAAGGCCTTCAACCGCCGGCGGCTCCTTTTCGAGCTTGGCCTTTCCCTGGATGCTCCGGTGGTGGCCATGGTGGGAAGGCTCACCGAGCAAAAAGGCCTGGACCTTGTCCTTGCCGGGTTCGACCGACTCATGGCCTTGGGAATAAACCTCGTGATCCTGGGGACCGGGGAATCCCGATATGCGGATTTTCTCCAAGAGGCGGAGAAACGCTGGCCTGGTCGCGTGCGATTTTTGGCGATCTTCTCCGAGGTTTGGGCCCACCGCATCATCGCTGGGGCGGATTTCCTCCTCATGCCTTCCCGGTTTGAGCCTTGCGGTCTTACCCAGATGTACGCTCTTCGCTACGGCACGATTCCCGTGGTGCGAGCCACCGGCGGCCTCAAGGACACCGTGGTGGATGTGGAAGAAGGCGGGAACGGCTTTGTTTTCGAGGAGTTCACGCCGGAGGCGATGCTTTCGGCGCTGGCCCGGGCCGTGCGGCTTTGGCGGGAGGACCGAAAAAGCCTCCTCGCCCTAAGGCGGAAAGGGATGGCCGGGGATTACTCGTGGGACCGGGCGGCCAAGAGCTACCAGGAGGTCTACGCCGAAATCCTCAGCCGCTGACCTTCTCCAGCCAGCTTTCCCCGCCCTTGCCCTCCGCGCACCAGCCCTCCACCCCCGTGATGAACTTCACCTTCCACCACGTGTAGCCGTCCGCGCTCTTCGGCCCGTCCACGATCTGGCCTTCGATTCCCGGCGGTATGGATCCACGGTAGTTCACATGGGTGACCTCGGGATTGGTGACGCCGGGCTCGGTGCGCACTTTGAGGTTTACCACGGTCCGAACCTTGTCGCCGATTTTGAACTTGCCCGAAGAGGCCACGGTTGTCTCCGCGGGAACCCCGATCACCAGAGCCTGTGGATCCTTAGGGCTCACGGCGATTTGGGATTTGGCATCCTTCCACACCTGGAACTGCAGGGTGAACGTGCCCTCCGCGGAGACCTGATGATTCCACGTTTGTGTGGCCCGCTCCCCGGGCTTCACGGTTACCCAGGTCTCGTACTTCCCCACGGCCCGGCCCTGGTCGTCCCAGAGGAGGGCCTTGAGGAGGAACTGGGTGGTGCGGTTTCCGGTGTTGATCACGGTGAGTTTGAGGGGGATAGTTTCGCCCACGGCGGCGCGGACCGGCTCCCGCGGGGAAAAACTTTCGATCTGGGCGCTGATGCGGGCGCAACCGGCGAGGGCCGCGGCGAGGATCACCGCCAGCCCCAATGCCAACTTCATCTTCCTTCTTGCGCTGGCCATGGTCATCTTGTGTAACAGGGATTACCCGCGAAAGGCCGGCGGGCCAAGCCCAGGTGAGCGGTCATAACCGGCCAATTGTCCCGGCCGGGCACAGGCGGCCGAGAAGAACCCCGGGCTGGGCCCGCAACCGATCCGCAAGTTCCACCAATTCCTTGGCCGGCCCACGCACGGCGATCACTTCCAAACACCGATCTTCATCCACGTGGATATGCAAAGTGGCAAGGATATGAGGATGGGCTTGATGCTGGGCCTCGGTGAGACGGGAAAGAAGCTCGCGCTTATGGTGGTCATAAAAAAGGAGGATCACCCCGAAGATCTCCTCCCCCTCCTCCCAGGCTTGGGCGGCTAAAGCATCCCGTACCAAATCTCGCAGGGCCTCGGAGCGGCTGGTGTACCCTTTTTTCTCAATGAGTTCATCGAAGGCCCGAAGAAGCTCAGCCTCCATGGACACGCCAAACCGCACGATCTCCGCCATGGCCGACGATCTTACCCCTTGGCCGGAAGCGGGAGGAAAAGTTAAGATCATGGATACCTTTAGCCGGGGTTTTTCGGCGAGGGTGAGGCCTTATGGACAAGATCATCGTGCGCGGGGCCCGCGAGCACAACCTCAAAAACATCGACCTTGAGATCCCGCGAAATAAACTGGTGGTGATCACCGGGATCTCCGGGTCGGGCAAATCCTCTTTGGCCTTCGACACCCTCTATGCTGAGGGCCAGCGCCGGTATGTGGAGAGCCTCTCTGCTTATGCCCGTCAATTCTTGGGCCTCATGCAAAAACCCGATGTGGATTTGATCGAAGGCCTTTCTCCCGCCATCTCCATCGACCAAAAGGCCCGCTCCCACAATCCCCGCTCCACCGTAGGCACGGTCACAGAGATCCACGATTACTTGCGGCTTCTTTTCGCCCGAATTGGAAAGCCCCACTGCCCCCAGTGCGGGAAGCCCATCGAGCGCCAAACCGCCCAGCAGATCGTGGACCAAATTATGGCCCTTCCCGAGGGAACACCGGTGCAGATCATGGCTCCCGTGGTCCGGGGAAGAAAGGGCGAATACAAGCAGCTTTTCGAGGACCTGAAGAAAGAGGGGTTCGTCCGGGTTCGGGTGGATGGGGTCCTGCGCACCCTCTTCGAAAATATCGAGCTTGACAAGAATAAGCGCCACGACATCGAAATCGTTCTCGACCGTGTCAAAGTGGAGGCAAGGAAGCGTGGCCGAATTGCGGACTCTGTGGAAACAGCCCTCAAATGGGGGCAGGGGTTGGTGATCGTGGAGATCGTGGGCGAGGGAGAAAAGCTTTTTTCCGAGCATTTCGCGTGCCCGGAATGTGGGGTAAGTCTTCCCGAGATCGAGCCCCGCTTTTTCTCCTTCAACTCCCCTTATGGAGCTTGTCCGGCGTGCGATGGGCTTGGCATGCGCATGGTGGTGGACCCGGAGCTCGTGATCGATCCCCGCCGATCCATTCGGGAGGGAGGGATCCTGCCCTGGGCCAACTCCCGCTCCCGCTGGCTTTCCGCCCTCCTTGAGGGAGTGTGCCGGGCCTATCGGATCGATATGGACACTCCCTTGGGCCGCCTTCCCAAGGAGAAGCTCGACATCATCCTCTACGGAACTCGCGGGGAACTCGTGCCCTTTGTGTACACCACCACCTACGGGAAGACCCGCACCTACTACCGGCCGTTTGAGGGGGTCGTTCCCTATTTGGAGCAGGCCTATCGCGAGGCCATGAGCGACGAAGCACGGGAGGAGATCGAGCAGTACATGTCCGCCCTGCCCTGCCCGGAGTGCAAGGGCGCGCGATTGCGGCCGGAGGCGCTGGCCGTGACTGTTGGTGGGAAGAACATCTGGGAAGTAACAAAGCTCACGGTGCGCGAGGCCCTGGAATTCTTCGATAACCTCAAGCTCACGGAGCGGGAGGAGCTCATCGCGCATCAGATCCTAAAGGAGATCAAGAATCGGTTGCAGTTCATGGCCGACGTGGGCCTGGACTATCTCACGTTGGACCGGCCGGCCAACACCTTGGCCGGAGGGGAAGCCCAACGAATTCGCTTGGCCACACAGATCGGCTCGCAGCTCACCGGCGTCCTGTATGTGCTCGATGAGCCCTCCGTGGGCCTTCATCCCCGGGATAACGCCCGGCTCATCGCCACCCTAAAACGTCTTCGGGATTTGGGGAACACGGTGATCGTTGTGGAGCACGATGAGGCCACGATGCGGGCCGCGGACTTCATCATCGACCTTGGCCCCGGTGCCGGCCTTCACGGGGGATACGTGGTGGCCACCGGCACTCCTGAGGAGATCGCGCGCAATCCCAAATCCCTCACGGGCCAGTATCTTGCGGGAGTCCGACGCATCCCCATTCCCGCGAAGCGCCGCGAGCCCAAGGATAAATGGCTCATCGTGCGCGGGGCCCGCGAGCACAACTTGAAAAACATCGATGTCCGCTTTCCCGTGGGCCTTTTCATCTGCGTCACCGGGGTTTCCGGTTCAGGGAAGTCCACCTTGGTGGAGGAGATCCTTTACCGGGGAATGGCCTGGAAGCTCGGGCATTCCGCGGGGAAACCCGGAGCTCACGACGATATCGAAGGTTGGGAGCATTTCGACCGGGTGCTTTTGGTGGATCAATCGCCCATCGGTCGCACTCCTCGGTCCAATCCCGCCACGTACACCAAAGCCTTTGATCCCATTCGCGAGGTTTTTGCCGCGACCCCGGAGGCGCGGATGCGCGGGTATACTCCGGGACGGTTTTCGTTCAACGTGCGGGGCGGCCGCTGCGAGGCCTGCCAAGGGCAAGGAAAGGTGAAGATCGAAATGCATTTCCTGCCCGATGTGTATGTACCCTGTGACGTGTGCAAAGGAACGCGGTACAACAAGGAAACTCTGGCCATCCGCTATAAAGGGAAGAACATCGCCGAGGTTTTGGACATGACGGTGGAGGAGGCCCTGGCCTTTTTCTCCGCCATTCCGCCCATACGGGAAAAGCTTCAAACTTTGTACGATGTGGGCTTGGGCTACATCAAGCTTGGCCAGCCCGCCACGGAACTTTCCGGCGGGGAGGCGCAACGGATCAAATTGGCCCGGGAACTTTCCAAACGGCAGACCGGCCGCACCCTCTATCTCCTCGATGAGCCCACCACCGGCCTCCATCCCGAAGACGTTCGAAAACTTCTGAACGTCCTCCATCGCCTGGTGGACGCAGGGAACACGGTGGTCGTGATCGAGCACAACCTGGACGTGATCAAAACTGCGGATTGGATCATCGATCTTGGCCCGGAGGGTGGGGAGCGAGGTGGGGAGATCATCGCCGAAGGGCCACCGGAGAAGATCGCGGAGGTTCCTCAGTCCTACACGGGCCAGTTCCTTCGGGAGGTTCTCCAATTGGAGCCGGTGCGATGAATTTTGAGCCTTGGTTCGTCTTTTTCGGCCTTGTCTTGCTCGTGATAGTCTTTATGCTTTTCTGGCAACGTTCTCGGCAGAAGTCGTTGGAAGAAAATTTTCGCCGCACTGCAGAAGAAGTGGGGAAAATTTCCGCAGCTTTCCAAGGTTTACAGACCCAGGTTACTGAGCATCTACGGACCACGGCCCAGCTCATTCAGGGCCAAGATCAGTCCCTCTCCCAGGGTCTTTCCAAGGTGCAGGACCTTTTGGGGGATCTCAAAGAGCGGATGGGGAAGGTGGAGGAGATCGGCCGGCGGGTGGAGACGGTGGCCCAGGACCTCACCGGCCTTCAGAATCTCTTGCGCGGCCCCAAAGCCCGGGGAGTATTCGGGGAATGGGTTCTTTCCGAAATTTTGGCCCAGGTCCTTCCTCGGAATCGCTTTCAAGAACAATACCGCTTCCGCGATGGAAACGTGGTGGACGCGGTGATATTTTTGGAGCACGCCATCGTTCCGGTGGACGCGAAATTCACCGGTTCCGAGTTTGCCCAGCTTTCCGGGGCTCCACCGGAGGAGCGAAAAAAGCTGAAAAAAGCGTTGATTAAAAACGCGCAAAAGCGGGTGGACGAAATCGCTCAAAAATACATAAAGCCCGACGAAGGCACCACGGATTTCGCCCTCATGTACATCCCGGCGGAGGGTGTTTTCCTTGAGCTTTTGACTCCTGAGGAGGACCTGGACTTCATGGAGTACGCCTGGAGCCGCCGCGTTTTTCCATGCTCGCCCAACTCCTTTTACTCGTACCTCCAGGCCATCGCCATGGGGCTCCGCGGGCTAGAGCTCGCAAAAGATGTGCAAATGGTATTCCGCGAGCTTCGGGCTGCGGAAACCGCGTTGGAGGAAGCGCTTAAGGATTTCGCCACCCTTGGGGATCATCTGCGCAAGGCCCAGCGCAAATGGGAAGAAGTGGAGGGGCGCTTTAAGGGTGTGCAGGAGAAAATCGCCGCTTTAGCCCAAAAGGAGGGAGGATGAACGGGGTCTTCGGAAGATATTTGTGGGTGGACCTTTCCTCGGGTCGGATCACGGAGAAGGAAATCCCAAGGCATTGGTACGAATTGCATCTGGGCGGGCGGGGAATGGCCGCGCGCCTCCTTTTGGAACATGTGCCGCCGGGAACCGATCCGTTTTCCCCGGAGAACGCCCTCGTCTTTGCCACTGGGCCTTTTCAGGGGACAGGCCTGGCGGGAGCGGGAAGACACGTGGTGATGGCCATCTCCCCTAAGACCCGCTCCATCGCCGATTCCTATGTGGGCGGATTTTTAGGCCACGAGCTTGGCCGCTCCGGCTACGACGGTCTTTTCATTTTCGGAAAAGCACCGGAACCCGTTTATCTTCTCGTTTACGAGGGGAAGGCAGAACTCCG